>JAZSPB010000101.1:0-55209 GCA_045537235.1 Eubacteriales bacterium
GCAAAAACTTTTGATCCGCGCCCTTTTTGTAGTTTGAGCGAACATAGCGAGACGAATTGGGGCGCAGTATGTTCGCTCAAACATTGGCAAGGGCGCGGGTCAAAAGTTTTTTGCGGAGCTTTTTTTCAAAAAAGCGACATCCCGCGCCCGCAGGCGCCCCGTCCTTTCCGCAAATCTTCTCAAAAAATACTTGACTTTGGGGGAATTTGATTGTATAATGGAAGATGTAAAAATGGGATATTGTTTCCAATTATTTATGTGTGGAGGATTTTATGAAAAAGATCGTTGCCCTTTTGATCTGCTTGGTCATGGTCGTGTCAGCATTCCCTATGGGAGTGTTTGCGGCGGAGACGGCAGAAGACAATGTAAGCAGTACGGTTGCCGAGGAAGGAACCTCGACGTCGGCTGTGAAGTATCATGAGCAGTTTTCTTTTGACACGGCTGTGGACGGTAGTCTTGCGAGCTATGTTTCGGAGCAACTTTCGGACAGTGGATTCACTGTTAACGGAAGCGACACTTGGAATGTTGTTACCGAGGAAAACGGAAATCGGTATGTTACGCATAAGTCTTATACGTCGAACGGATTTACCTTTGTGGGGGAGGATCTGCTGACCGATGCAACCTTTGATCTGTCCTTCCGTGTGCGTATGAGGTTCAATGCAGATGATTCGGAGATCGCTACGGGAAACATTACCTTCCCCTTGGTGCGAATTTCTTCCACCTCTGCTAAGTCGTCAAATACTGAGACGACCAATGCGTTGACCGTATATACCAATAAGGCGGCAGACAGAGGAGAGAACAATGAGAATCTCGGTGTTTTGGCTTATAATACCGGCGGTGGAACAGCGGGAAATACGGTCAGCTCTTATGCAGTCAAGGCCGAGACATGGTACAGCATCCGTTTGGTATACGATACGGCAACAAACAAGGGTACTGTCTATGTGACAGACGGCGCAAATGCGCCCTTCACCATGAAGGTCAGTTGCTTGTCATTGGATTCTGTCTATCAGGTTCTCCTTTTCCGCGGATATGCAAAGAATTATTTGAGCGTTGATCTGGATGATGTGAAGATGGTCTCCTATAAGGAGAAAGAAAGTCTTAAGATAGACTCTTTTAATGACTTTAACAGCCTTACCTACGATGAGACGACCAAGGCTTTGAGCAGTGTTCCCACACTTTCGGGCTTGACGGCGTCGGGCACGGCATCCAGATATACGGTTACCACCGAATCGGGCGGCAACCAATACATTTCCATGCCTTCGGGTACGACCGTGGCGCCACTCACCTTTAAGGATACCGATAAGATTCTCCACACAGGTGATTTTGAGGTTTCCTTTGATTTTCGCGTGGACGGTAAGATCAATCGCGAGAGCGGTATTCTTTCCTTGAAGGAAGGGGCGAAGGGCACCGAGATGCGTTTGATGCACGCGGGCTATACGGAGGACACTACCGCGATCTATTTTGGTCCCGGTGCGACGTACTATATGTTTACCCTTACCAACGATGTATGGTATAAACTGACTTGCGTGGTGAGTCCTGCCACCGAGACATACAAGTTCTATGTGGACGGTGAGCTCAAGGCGTATTCCACATTGGATTCGGATGGAAATTATCTCCTCTATACCAAATATAACGCTGAAACCGACTCGTGGACAGTGAAGACCAATCCCACATGGGGAGATGCCCGTGTACCTTACGGATATTCTCTCGGAACGGCGGGGATCCAGTCGGTCTATATGTTCCACTACAACACGGGCGCGTTCTCTTTTGACAATCTCTGCGTTCGCAGCATCGAAGCGGATGTTGCGTTGAATGCACCTAACGGTATGTCTTCTCTCTATCAGCTTAATGCTTCCGATATGCTTGTTGGTGATCTGAGAAATTGTTGTTGGGAAAATTCTTCCTCCGTGGGACTTTCCGCTATTGGCTCCTTTGGTCAAGTATCGTTTGCCAACGGAGTAAAAGCGATTGCTCCCAAAAACGGAATGATGCAGTTTAATCTGGCTTTGGGCGACGGAAAGATTGGCTACCTTGAGGGCGGAACCATTTGGGTGGAGAGCGAATTCATCCTTCCCGAAGGCGGCACGGCGGCGCAGTCCACTGTTCTTGCGGCTTTCGATCGCTATACGAGCGACGGACGTGTGGCGGTTGAAACGCTTGCAACCGTAGATGGCACAGGTGTACTCTCGCTTCTCGGTGAGGCTACGTCGGTGACCTTAACACCCGGAACCCACACCGTTCAGCTTGCGGTAAGTTATGCTTCCAGAACGGTCAACCTTTATATTGATGGCTCAGAGGAAATTGCGGCAACGGCGACTCTGAGCGAGAAACTGGCTAATGCTTCCTCTACCAAGCATTATGCAGATCTGATTCCTACATACAATGTGAATGGCGATGTCCAATACCTTCCCGTGAGCTTTGCCTCTACGGTCGATGTTCTTCGCGTTTTCGACACCGATAATATGGACATTCGCGTTTCCCGCTTGGCGGTCTATTCGGTCAATCTGTCCACGGCAGAGATCGTGGGGGTTCAGAAGAGCCTGACCTCCAATTCCATTCGTATTTTGGCGGGTGTGAGCCATTTGGAGTACGGAAATATCGGTCTTACCTTTGAGCTTCTTTCTTCGAACGGTAACGGTTGGCGGAAGGTTGACGACCGAATGACCAATACGGTCTATACCCAGATCCTTGCCGATGGCGAAACGGTTACTGCCATGGAGGAAGGCTGTAACTACTTCATCATGGCTACCATCAATAATATTGACAGCGATGCGATCCTCTGCGTTCGTCCCTATACCACCAAGGATTGTGTGAGAAATTACGGCGCGGCGGCCATCTATTCGCTCAAGATGAACGATGATGATCTGTTTGTGGAGAAGACAACCATCGCTTCACCCCAATCCTCCTATACGACCTACAAGGAAGAAGGCTTTGAGGACGCAAACGAGATTTTCTCCAACTATAACAGTGATTATTCCGAGACTTGCACCAAGGAATATAAGATGGGCGGAACGATGGCAAACAGCTTGGTAAAGGTCGGAGCCAAAACGGACAGCGCCCGTTCGGGAGAGAAGTCCATGGTTATCAGCGGTCTTGCTCCCACTGCCGAAGGTAGCTTTGGCGCACGCATCAAGCTGAATAACCTGTTGCCCTATAATATATCCTCGTATTTGGGATATAAGGTCAGACTATCCGCATACGTCAAGATGGAGGATTTTGCTGACAGTGCCAAGACGGTTATTTCCAGATTCGGCATTATGAGTGACAAAACGGTTACGGAGCTTACCTATGCGACCTATTCGATGACCGAAGGTGAGTGGACACTCATGGAGTTTGAGTGCGTGATCACCGAGGATCTTCTTACCAACATCGGTTCGGGTTACCCGGCAAGAGTATTCTTGAGTCTCGGTAACAGTTCCTCCAATTATCCCTCCACCGTATATGTAGATGATATCAAGGTTGAATTCAAGCTGAGCGTGGGTCTTACCATGCCTTCGATCTTTGCAGACGGTATGGTGCTCCAAAGAAACAAGACGGTTCCCGTTTGGGGTTGGAACGGCGAGGAAGGCGACTCTGTTAAGGTCGAAATCGGTTCCTATTCTGCGATGGGAACGGTAGATAAAAACGGTGAGTTCTATATTGAGCTTCCCGAGATGGAAGGCGCATCCAACCAGACGCTTACCGTTACCAATCTGACCGGCGGCGGAACACTGGAGTTTACCAATGTAGGTATCGGTGAGGTTTGGTACTGTAGCGGTCAGTCCAATATGGAGCTGAAGATGTCCAGCGTATTTGATACAGAGGAGATCGTCGCCAATGCCGATAAATATGACGTGAGAAGCTTTAAAGTAGGTGTGACCGCCGCATATGAGCTTCAGAAGGATGTGAAAAACGGAGCTTGGAAACAGGTGACATCCTCCAACGTGAATGGCGTGACCGCCATCGGCTATATCGCTGCTTATCAGCTTCAGAAGGAACTTGGTGTCCCCGTGGCCATCATTGAGTGCTACCAAGGCGGAAGCGCGGCGCAGGCATGGCTCAATTACGAGAGACTGTTTGCCGCAGACAGAGAATTTATTTACAACGATCCCACGATCCTTCCCACGGTCAGAAACAACTGGGGTTGTGAGGGAAGAACCCTTTGGGAGGATTATGACTATTACTGGAGCGTCGGTGAGATCTACAGCTCTGCCAACAAAGAAGGCACGCTGATCGACGGTGCCTACGGAAGTGCAGGTGAGCGCTTTGCTCCCACGGGCTTCTATAACGCTATGCAAGGTCCTCTTGCCAACTATGCGATCGCGGGCGTTATGTGGTATCAGGGCGAATCTCAGCCCAACGCAAGAATCCCCGACCAATACAATTATCTTCTGTTCGATCTGATCGATCAGTGGAGAGAAGACTTCAAGGATGAGGATCTTCCCGTCATGCTGGTTCAGCTTGCCCCCTATAGCGCAGAGAGCGGCAGAAGCTTCTTCGGCATTCGTCAAGTCCAGTTGGATACGTCCAAGAGACTGGAAAACATCGGCGTCATCTCGACGGCTTACGAAGGAACCTTTGACAGTAACGATGTCGGCGGTACCATCCATCCCGGTACTAAGGTGCCCGTAGGTAACCGTATGGCAGCCACCATTCTCGGCATGGTATATGACAAGGCTTATTATGAGGGAACCACCGAATACACCGGTCCTGTATATGAGTACATGGAGATCAGCGGAAACAAAGCCATTCTCCACTTCTCGCATATTGGCGACGGTCTTAAGATCAAGGATGGCGATACCGCACTGACCGGCTTTAAGATCAGCGGAGACGGTGTGACCTTTGTGGATGCGACGGCGACCATTGTGGGCGATACCGTTGTAGTGACGGCAGCTTCGGTTGCTTCGCCTGTAGCGGTACAGTATTCGTATGTCAACACCTACGCGGTTACGGGAGCGCCCGATACCTTGGGCGGAAACCTTGAGAACAGCATTGGTCAGCCCGCATTCCCGTTCTTGGCAACACTTGGCGACGCGGAGATCCACGGTGCGACCGCAGTTTCCGGCAAGGTCAATGTGGAGATCTGGGAGCGCGGTCATAATGAAACGTCCTACAAGGTGATCGTCAAGGTTGGCAATGTGGAAAAGGAATATACAGTTTCCTTTGAGACCGCAGACAACAATATCATTGTCACCGATATTGCTGCAAGTGCAGGTGATTCGGTTACCGTAACGCTCAAGACCGCAGACGGTGCGAGCGTGATCGAGCAATCGACACTTACAGTGGAATAATTTTAAGAAGACACACTCGAGCTTTTCGGGTGTGTTTTCGTTTGTCCGCCTGCGGGCGGGGGAGGTCGCTTTTTGAAAAAAAGCTCCGCAAAAACTTTTCTATTGTGCCCTTGCGAAATCAGAGCAAACATACTGCCCCCTTTGGGGAATTGCCATGTTCGCACCAACTGCAAAAGGGCACAATAGAAAAGTTTTTTGCGGAGCTTTTTTTCAAAAAAGCGACCTCCCTCGCCCGCAGGCGGACAAACGAAGCTTTTTGTGGAAAATATACAATTTTCGAGTAAGGGGTTGACTTTTTTGGAGAATAGATATATAATTATTATGTATTTTTTTGTTTGGAAAGAGATTTTTTTCGTTCTTTATCGTTATCAAATTTTTAAGGAGAAAAAGGTCATGAAACGATTCAACAAGTTCCTTATGGTTGTTTTGGTGATGACAATGATCTTGCCGATGTGTGCGTCGTTCTTGCCTCTTGGGGTAGGTGCGGAAACGAGTTCGGCCGGTCATATTGTTTACCAAAACAAGTTTGACTTTGAAGACGCTGTGGTAGGTGAAAAGCTTACCTCGGACTATTTGAACAAAAAGGTCGACGGGGCTTTCACAACGACGGTGCAGAGTGGTGTCGATACCAACGACGCCGGACAGAGAAATCCTTCGAGCTATACCGTTATGTCCGAAACGGTGGGAGATGTGACCAATAAGTACATCCAACCTAACGTGAGGGCGGCTATGCCCACCATCTATGACCAAACGGGACTCATATGGCGGCAGCCGTACGAGATCAGCTTTAAGATCAAGGGTGAGAAAGGCTCTTATCTTGCCGAATCTGCCGCTGCCAGCGGTTACAATTACGGTGCGCTGATTGCGGTTTCTACCACTCTTAAAGCGACAGCCTCAAGTACACGTCAGTCACTGCTCTATGCCCGCGATTTGACCATCAACTGGGGGGCAAACGGAACCAATAACATTTGTAAGCTGGTATCCAATCAGTGGCATCAGATCACGGCGCTGATCGACCCTCTTACCGGAGTGATTCAGCTTCGTATTGAGCAGCTGACCTTTGATGAGAACGGAACGACCATGACGGTCGGAAGCAAGGGAACTGCCAGCAGTGACAATAAGGTGATCACCTCAACGGTTACGGTTTCCGCACTGGCTACGAATGCGGCCGCAGCTCCTACCGAGGGCTTGCTGTCTCTCGGCCGATTCTACGGCGATGCGGCGGTGGACTTCTGCTTTGACGATATTTCTCTCGGTTCCTACATTGATGAGCATATTGATTTTACCGATGCAGTGATTACGGAAAAAGTCGATGTTCAAGCATTGGCAGCTTATTTATCCGAGAACGGCGGCAGCATGACCACAGGTGTAGCTCAATTCACCGATGCGGCAGGTACCGATTGCTATGACTTCGTCCAGGTGGGGGATGAATGGTATTTGAATCAAGATGTTGCAGTGACCGCAAAGGCAAATGCTACTGAAGCGGCTATTACCTTCAAGGATGCAACCAACCTCAGCGGTGACGAGACCTTGGAGATCGTTTTCGATTTCCACAAGAACAGCGACGGACTTAGCAATGCATATAATGTTATTCGTCTCAAGGGAGGCAGTACGGTTGCACCTTTGACCTTCCGTCAGGGCAAATATATTACAACCAACGCGAACGGTTATGCTATTTTGAGAAAGACCGAGAGCGGATATAAGCAAGGCTTGTTGGCGCAAAATACATGGTATTCCTTCAAGACGGTGATTGATCTTTCCACCGGCAAATTCAATGTGTATATAAACGAGGGAAGAACTACAGACGCGAACGGCGATCCCGTTTGGGAGCCTCTGTACTTCTTTAAGAACGGAACCGTAGATGGTCAAAGCGGAGGAACCGTTTTGGAAGGTTCTGCTATTGCGGAAAACACCTACGGCTTGACCGAGTATGCAGACATTATGACCACGGACGGAGATTTGGCATGGTATAATAGCTCGGTAAGTTTTACAAAGCCTACGCTGTATCTTATGCACGGCACGAATGACGCATGGGGATCCCGTGAAGTAAATGCCTACATGGACAATCTTTCCATTAAGACGGCTGACGGTAACATCAATGTATCCATGGACTTTACCCCCGAGATCACGGTGACGGAGCAGAATGTGGATTGGTGGGAAAATGACACCTTCCAAAATGCCGATGCCAAGAAGGGTGGCGCAAAGCTGTCCGACTGGCAGGTGGTGGATTCTCCCGTAGCCAATGACGGTCGCGGATCGGTCATCCAGCCTACAGGAACGTTGGGCTCCTTCTGCTTCAACGATACCAAGAATCTTCTTCCTTCCTATGTTTTTGATGTCTCCTTTGATTTTTACATGACCGAACAGCCCTCCAGCAACATTCACCTTTTGAAGCTGTGGGCACCCTACACGGCAACCGACGGCGGTGCGAGTGCAACATTGAGCACGTTGGTTCTTTATAACAAGCAGTTCATGGTCTATGATGACACGGTTTCTTCCGGTCGAAAGTCGGCTGATGTGGTGGTGGCAGCGGATCCAAATGTGTGGTATAACATCCGAGTTCGTTTTGATTTTGCCAACGGTCGTTATATGGCTTACATCAATGACCAACTGATTCATACGCAAAATATTCTCGAGGTGTATCCGAGTATGAATTTGGACGATCTGCAAAACCTTCATTTCGCCATTCACAACCATTGGGGTAGCTCGGTCAAGGGTTACCATTATCTTGATAATATTAAGGTTCGTACTGTGGAAAAGATTACTTCGAAAAATGAAACGGCCCAGATCATCGGTGTTCAGCAGAGCAAGAATTCCAACTCCATCCGTGTTATTGCGGGCGTGAACAGCTTGAATTACGGAAATGTTGGCTTCACCTTTGAGCTTCTTTCCTCTGATGGAACCGGTTGGGTCAAGGTACACGATGAGATGACCAATACCGTCTTTACCCAGATCACCGCAGACGGTGAAACGGTCAAGGCTGCGGAGGAGGGCTGTCGGTACTTTATTGTGGCAGTTATTTCCAACATTGATTCTGACGGTATTCTTTGTATTCGTCCGTATACCACTAAAAATTGTGTTAGAAATTACGGCGAAGAGGCGGTCTATTCTCTCAAGGTGGACGACGGCAGTTTGCTGACGCAAAAGACCACCATTGCCAACACCTCCTCTTCGGATTATGTCGTTTACAAGCAGGAAAGCTACGAAGATGCCAAAGAGAAATTCTCTTTGTACAACGCAACTCCCGATGTGAACGATACCAATGAATACCGTTTGGGCGGTCAGATGCTCAGCACAACGATCCCCGTAGGTGCTACTACCGAAAGTGCTCGTACGGGAGAGAAGGCACTGACTATCAAGGGAATTGCGCCTACATCGGCAGGTGCCTACAGCGCACGTATCAAGCTTAACAACTTGATGCCCTTCGACATTGAAAACTATATCAACTATGACGTGAAGATCTCCGCCTATGTGAGATTGACCGATTATGTAGACAGCTCAAAGACCGTAGCATTGCGCTTTGGCTTGATGAGCGACAAGGGCTACACCGAGCTTTCTTACAAAACGTATCATATCACCGAGGGCGAATGGACCTTTATAGAATATGAGGGACGTATCACACAAGAGACGATCACGGCTCTTGGCGAAGGATACCCTGCAAGAGTTTTCCTTGGTCTTGGCAACGGAAGCAGCTATGCATCTACCATATATATGGATGATGTCAAGGTCGAGTTCAAGCCCAGCGTGGGTGTAACCTTGCCTTCCATCTTTGCTGACGGCATGGTGCTTCAGAGAAACAAGCCCGTAAATGTGTGGGGATGGGACGGTCTTAAGGGCGATACCATTACCGCAACCGTAACCGACAAGAGCGGTGCCACCGTGGCTACAGCAAGCACGACGGTAACCTCGACCGGCGATTTTGAGATCACGCTTCCTGCAATGGCAGGCGGTGCAGGTCACACCCTTACGGTCGTTAATGAGAATACCGGAAGCAGTGTGGCGTATACCAATGTGGGTATCGGTGAGGTTTGGTATTGCAGCGGTCAGTCCAATATGCAGTTGGCAGTCGGCAAGGTTCACAATGTGGAAGATATTATTGCCGATGCAAGCAACCGCGATATCCGCAGCTTCAAGATGAGCATCGCTTCCAAGTATACGTTGCAGAAGGATGTCAGCAACGGTTCATGGAAACAGGTCACGTCCGATAATGTAACAGGTGTATCCGCGATCGGTTACATCACGGCATATATGCTTCAGAAGCAGTTGGGCGTTCCCGTGGCTATTATCGAAAGCTACAACGGCGGTAGTGCAGCCAACCCTTGGTTGAGCTATGACAAGATCTTTGCTAATGACAGAGCCGATGTCTACAATAACGAGGATTGGATCCCGACGAACGCGGACGGTTCTTTGGTTCTCAACTCTTCCGGTTGTGAGGGGCGCACCATTTGGGAAGACTACGAGTATTATTGGCAGGTAGGTACCTCCTCCGAGGGTACGCTTCAGGCCGGTACTCAGGGAAGTATCGGTAACCGCTTTGCTCCTGCGGGTCTTTACAACGGTATGCAAGGTCCTCTTGCAGGCTATGCGATCGCCGGTGTCATGTGGTATCAAGGCGAGTCGCGCGCCAACTCTCTTAAGACCGAGCAGTACAACTATATTTTGAACGACCTGATCGAGCAGTGGAGAGAAGATTTCCGCGACGAAGACCTTCCCGTAGTCATCTTCCAGTTGGCACCTTATTCCGATTATTACAACTTGATCCGTCAAGTGCAGTTGGATACGGCAAAGCGTATCAATAATGTATATGCCATCACCACAGCCTATGAGGGTGCGATCTATAGCGCAGCCACCGGCGGATATTGCCTTGACCTTGACAGAAGTATGTCGAACGGTTGGGGTAACGGCATCCATCCCGGCACCAAGCGCCCCGTAGCAGAGCGTGCGGCGTATGCGATTCTTGTGGGTGAGTACGGATTGACAGATGCATATGCGGCTTACCTCAATCCCGAGTATCAGAGCATGACCGTGGAGGGCAATGTAGCTACCTTGACCTTCACCAATGCTGACGGTCTCAAGGTTCGCGATGGCGATTCGTCTCTGACAGGCTTCCGCGCCTATGCCGCAGACGGTACAGAATTGACAGTCGTTTCGGCGGTCATTGACGGAACCTCTGTTGTGATCACTACAGAGGAGGGAACCTCTCCCGAAAGGATCACCTATGCCTTTGACGTTTCGTCCACCAAACGAGTGATCTCCTATGACAGCTTGGCCACCAATGACGGCTATGATCCTCAGTATATCACTGTAATGACGGGTAACTTGGAGAATGGTATGAGCCAGCCTGCAATCCCGTTTGAGGCATCGCTTTCGGATGTCAGCATCTACGATGTAAGTGCGACGAGCGGCAAGCTGAACGTGGAAATCCGCGAGCTCGGACACCTTTGCAGCACCTATAAGGTGGTTGTTAAGATCAACGATGTCGAGACCGAATATACTGCCAACTTTGTCACCGCAGGCAACTTTGTGATCAATAATATCCCTGTAACCGCAGGTGATACCGTAATCGTGACCCTCAAGTCCGCGGACGGCACAAATGTAATCTCGGAAAAGACGATCACCGTTGAATAAAAAAACAAAACCCGCAGGGCAACTTGCGGGTTTTTCTTATGCGACCGCCTGCGAGCGGGGGAGGTCGCTTTTTGAAGAAAAGCACACTTTCTTCGAAAGTGCGCAAAAACTTTTTTATTGCGCCCATATTGTAGTTTGAGGGAACATAGCGGGCCCCCATGGGGGGCAGTGTGTTCGCTCAAATTTTACCAAGGGCGCAATAGAAAAGTTTTTGCGGAGCTTTTTCCAAAAAGCGACCTCCCCCGCCCGCAGGCGATGGTGCCATCATCCCAACAGCACGTCGGTTACGAGCATCAGACAAAAGCCGACGAGAAGGGCATAGGTTGCTCCACGCTGATGACCGTGTGCGTGGGTTTCGGGAATCATTTCGTCACTGATGACATACAGCATAGTTCCACCTGCGAAAGCAAGGGCGAAGGGAAGGATGGCAGAGGCTACGGTTACCGCAAAGTATCCGATCAGCGTGCCGACAACTTCGACAAGCCCTGTTATCATGGCAAGGATAAAGGTTCTGCGCGGCTTGATGCCGGCGGCCAACATCGGACCGATGATAACCATTCCTTCGGGGATGTTTTGCAAGGCGATACCACCCGCAATTATGAGTGCTTGCGAGGTGTTTCCCGAACCGAAGCCGACACCGGCGGCAATTCCCTCGGGCAGATTGTGAATGGCAATAGCTGTCACGAATAAAAGCACCTTGCTCAAATTGGTGTTGCGGTGATTTTCCTCTTCAGCGCCTGCCAGTTTGTGCAGATGGGGAACCAGCTTGTCCACAAAATTCAGACAGAGCGCGCCGACAAAGATGCCCGCTACGGTGATGAGAAGTCCGAATTTTCCGCCGTATTCCAGCGAAGGGAGAATGAGCCCCAAAACCGACGCGGCAAGCATGACCCCTGCCGCAAAGGACAGCACGATGTCCGAGAAGGTATGGGATATTTTCTTGAACAAAAAGCCGATCACGGCGCCGATCACAGTCGCCCCACCGACACCGATGGCCGTAAGCAATACCAGATCCATAGGCACCTCCTTATAAAGTAAAGATTCCCGCAAAAGCTACCGACAAGGTCTCTTTTGCGGGATGATTTGGATCAATAATTTTCCGCGTGGATCTCAAAGTAAGCTTGAGGATGTGCGCAGGTGGGACAGATCTCGGGGGCATTGGTGCCGATGACGATGTGTCCGCAGTTGCGGCATTCCCATACCTTGACCTCACTCTTGGCAAAGACCTCTGCCGTCTCAATGTTTTTCAAAAGGGCGCGATACCGCTCCTCGTGGTGCTTTTCGATGGCCGCAACCAAACGGAATTTTGCCGCAAGCCCGGGGAATCCTTCCTTTTCGGCGGTCTCGGCAAAACCGGCGTACATATCGGTCCATTCATAGTTTTCGCCGTTAGCGGCTTCTACCAGATTTTCGGCGGTATTGCCGATTCCTTGGAGCTCCTTGAACCACATCTTGGCGTGCTCCTTTTCGTTGTCGGCGGTTTTGAGGAAGAGGGCAGAGATCTGCTCATAACCTTCCTTCTTGGCGACCGAGGCGAAATATGTATACTTATTGCGCGCTTGAGACTCGCCCGCGAAGGCGGCCTCAAGGTTTTTCTCGGTTTGGGTTCCTGCATACTTGTTCTGTGCCATAATCGTTTCTCCTTTTATTTTGATTTTTTATTCTTCTTCGGAAAACTGATCTTTGCCAACACCGCAAAGAGGGCATTCGAAATCTTCGGGAAGATCTTCGAACTTGGTGCCGGGTGCAATGCCGTTATCGGGATCGCCCTTGGCCTCGTCGTACTTCCAACCGCAAACTTCACATACATAGATTTTCATTTTACATTTCCTCCGTTATTGTATATTTTTTATAATTGTTTTTGTTTTAGATTTTCTTGGTTATTTGATCTCTTCAAAGTCAGATGCACCGTGCTTACACAAGGGGCAAATGAAATCTTCGGGAAGCTCCTCGCCTTCGTAGACATAGCCGCAGATCTTACATACATAGCCCTTCTTGCCTTCAACAGCAGGCTTGGGCTTGACATGATTTTGATAGTAGGTGTAGGTCATGGTCTCGCGATCGGACAGCACTCTCGCTTCGGTGATTGCGCAGATGAATATTCCGTGAGTTTCCAGATCCACATACTGCTCGACCTTCAAGGACATAAAGGAGTTGATGTGGCGGGGCAGGAACACCAGCCCGTTATCCGAACGAAGCGGTTCGCAATCGGCAAACTTATCAACATTTCTGCCGCTTTGGAAGCCGAACACTTCAAATACCTTAAAGGGAGCGTCCACAGTCAGACAGTTGATGTTCATTTTTCCTGTTTGCTTGATGATGTGGTGCGAGTAATTTTGCTTGTTGATAGTTACGGCAATGCGATTGGGGGTGCTGGTTACCTGTGTTACCGTGTTGACGATCAGCCCGTTATCCTTTTTGCCGTCGTTGGAGGTCACGACATACAGACCGTATCCGATGTTAAACAGGGCGGAAAGGTCGTTTTTGTTTGCCGTAGCATCCTGCTGTGCCAAGTAGTCCTTACACAGCTCGTCAGCCAACGTATTGAGTTGAGCGGAGCTTTCTTCATTCAGCGCGGAGAGGATCTTGACCGTGGTTTCGGTGAAGGTTAGATTTTTGCTTTTTTCCAGCATACCGCGCATGACCTTGGCGGCCAAGGGTGCCCAGCTTCCGTTTTCGATCAACGCTACGGTGCGGTTGCTGAAGTTGCGCTCGGTCAGATGATCGATGAACTGGCGCATGAAGGGGAAGATGTCGGCATTGTAGGTGGTGGTAGCCAACACCAGCTTGCTATAACGGAAAGCATCCTCAACCGCCTCTGCCATATCGCAACGAGCCAGATCGTTAACAACGACCTTGGGGCAACCGTTGGACTTGAGTTTCTCGGCAAGCTGCAAGACTGCTTTTTTGGTATTTCCGTAAACCGAGGTGTAGGCGATCACAATGCCTTCTTCCTCGGGCTGATAGCTTGACCATGTATTATACAGATTAAGGTAGTATCCAAGATTCTCCGTAAGCACGGGACCGTGGAGAGGGCAAATGATCTCAATGTCAAGACCGGCTGCCTTTTTCAGAAGATTCTGCACCTGTGCACCGTATTTTCCGACGATACCGATGTAGTAGCGTCTGGCTTCACAAGCCCAGTCCTCCTCTGCATCAAGAGCACCGAATTTTCCAAACCCATCTGCGGAGAACAGAACCTTATCGGTGCTGTCGTAGGTCACGATGACTTCGGGCCAGTGCACCATGGGAGCGGTCAAAAAGGTCAGCTCGTGCTTGCCGAGGGAGAGGGTATCTCCTTCGCCAACGATGATCTGATTGTCAGCAAAATCGGTTCCGAAGAAGTTTTTCATCATCGTGAAAGCCTTGGCAGAGGCCACGATCTTTGCCGCAGGATAGGTTTTTATAAAGTTAGCGATATTGGCGGAGTGATCGGGTTCCATGTGCTGAACGATCAGATAGTCGGGCTTGCGAGCACCGAGGGCATTTTGCAGATTGTCCAGCCATTCGTGAGTAAAATTTACGTCCACGGTGTCCATGATAGCGATCTTTTCGTCTATAATAGCATAAGAGTTGTAGGACATTCCGTTGGGGACGATATACTGCCCTTCAAACAGATCGATCTTATGGTCATTGACACCGATATATTTTATGTCATTTGTGATATGCATGGCTTTGCTCCTCTGTTCATTTGGTATATAAGTATTATAGTACAATTTCTTATATTTTTCAATGGAAAAAACAAAAATTTAATCCAAAATTTTTCCGTCTGTCGAGACGGTGATCACTTGCCACGGTATGAATTTTCCACTTGCCTGCAAAGCGCGTTTGACCGCATTCTCAATGCCGCCGCAGCATGGTACCTCCATGCGAACGACTTTTACGCTTTTTATGTTGTTGTTGGCAATGATCCTGGTCAATTTTTCGGCATAATCGCCCTCATCCAGCTTGGGACAGCCGATCAATGTGATGTGATTTCGGATAAATTCATTGTGGAAATTGCCGTAAGCAAAGGCGGTGCAATCGGCGGCGATGAGCAGATTGGCATTTTCAAAATACGGTGCATTTACGGGAACCAGCTTGATCTGACACGGCCATTGCATCAATTGGCTTGTAATCGGTGCCGTTTTTCCTACAGGGGGCGGAGCCTCACGTTTGAGTGTCTTGGATTGTGTTCCGGGGCACCCGCAAGGGAGCTTAGCACCGAATTTTTGCATCTTCGCTTGCCGCACAGCCTCTTCGTTGTAAGCAGGCGCCTCGCGCTCCTCAAAGGAAATGGCATTGGTGGGGCAGGCGGGAAGGCAGTCGCCCAGACCGTCGCAGTAATCCTCACGGGTCAGCTTGGCTTTGCCGTTCACCATTTCAATGGCGCCCTCGTGACAAGCCGCAGCACAAGCACCACAGCCGTTGCATTTTTCTTCATCGATGGTAATGATCTTTCTTAACATAATTCCTCCATTCTAAAAGCATTTTCCGCTCTTGCAGTCCTCGGCAGTACCGCAACGGTAGCAGAGCTCATTGGGGCATTGGTCGTTCTCAAAAATTTCGACAATATTTTGGACAGTTGTTTGGGCGATGTTGGACAAGGCTTCCTCGGTCAGAAAGGCCTGATGCGAGGTCACAATGACGTTGGGCATCGAGATCAATCTTGCCAAAATATCATCTTCCAAAATGTGTCCCGAGAAGTCCTCAAAGAAAAGATCGGATTCTTCCTCATACACGTCAAGGCACGCGGCTCCTACCTTGCGGGATTTGATACCCGAAAGGAGGGCTTCCGCATCTACGAGTGCGCCGCGAGAGGTGTTGAGAATGACAACGCCGCGCTTACATTTTGCGAGGGAGTCTTCGTCGATCAGGTGATAAGTTTCTTCGTTCAAGGGGCAGTGCAGGGAAATGATGTCGCTCTTGGAGAACAGCTCGTCAAGAGTCACATACCGAACGGTATCGCCGTTGTCAAGCCCCTCCGCGGGGAATTTGTCATAGGCAAGGACCTTCATGCCAAAGCCTCGGCAAATGTCGATGAATACCCGACCGATGCGCCCCGTCCCGACAACGCCTACGGTTTTCCCGTGGAGGTCAAAACCGGTCATTCCCGCCAGACTAAAGTTGAAATCTCTGGTGCGGATATAGGCCTTGTGAATGCGTCGGATCGAGGTCAAGAGCAATGCCATGGTGTGCTCGGCTACCGCAAAAGGCGAATAGGCGGGAACGCGGAGGACGTGGATCTTTCCGAAGGCATATTTCATATCCACATTATTAAAGCCTGCGCAGCGGAGAGCAACGACCTTCACGCCCAGCTCGCACAAACGGTCAATGACCGTTGCGTTTACGGTATCGTTGACGAACACACAAACACCGTCGTAGCCGTGCGCCAAGTCCACCGTGTCCTCGTTGAGCTTGGTTTCAAAATATTTAAAGGTGACACCGTTCTCCGCTCCGAATTTGTCAAAGGACGGTTTGTCATAGGGTTTTGTATCAAAAAATGCAATTTTCATTGCAGTACCTCCTTGATTTTCTGACATTATTATAGTATAATGGGGATGTAAAATCTGTTGAATTTTCAACAAAAGGAGAAAAAATTGAAAAAATATCTTGAAATTTTAAAAAAATGCCCTCTTTTTGCCGGGATCGGAGACGAGGATCTGATCAGAATGTTGGGGTGTTTGGGTGCAAAGGTGGGATTTTTTGATAAAAAATATACCATTTTTGCCGAAGGGGGATCGGCAAAATATATTGGAATCGTTCTGTCGGGATCCGCACAGGTGGTGCAGGTAGATTATTACGGAAATCGGAGCATCCTGTCCGAGATCGGTGCAGCCGAGGTTTTTGCCGAAGCCTTTGCCTGTGCCGAGGTGGCGACCCTTCCCGTGAGCGTCATTGCCAATGAGCCGTGCGAGATCATGATCATTGACAGCAGTCACATATTACACACCTGCTCTAATAATTGTGGCTTTCATCAGCAACTGATATTCAATTTAATGAAGGATCTTGCAGCAAAGACCATTTTGTTTCATCAGCGTATAGAGGTTACATCCAAGCGTACCACACGCGAAAAGTTGTTGACCTATTTGATGCTCTATGCCAAAAAGGTCAACAATAACTGCTTTGAGGTGCCTTTTGACCGCCAGGAGCTTGCCGACTATTTAGAGGTCGACCGAAGCGGATTGTCTGCCGAGATCGGCAAGTTGAAAAAGGAAGGGATCATCGACAGTCACAAAAATCATTTTGAGCTTTTGTGGTCATAAGCCGAGGGCAACCGTGGCAATCTGAAAATAGAGCAAGAGCGAGATCGCATCTACGATCGTAGTGATAAAGGGAGCGGCCATAACAGCGGGGTCAAGACGGAGCTTTTTGGCAAGAACGGGAAGGGTTCCTCCTACGAATTTAGCTACAACCACTGTGCAGAGAAGGGCGAGAGAGACGACGAATGCCTGGGTAAGTGTGATCGCGTTCCCGAGAAGCAGATTGTCGATCAAAAGGATCTTGACAAAATTACAGGCACAAAGAGCCACACCGCAAGCCACTCCTACGCGGAGCTCTTTCCATATAATTTTAAAAATGTCTTTCATTTGAATTTCCCCCAAAGCCAAGCCGCGAATGACGGTCACAGAGGCCTGTCCGCCTGAGTTTCCACCCGTGTCCATCAGCATGGGGATAAAGGCGACGAGGGCGGGGAAGAGTGCCAAAGCCGCTTCAAAGCCGGCGATGATCTGCCCCGTAAAAGTAGCGGACACCATCAAAAGGAGCAACCACGGAATGCGGCTTTTCCAAGTAGCGAACACACTGGATTTGAGATAGGGGCGGTCGGCAGGGACGATGGCCGCCATTTTTTCGATATCCTTGGTAGCTTCCTCCTCGATTACGTCCAGGGCATCGTCGACTGTGACAATGCCGACCAGTCGTTTTTCTCGGTCAACGACAGGGAGAGCCAAGAGGTCGTACTTGGAGATGATGGCGGCGGTTTCCTCGCGGTCGTCGGTGGTGCAAGCCATGACAATATCGGTACTCATGATATCACAAAGTCGAGTGTTTCCGTCGGCAAACAGCAGGTCTTTGAGGGTTACAAGACCGCGGAGCTGTCGGGCTTTATCGGTGATGTAGGCAACATAGACCGTTTCTTTGTCCACACCTGTGCGGCGGATGTTTTCTACCGCCTCATTGACTGTCATGTGTTCTTTGAGATCGATATATTCTGCTGTCATGATGCTGCCGGCTGAGTCTTCGGGGTAGCTTAAAAATTTATTTATGAGTCGCCGCGTGTCGGGTTTGGCGGCTTTCAAGATGCGTTTGACCATACCGGCGGGCAGTTCTTCCAGAAGGTCTACGGCATCGTCGATGAAAAGCTCGTCTACAATATGACCGAGGTCGGAATCGGTGGTTGTCAGAATGATCTTTTCACGGGTTTCGGGATCCATTTCCGTAAAAATATCGGCGGCGGTGTCCTTCTTTAGGAGACGAAAGGCGGTGAGGAGATGTTCTTCGGAGAGGGTCTCCAAATATTCGGCAACGTTTACGGCATTCATTTTATCGATGGTTTCTGTGAATTTTTGGTATTGTTTTTTCTCTAAAGTTTTGTTCAGTGTTTCATAAGAGAAATCTGTCATGGTGGGGCGTCCTTTCGATGGGCTTTATAGAATTTTGTGTCGGTTTTTTTTAATTATACGTTGGTGAGGGGAAGTTGTCAAGGGGGCGGAGATTTTGCACTAATTCCGGTTAGTGCCGCTCTCTCATCCCCCATCAAAAAAACAAAAAATATTTTTCACAAACCACTTGATTTTTCATTTAAAATGTGATACAATAACAAAGTCAGCAAAATAAATGCCGGAATGATGGAATTGGCAGACGTGCTGGACTCAAAATCCAGTGGTAGCGATACCGTGCGGGTTCGACCCCCGCTTCCGGCACCAAAAAAACGAACTCAAGATTCAAATCGAGAGTTCGTTTTTTGTTATGCCGATAGGATAGATCAGCGAAAGCCTGTACCAATCGAAAAAACGCGTGAAAATCCAACTATGAAAAGTGAAGATTGACATATAAAACGCCTTTTTGTCCCTCTTGACACCCAAAGACGCGTATGATAAAATAAATATGAAACCTTTTTCGATAGGAGATCAAAAGATGAGATTATCTGTGTACGCGGGATATTTTGCAAAAATTTACGGGAGCGAAGAAAGAAGAAGTTATGAACAGTCCGTTGCGCTCTGCCGTGACAGCGGCTTTGACGCGGTTGCTGTCGGACTTGGTGGAAAAACGCCGGAGACCAATCTTATTCTTCGCGATGACTATTTGACCGAGGCGCAAAAATTGCGAGAGTATTGTGATAATATCGGCATCGCCGTTGATCAAACCCATGCCCGTTATGATTACAAAAATATGACGAACGAACAGTTTGTCGAATATATGATCAAAACGGTCAAGGTTAGCAAGATCTTGGGTGCGAGTACCATTGCGGTCCACGCAGATACCTACTATGACCCGGAATACCGATTTGATTTTGATACGGTTCGTGATACCATCTATGAAATTTATGCCCCCATGGTCGAGGAGGCCAAAAAGCAGGACGTAAAAGTGGCCATGGAGACATTGTTTGAGGACAGAGCTCCGGCAGGCAAGCGCGCGCGTTTTACTTCTACCATTGAGGAATTGGATGCTATTGTTTCCAAGTATAACGACCCTACTGTAGGCATTTGTTGGGATTTTGGTCATGCGCGGGTGGTGTACGGAGACGACCAGTTTGAGCAGATGAAAAAGGTAGGCAGCAAGATTATTTCTACTCATGTCCACGATAATGTTTCTAAAAAAGATATCCATTCTTTGCCCTTCCTTGGGGGAACCGATTGGGAAACCGGACTCAGAACGCTGAAGGAAGTCGGTTATGAAGGCGATTTGACTCTGGAGCTGGTTTACGGCTGTATGCCCAAAGAATTGGTGCCCGATTATGCCAAGCTCTGCAACAAGGTGGGGCGCTACATGATAAATGTGTTTGAAAAATATTAAGAGGAAAAATCCATCTATGAAAAGAGAAGATTGACATATAAAACGCCTTTTTGTCCCTCTTGAAACCCCAAGACGCGTATGATAAAATAAAAATGGAACCTTTTTCGATAGGAAATCAAAGTATTACGAAGGGATACGCGGTGACTACGAGTGCACTAAAGCAAGTATTAACCCATTTATGCTCCCGGTGTTATAGTACAGATACTGTCGGCGTATAGTTCCGCATACCACAGCTTGCCGTCAACTTCTATTTGAGCTTGACATCCGTATTCGTTGGGGTTTACAAGGACTATGACTTTTTTGCCCTCTTTATTTTCAATCAATATCCCTTCGATTTCTCTCGGATATTTCGGATAGCTACTCATATTTAAATTGTAATCATCGCTTGTTGAGATTGGATATATCTGTACATCCGAGGTTATGTTAGGGGCAATATGAGAAAAGGCTTTGTATTGACCACTGTAAGTGATCTCGCCACTACGCGAATCTCGCGTGATTAAGCCACCGCACTTGCCGAGGAACGGACCGATATTGGGACCGCCCGTTTCATCCAGCATAAGATTCCAGCCTGTAAATGAGCTATATCCCGCCTTTAGAGCCTTGATTATCATAAGTCCCCATTTACACCAATCGGTATCATAATGATCGGTTAGTCTTGGTCCTCCCTCGGTAAAGTGAAGACTCAGGCTCGGGTAAGCTTCTTTAACGGCTTTGGTTTGTTCGATCGTTCCCGCATAGTAGTGAAACGCAACACCATCACAATCCTTGGATAATCCCTCGCAATTCTTGAGCGACCAAAGAACCCTATCGGTGCCGTTGAAGTTGTGATCATACATCCAGATCTTCACGTTAAGAGATTCTTCGGCAATTCTTTGATGTAATAGCTTGATAAAGCGCGCTTCGGTTTCGGGGTGCCATATGCAAGCGGGCATTCTGCCGTTTTGTTGTGTTTCAGGTTCGTTTTGCGATGTTATAGCGGATATTTTTATGCCTTTCTCAGCATATGCCTTAATGAACTTTATTATATAGTCGGCATAGCAATTCACATACTTATCGCGCATATATCCGCCGCACATACACCCTCCGGTCTTCATCCATCCCGGTGGACTCCACGGCGAAGCAAAAAGATATATATCGGGATTGATTTCGATTATTTCTTTGAGGATGGGAATTATGTATCTTTCATCGCGCTCAATGGAAAAGTGCTCAAGTGTTATGTCGTTTTCAACGTCATCGTAGGAATAAAGTTCA
Organism: Eubacteriales bacterium; assembly: GCA_045537235.1. Taxonomy (GTDB): domain Bacteria; phylum Bacillota; class Clostridia; order Oscillospirales; family CAG-272; genus RGIG8775. Next base: position 21,147 of record JAZSPB010000101.1, read on the forward strand.
GGAGAATAGTCGCTCGATCCGATGCAAATTCTGCCTACCGAAAGCCCGATCCCCTCCTTGGAATAAATGTGGTGTAGAAGCCCTCTTCTTTCCGAAGGCTCCATTAGACAAAGCTCATAGCACGAGGACGGGGTGATCGCAGCTCCAAGTCCGATAAACCTGCTGTGACTGTTGTTTGATAGCTTGAGTGTCACCGCTCCCGGGACGTATTGTGATGTAGATACATCGCGTTCACAGAGTGAGTGGGTTTTATCCGTGAACCTCATTTTTCCATTCATACGGCGTTCTCCTTTTTTGTGTTTTTCAAGAATTATATCACAGCAAGAACGCGGTGTCATTATATATTTCACTATTATTATTGTATTTTTCGATAAATAGTGATATAATTGTGATGACTTGAATGAGGTGGTAACAATATGAATAAAGAAATGGTATTGCAGTTTTTTTCTTCCGACGTTGATTTCCGTGTAACAAAGGTGCTAAAGCAACACTGGCATAAAAGTAAATTCAGTTATTTGAGTAGCCCGAGACCCGACTATGGATTAATGCTTCTTTCCAGAGGAAGTGTGGATTTTTTGACCGCAAGTGGGACGGTATCTGCTCATAGCGGCAATCTCGTGTTTTTATCCAAGAACTCGCGGTATGAGGCAGTCTTCGCAGGAGAGGCTGACAATTATCTGATTTGCTTTGATGCCGACTTTAATATGTTCTTGCCGTCAGATCCTATAGTTTTAATCAAAAATACCGATCTTGCCTGCTTTGAGAAAATACGCGTGCTGGTCGAGGAAAACAGGCGCACCGAGCGATCAAAATTATATAACAAGGGAGCGTTTTTTTTACTATTGGACAGCGTTGCAGAGGCCGCCGGGAATGAGGGCAATAATCACAGCGATATTATCAAATATGCGTGTGAGCTTATGCAAAAAGACCCCAAGCTTTCTATTGAACAAATCGCGAAAGAATGTGCAGTGAGTACAAGTCTGTTTCGTCAGGTGTTCATCAAGAAAATCGGTGTTTCGCCTAGGCGATATCGAATGGATATGAAGCTAAAGCAAGCTATTTATCTTATTGAATCAACCGATATGACGATCGGTGAGATTGCAGAGAGTCTTTCTTTTTTTGACACCGCCTATTTTTGTAAGGTATTTAAAGCACATATAGGTATGACACCGAAAGAGTATGCCAAAAATAAAAAGTTCTAAAAAGGCAATATCAGCCCTTTACGGAATGATATTTTCCTTTCTTTCACGATGCCTTTGCCATCGGCATTTGCGGGGTGTTTGAAAAATACCGTATTCACTCGTAGGATCGTTTACTAAAACATGGGTGACCGCCTCACAAGCCGGCCGGTCTGAATAATCGGACTACCGGACAGTAGTGTGGTCAATACTTATTATAAAAAAAGATCAGATAATCAATAGCGATGAATCAATTATTATCACGGTATTATTCAGGAAAAGGTAGTGTGTTATAATAAGGACAACCTTTTCGTCGTTCTTAACCGCAAAAATAATTGTTGTCCTTAAAATAACACCGAATAGGAGTGTGCTACAATAAGGACAACATTTTTATTCAATTTTGCATTTGCCCCGCGAGGTCTCCCATCTGATTCAACATATTTTCAATGAATATGCCGTACCCCGTAGTCGAGTCGTTGATGAGGACGTGGGTGACGGCTCCCACAATTTTTCCGTTTTGGATAATTGGTGAGCCGCTCATGAGTGCGGTTAATAAAGAAACCACTTTTTTACGAAAATTCAAAAAAAGGCCGAGAGCAACCGCAATTGATCGCTCTCGGCGGTAAGATGATTCGAGTTAAAAATAGGCGGAATTATCCTTTTGCGGGGATTTTGTTAGGGTCGAGCGAATAGGTTGTCCAAGTGACCTCTTTGATATTCTTTCTGCTCTCAACAAGGGCATCCAACTCGTTTTTGGAAGCAAGTTTTCCGTTGATCGTAAAATAACTCTCGTTTTCTCCGTCGTAAATCGTATAAATCGACTTGAACTTTTGCTCACTTCCGTCAAAACAGAATCTTGAAACACCATAAGAAACCGAATTGTCCTCTAAATAAGTCGGAGAATGCCAAGAAAAGCTACCATCCTCATAGACGCGATCTATTGCTTTATAGGGACATTCGTATAAATAGATAGCGCCACTTTGATATCTAAGTATGAGATGGTCGTTGAGATTGCTTCTCAAAAGCAATTCCAAAGCCCCATCGCCGTCCATATCCAGATAGCATATCTCAATAATATTGCGATTGCCCATGGAGTTGCTTCCAAAGTAGCGAAGAAACTCCCAAAGATATTTGTCGGCAGACGTTATTTTCATTTCATAATTCAGTATCTTTTCAAAAACTCTTTTATAATCAAGTTCGAGCGGAACAAATTCAAAATTCGCATTTTCTTTTGTATGTTCAGCTAAATTTTCGCCGGGGGAATAGATATCTTGACTTAGTGCTGCGGCATATTCAAGAACGGTAATTGATGTTTTAGTACCATTTGAAATTTTGTAGTAATAGGGAACAAGGGTGTCGGGATCATGTCCGTCTGTTCCGTATTCTTCTAACAGCACAAATTCCTTGTCGTTATCGGATATTTTAAATCTCGAGAAAGAAGAAGTATCTGCACCGCCGCTACCGCGTACTTGTACGGTTCCGTCTTGCTCTATCGTGCACTTCTTTCGATTCCAATAATTGTCGAGTAAAATCGGTTTGCCGTCAGCAAAGGAAAAGATAGCTAAAACGGTGTAGTCATCAAGAAGCAAAAGCATTTCGTCATTTCCGTTTTGGTTCAAATCATAGAACGCGTAACCGGGCACGTTCGTTGAAAGACGGAGAGTTGTAACAGCCCCTATAATGGCTGACTCCCATTCGTATTCTTTTGTCCTTTCGGAATAAGGACTATCCTTTAAATTCATCTTCTCGTCCAAATTTATAATAACGTCTTTGTATATGTCCAAAACAGACTTGTATTTTTTCTCGTTCGAGATATCAGCGGAAGGAATATTTTCCGTGTTTTCGGTTGTGGATGCTGCATTGTCTTTGCTTTCCTCCGATTGTTGGGGGTGGCAAGAGGTCAGAAATGTTAGAAGGAAAGATGTTATCAATAGACAAGTGATGATCCTTTTCATATTACAAGCCTCCAACAAATTTATTGTGCATACTTATTATAACAAAAAAATATCAGATAATCAATAGCGATGAATCAATTATTATCACGGTATTTTTCAGGAAAAGGTAGTGTGTTATAATAAGGACAACATTTTCGTCGTTCTTAACCGCAAAAATAATTGTTGTCCTTAAAATAACACCGAATAGGAGTGTGCTACAATAAGGACAACATTTTTATTCAATTTTGCATTTGCCCCGCGAGATCTCCCATCTGATTCAACATATTTTCAATAAATATGCCGTACCCCGTTGTCGGATCGTTGATCAGCACGTGGGTGACCGCGCCGACCAGCTTGCCGTTTTGGATGATGGGGCTGCCCGACATACCTTGAACAATGCCACCGGTCTTTTCCAACAACCGTTCGTCGGTGACCGTGACGGTGAAGCATTTGCCCTCGGTGGCGTTTTGATTGATGGATGAGATCTCTACTGCATATTGGCAAATTCCGCCCGTGTCGAGCGTGCAGAGAATATGGGCTTCCCCCTCTCTCAGTTCGTCCTTCAGCGCGATGGACATGGGTTCCTCGCAGACTGTGGTCGGCTTCTCGGACAGAATGCCGTATACACCGCAGTGTGTGTTGCCCAAGAGAGTTCCTTTTTTACCCGCCGTGAAAAAACCTTTGATCTCGCCGGGGGTACCTCTGACACCTTTATTGATGCCGCTGATCGTTACGTCTACCACCGTGCCGCGTCGAATGGGAATGAGATTTCCTGTTTCCGTGTCGCAGATGCCGTGCCCAAGACCAACAAAATAGTTGCTGTTGGGCAAAATAAAGCTGACCGTGCCGATCCCCGCACCGCTGTCACGCACCAGAATACCGGTTTTGTACTTACCGTCAGCACTGTCGGCTATGGGGGTCACAGTCACTTCAAGGGTCTCCTCGCCCCGTTGGCAGGTTAGCTTCATGGGTTTACCTTCGGAAGCTTCTACCGCCTCGGTCAGCGCCGTAGCATCGGCAAGCTCTTTGCCGTTGATGTGGGTGATGAGGTCTTTTTGGCGAAGCCCTGCATCATGGGCGGGGTTGACTTCTCGACCGTTACATTGTATGTCGGAAAAACCTACCACCAGCACACCGCCGGTGAAAAATTTGACCCCGAAAGGCATACCGCCGGGATACACCTTGATCTTATGATAAGCCTCTGCGGTGACCGTCTTGACGGGGATCAAATTAAAGAGTTTGTACTGTACCTCTGTGGTCAGGGGAGTTGACGTGTTGCTTGCCGTGGCACAAGGGACATCGTTTGACAGATCGGCATCGGCAAAAAGATATACAGGGGCGTCCTCACCAAGGAAGTAGGAAACGCGGTCGGGGATCACCAAGTCGTAAATGACCGGAACCGCGGCAAGGAGAAGCGCGAGCACCGACAGAAGGATCAGCGGTATTCGCGCTCGACGTTTGATTTTGCTTACTGTTTGATTCATTGGATTTGGTTTCCTTTGGATATCCATGCTTTGAATTTGTGTGCAATAATAATGTTCTCACCGCGGTGCTTTTTCATGAGTAACAATTTTGATTTTTAAAGGCAAAAATTAAATTTTCAATACTGTGACCGTCTGCATTATCATATGTAATTTTTGTTGAGTATATACGGACGTGAATCAGTGAATCGTAAGAAGGAAACGTAAAATGATCGACTTAAAAGAAAAACAAAAATTTGCGGACGTCTGCGAGAAAGTCATCGCCGCAGGTCACGTCGAGATGGGGATCGGAAGTCTCGGAGAAAAGTATATGCATCGGATCCTCAAAACCTTTTTGTGTGAAAATGCCGACTTCCACGAGGTGGGGCAGGGCAGCTTCGTGGCCGATGTCATGGTGGAAGATACCATTTATGAGATTCAAACGGGTGGCTACTATCCTTTGAAACGCAAGCTGACGTATTATTTGACGGAAACCGATAAACGCGTCACCATCGTCACACCCGTGATTCGCAAAAAGAGGCTGATCTGGGTCGATCCCCAAACGGGAGCCGCAACAGAAGGAAAATACACGACTCTTCGCATGGCATGGACAAAAATTTTACGCGAACTGTATTGGCTTTCCGACATCTTGGATCTTTCTCGAGTGAATTTTTGGTTTCCCGTGCTTTCGGTAGACGAGTACCGCAAGCTGGACGGATTCGGAAAAGACAAAAAAATAAAAGCCACCAAGATCGAAAAGATTCCCCGAGAGCTACTGGACATCGAGGAAGTGGCAGATGTAAGTGATATGGCGCGCCTTTTCGTCCCCCCAACCCTCCCCGAGCGCTTCTTCGCCAAAGATTTCGAAACCCTCACCGGGACACGGCGCCTGTCTCTTTCCTCCTGCCTCCATGCATTAGAAAACATGAAAATCATAGCCCGTGACGGAAAAGAAAGCAACGCCATCGTTTATCGCCGCTTGATTTTGTGAAAGGATTGGTGTGGCGCCTGCGGGCGCGGGAGGTCGCTTTTTTGAAAAAAAGCTCCGCAAAAAACTTTTCTATTGCGCCCTTGGTAAAATTTGAGCGAACACACTGCGCCCCATGGGGTACCGCTATGTTTGCTCAAACTACAATAAGGCGCAATAGAAAAGTTTTTGCGCACTTTCGAAGAAAGTGTGCTTTTCTTCAAAAAGCGACCTCCCGCGCCCGCAGGCGCCACGCCAATCCTTTCAAAAAATCGATCCGCGCCTTTTTGGGAGGGCGCGGATCTTTTTTTGTTAGTCTTCGACGATAAATCTGGAGGCGTAGGGTGCCCAGAAGTAGTCGCCGATGAAGCTGGTAAAGTTTTCTTCGCTTACGCTGAACTTCAATGTGCTTGAGGTTTCATCCAGCAGTTTTTCGTTGTTGACCAAGATCGATTCACCTGTTGTGTTCAAACGAACGACATCCAAGGTGACGCAACCGGCAAAGGCCTTGTTGTAAATGGAGATGACATTGCGGTTGATGGTCAATCTCTTGAGTGCGGTACAATTGCGGAAGGCGTATTCTCCGATGGCCATGATCTGCTTGCCGTTGTAGTAGGCGGGGATGGTCAGCTCTTCGCGAGCCTTGCCTGCGTCGGTGACACCTGTGACTATCAGTCCTGTGCTGTACTCCTTATAGGTGAAGCAATCGGCATCCAAGGAGGCCTCTGGATTGTCGGGGTCGAGAATGTCGGGCTCGGGCTTCTTCGGGACCTCGGGGATCTCGATGGTTACGGGGGTAGTGATGCCCAGCACGCGGCGCAGATCCTTGATCATGGTAGCCGTGCGAAGTACCACGCCGCTGTCATTGAGGTGGAAATTGGAGTCGTAGAAGTAACCCGCTTCCATGATACAGTCGTTGATGTTGGAGATGACCTTACAGTCCAAGGTGCGCGAGATGTGGTCGTAAAATGCCCACAGACTGTCCTCGGTAGTATCCTCCGAGAGAGCCATTTTGTTGATGGGGCAGAAGGTGTAATAGACGGATGCACCTTTCTTCTCTGCCATGTGGATGTAATCGTTGAGATAGTCCACAAATTCGACATCAAACAGGGAAGGCTCCAGCGAGATGATCTGATTGGGATCATAGTCCAGCGGTAAGATGTTGTAGGGACGTTCGTAGACGATGTCTCCCCATTCGTTGAAGGAGGACTCATTGTAAACACCTTCGGGGTTGGGTGCCTCACTGAGCATGAATTTCATCTTGTTTTTGGTATAATTCCAGAAGGAACCCAAAAGACTTCCGTAGTTGTCATAGTCCACCTTTTTCAACATGGAGAAGTCAGAATCGGCAGCTTGCCACATAGCCTCACCGTTGAAATATAAAGAAAGGGTCTGAGAATCGGTTTCGGGGGCGAGAATGACGATATCGCCCTCTCCGATGCTGTCGGCGGCCAGATCCAACATGATCTTGGTTCCGAGAGTGGCATAAAGCCCGAAGTTGACCACGGGCATACCGAGGTGCTCTTCCAAAAGCTCGGAGTTGTATCCGAAAGCAACGCTACTGCCGCCGATGAGCACGATCTTTGGCTCGTCGATGCTGTAAAGTCGCTCGTATTTGTCGGACAACTCACCGAGGAAGGAGTGGTGATACTGGGAAGGAGTCAGGAATCCGAGACCGATGACCGTGCCTACGGGAATGAGGATCGCCAGCAAAATGATGAGGCATCTTATGGTAACATTTTTCATAATCACACCTCCTCAGAACTGGAAATAGATGAACGAGCTTGCTCCGTCGTTAGCCAACAGAACAAACCACGCTACGGCGATACAAAGGATAAGATAAACGTAAGAATAGTCCCTGACCGAAGCCTTGGCATCGTAGGAGTTGAAACGGATACTGTCCTTGTTTTGCATGATGAGAAGATCCAAGAAGTTCATAACAAAGACGGCAAGGACGATCAAAAGGATTTCAGCACCGCTGATGTCGAGAATGGACATAGCGGTCTTGATGTAGTTGACACCGCTCCAATCGGTGAACAGCTTGGAGATCAGCGTTCCCAGATCGGAAAGGTTGTTGGCGCGGAAGAAGATCCAAGCAAAGCCAACGAGAACAAAGGTTACGATGCGCTCCCACCAATGATAGATTTTCGATTCGCGGTTAATATGAAGCTTTTCGCAGATCTTTTTTCGGTGGGGGAGGGTGATCTTACCGATGATCTGATATACACCGTGAAGAATACCCCAGAGCACAAACGTCCAGTTTGCACCGTGCCAAATACCCGAGAGCAAGAAGACAACGAATACGTTGAAGGACTGCCGTGCCGAGGAGCAGCGGTTACCGCCCAGCGGAATATACACATAATCGCGGAACCAACTGGAAAGGCTGATATGCCAACGTGCCCAGAATTCCTTGATGGTCTTGGCCATATAAGGCATATTGAAGTTTTGCATCAAGCGGATACCCATGATGCGCGCGCAACCGATGGCAATGTCGGTATAACCCGAGAAGTCGCAGTAGATCTGAACGGCAAAGAGACAGGTAGCCGCGACGATGGAAAGTCCGTTGGCCTCTGTCGGTGCGTTAAATACCGAATTGACATAAGGTGCGATGATATCTGCGACGACCAGCTTTTTGAAGAAGCCGCAGACCATGATCTTCAAGCCCTCTCGGAAGTTTTCCGCCTCGGGAACGTGCTTGACCTTTAGAGGCGGCAACAGATTCTCGGGACGCTCGATGGGACCTGCCACAAGCTGGGGGAAGAAGGAAACATACAACGCGTAGTAGCCGAAATGGTACTCGGGGGCGATGCTTCCGCGATATACGTCGATAACGTAAGACAGCGTCTGGAAGGTGTAGAACGAGATACCCACGGGCAGGATCAGATCCAGCGTGACATCGTTGACGGGCAAGGCGAATCGGCGCAGGATCTCGGTGACCGAGGTGGATAGGAAGTTGAAATACTTGTAGAAGAACAGGATGCCGAGACATACCACCAAGGTCAGTGTCAGCCACATTTTACGCACAGTCGTGCTTTTGCTCTTGTTAATGACGATGGCGCTGGCATAGGATACAATGGTGGTAAAGACGATGAGGTAGATCAACTCGGGATTCCAGCTTATGTAGAAGTAGTAGCTGGCGATCAGCAGGGCGATCCACCGAAGCTTGAGGGGCAAAACAAAGTGGAGAACCAGTACGATAGGGAAGAAAATCAAAAACTCAAAGGAATTAAAGATCATTTGGTTTTCCTCCTTAACAATCGAAGTCCAAGACATACAGCGGTGGAGAGCAGCAAGAAGATGAGCAGGTCGGTCATGGTAGCCTCAAAGAAAACAAAGACTACGATGCAAACTATATGGTAGATCAAATTGATGGCTGACATCCACCAATTGCCGCCTTGAAAGAATTCGGCAATGTGGAGAGCTACGGCGATGCCGCAAAGGGATAAAAGGACGGGCGAGGTTAAAATGATAGTCTCCACGGTTTATTTTCCCTCCTTTTCGAATTGTGCGAGAATGTCCTTGGCCAGTTGGTTGGTGCGGAGGATCATTCCCTCTACGTTGGTGTGCCAGTCGGAGTTGTACATATATTCCTGCGGAATGATGTAATTTTTAAGATCGGAGATTCGAGGCGCTGACAGCTTGTTGTCCACACTGTCCTCATAAGCCTTGATATCGTCATCGGATGACTTGAAAGCGCCGCCTGCCATGGGGGCGAAGGAATAGTAAACGCGAACACCTTTGCCCTTGAAACGGCGGTACAGTTTGTTGAAGAGTTCCACCGATCGGAGCGAGCCACTGCCGACCGTCATTGAACCGGGCTTATATCCGTTGGCTATGCCGGTCTTATGCTCGTTTTCGCGGTCGCCGTAGAGGTTAATGGTGACGGAATCGGAGCGCTCTGCTTCATAGGTGGTGTCCGTGGATTTTGCACGGGTGTTGTTGGTCGATTGGATGGCTCCGAATAGGTTGCTGTAATTGGAGATGTCCACATATCGGAAGGCATTGTAAGTGGATTGCAGGATACCCATTTGAGTTTCGCTGATGGCAGTGCCCATGGTGGCTCCGGTTTCGGGTGCTTGGATGACTATGTCGCCTTCATCCATGAAGTGATAGATAAATTCCATATAGAAGGCTTGGGGAACGCTTGCCTGAATACCGAAGTTGACCACATCGAAGTCATAGCCGCCATCGGCCATCAACTGTTCCAGCAGAGGGCTGTCGGTGGCATAAAGCGAGCTGGAACCGGAGAGGATGACCAGACTGTTGTGCTCCTGACCTGCAAGGTAGACCACGCGCTCAAACTTTCTGGTGTAGGCTCCCCAGCTTTGGTTGCATCGGGACGGAGCTCTTGCGGCATTGTAGCGGAAGTTCTTGAATGCCGAGCAGCCGGACATGATGTTGTTGGACAGCTTCGCAATGGTGTCATGCAGGTAGAAGGTAGAGAGGAAGGAGCAATCCTTGATAGCCTCATCTTCAATGACCTGAATATCCTTGTGCATGATCAGGGTCTCCATTTTGCGCTTGGTGAACGCACCGGAGCTGATTCCCACGATCTTGTTGCCGTTTATGATGCCGGGAACGACGACAATGTTTTCTGTTCCCGTATATTCGTCGATGTAGTATCCGTTGTTTCTCTTGCTTATCTTGAAGAGCGAGGCATCTGACCACTCTTCCCATTGTAGCCAAAGATGAATGACCTCATCGGTCTCAATGAAGATCTTGCCGCCGGGGCAGGTGACAAAGCCCGAGCCGTCGGGGTTTTCGCTGTACTCGACGAGTGTGTAGCCGCTTCGGTTAAAGGTGCCTACATCTCCTATGGCGTTGGGATAGTAGTAGTATCCGATGGGGAAGGTGTCATAGTATACGTCGGCATGGGTGCCTTCAGCGGTACCGCCGTTGAGATGGTAGCACACGATGGCTTCCGCCTCGGATTTGAAGTTGGCATACACCGGCTTTTCCGTGCTGAGCATACAGGTGTATTCCGTTTCTTCGCCCACCAGAGTGCCTTGCTCGGTCAAATAGCCGCCTTCGGTCCATCCGAGGAAGGAGTATCCTTCCATGGGCTCTGCCGCCAAGGTAACGGGCTCATCAAACACGGGGAGACCGTCATCGGTTTTGAGCGTAACCGTTCCGCCCTCTTGCGTGTGATAGTAGGAATCGCCCTCTTTCTGTTTGAGCTGAACGGTGATGGTGGTGGGATAGCGGACATTGCGGAGAATCAGTACGCCGTCCACATATTCCGCGCCCATGTCGTTTCCTACATATTCATATCCTTCGTTGACAGTGACGGGGAAGTAAACATCCTCTCCCGGCTGTACATAAACAGAGTCTGCGGGTGTACTGACCGTTTTTCCGGGATAGGCGACCTGTACCTGAATGGCATAGTCGTTATCCGACGATTCGGTTGGCTCACCGCAGGCCACCAAGGAAAGCACTGTCAAAATAGCAAGCAGTGCCGTTAAAAATCGACGCTTCATATTCCCTCCGAATTTTGATGGTTTTGGAATTGCCTATATTATAACATAATGGAAGAATATATGCAACTGTTTTTTTGTGTCTTGTCTAATTTTGTGAAATTTGACTATTGTTTTTTTGTGCAAAAAGACGGCGCCTGTGGGCGGAGAGGTCGCTTTTTGAAAAAAGCTCCGCAAAAACTTTTCTATTGCGCCCTGCTGAATTTGAGCGAACATACTGCCCCCGTGGGGGTACCGGTATGTTCGCACAAACTACAAAAGGGCGCAATAGAAAAGTTTTTTGCGGAGCTTTTTTTCAAAAAAGCGACCTCCCCCGCCCGCAGGCGGTGTCGGACATTATTCCACGATGAACTTTTCGATCTTGGACATCAGATCGTCAGCGTTGTCGGAATGGATGGTCAGATTGATGGGGGAGAGAAGATCCAGGCTGAAAATACCCATGATGGACTTTCCGTCTACAACGTAACGACCCGAGGAAAGGTCAACCTCGCCGTCGAATGCGGCCACCGCATTTACGAAGTCGCGAACATCTGCGATGGTGGAAAGCTTGATTTTTGTTGTTTTCATAATTTGATTGCTCCTTTCTCGGAATAGATTTCAATTTCATTATACCGAGTTGACCGCGTTTTGTCAACGGATTTTTTGTCGATAGCTGTAAAAAATTTGTAAACCACTTGACAAGGCGGAACAAATGTTCTATAATGAATGAGGAGGTGAGACAATGGAGCAGGAATTACAGGGATCGTCAAAAGCCACAGCCGCATTTTTGCGTTATGCCAGACACGGTTTTCATAAGCGTTCGCTTTCAGATTTTGATATGATCGATTGCATTCGCGGAAGCACGGCAAGTCGGGAAGAGGCACGGGATATGTTGGCGGTATACGATACGCTGCGGATGCTGAGATATATGGGAAAACGCGAGACCTTGCGAGCGGTGTATGAGGTATATTTTGTAAGGCAGGGAAGACGACTTCGAAAAAACGATATCAGTCTGCGCGTCCGTCGTTTTGCCGCAGAAAACTTTTGGGACGATCGTACGGTTTATCGCCGTTTGTCAGCGGTAAAACGGCTTTTTTTGACGATTTTGGCAGACCTTTGAACCGTTGACAAGAAAAAGTTGAAATTTTTTGAAAAAAGCTATTGACAAAGCAAACAGAGTATAGTATAATCAATGTGTACTCAAAAGGTATACTTTGAAGGGGGCCGAAAAATGAGAATTACACAAGAAGCCGATTACGCGCTTCGAATTGTTTGCTTTTTGGCAGAGGAGCAACGGGTGCTGGACGCCACGACCATTGCCGAGAGCGCACATATCACACCGCGTTTCGCCTTGAAGATCCTCAGGAAATTGGTTCTCGGAGGATTGGTGCGGTCTTATAAAGGTGCGAGCGGCGGATATGAGCTGGCGGAGAGACCCGAGGATGTCACAATGAAGGATATCATCGAGTTGATCGACGGCGAGATCGCCATTTCCAAGTGCTTGCTGGAGGATCACATATGCTCCAAGCAAGGGGAGATGAAGCGCGCGTGTACCATCCACCGTATCTTTGACGCAATCAATCGAGATGTGACCGAAAAATTGGGCGGCATCACTGTTGCGTCGATCATTTCGAAAAATTAAGGCTTTGCCTGGCCGAATTTTTTATAAAAATTAAATTATTTTGGAGGATTCAGTTATGAAAAAGTATGTTTGCCCCGTATGCGGTTATGTGCATGAAGGCGAGATTCCCGAGGGATTCGTTTGCCCCGTTTGCAAGGTTCCCGGCACCAAGTTCAAGGTAATGGAGAACACCAAGCTTGCCGCAGAGCACGAGTTTGGTATTTATGAGAAGACCGTAAAGAATAACCCCGATATTTCTGAGGAAGATAAGGCATATATCTTGGAGCAGTTGATGGCGAACTTCAACGGAGAGTGCTCCGAGGTTGGTATGTACCTCTGCATGGCTCGCATTGCACATCGCGAGGGCTACCCCGAGATCGGTCTTTACTGGGAAAAGGCTGCTTATGAGGAAGCAGAGCACGCTGCAAAGTTTGCAGAGCTTCTCGGCAGTACCCTTGAGCCCAATATGAAGGCTACCACCAAGGATAACCTTGCATGGCGCGTTGACTGTGAGTACGGCGCAACTGCGGGTAAGTTCGATCTTGCTTCCTGCGCAAAGAAGAACGGACTTGACGCCATCCATGACACCGTACATGAAATGGCGCGCGACGAAGCTCGTCACGGCAAGGCTCTTGAGGGTCTGCTTAACAGATATTTCAAGTAATCCCACAAACCCAAGTAACATAAGGCTTTATAGCACCGAAGAGCGGTCACACTACCGCTCTTCTTTTATGTCTTGTTTTGCTCAAAATAGCCTCGATTTATGGAACTTTTATGGAACTTTCCACTTCTCAAATGACCTAAAATGGAAGTCTCCGAACCGGAATCTTATTATAGTACGAAATCAAGCTTTTGCAAACGCAAAAAGGGAATTGTTTGCGGAAAGGTTGCAACTGTACTTGAATTTTGAACTTGCGGCCTCTACCACCCAACAAGAAAATTTCTACCCGTTGATTAAGTCAAGGGAATTCAAATATGGTATCATATCTCCCAAACATTTGCGAAGAAATCGGGAAATGTTTGTGTTAAAATAGAAGCGGAGAGAAACCAATTGAAAAAGTATGGTATAATGCTTCCATCCGCAATCATTTAGCAATCCATATCATATTGCTCTTGTCCAATCGCTCTACATACCTATATCAGGAGTAACCAAGGGATCCGCACACGTGATCTCTGCATATTCGGCAACACCCACTCTCGTAAATCGAATGGCTTGGGTTATCATCTTGCTCCTCTCCCTTTTCTTTTGTCCGTTTGCAATCGCCGCTTACGTTTCTTTATAGTCCCTGGGCGCGCACCCTACACGACGAGCAAATTCTCTTGAAAAATGCGCAGGCTCCGCGTATCCGCACGCCTCCGCCACCTGCCCTACCGAGAGGGCCTCATATGCCAAAAGCTGCTTGGCATATCCGATGCGCAGAGAAATGATATAATCCTTCGGTGAGGTACCGAATCTCACGAAAAACAGCTTGCGGAAATACACCTCGCTGATGCCGCAAAGGGCGGCCAACGACGACACCGTAAGTTCAGGATCGGTAAATGACGCGGCAATACGCTCCACTGCGGGCTCGATCAATTGATATTGGGCGTTGGTCTGATATCTCTGCTTTCCCTCTTCAACAAGCTTAAGCAAAATGTCATACACCGCTTTTTTGGCGGTCAGACAGCGGCGGTCGCTTTGCGCGCGCCATTCCTTCTCGGCGGTCTTGAAAATTTTGACCAGATTCTCGTTGTTTCGAAAATGCAATGAGAACGGCTCGCACAAAAAGTCCTCCTCCACCTCAAAATTAATGGCGTAGCATCCGCCGCTCGTTTTGGCTTTTACATAATAAGACGAGCCCTTTGGCAGATAAAACAGGTCACCGCCCGCGGTTTTCATTTCTCTTCCGTCGGAAAAAACGTAGGTCCTTTCGGAGTCTCCGTCGTTCAGCACGAAGCCGTGGGACGGACGGTCCTTATGCACAATCCTCCCCGTGCCTGCCTTTACGTATACCACCACGTCGATCTTCTTTACCGTAAGGGAATCCCACTTGTCAAACATAGCATCACCTCAAATTTATTATAGAATGCTGTTTTGATTTTGTCAAGCGTTTATTATAGAATGCTGTTTCGATTTCATCAAGTGTTTTGCTTTTTCTATTTACATTTCAGGGGAACGTGTTATAATAGGAACAATGGCGATGATGCGTAACGTGTCGGCGCTTACGATTACGAATGTGCAATTATTGCGGAGGGTATAGCATGGAACATTCACTGAATTTCTTTGGAAATGAGTTGGCTGAAAAATTTTCGAAAATCGTCAATACAAGCTTCAACGATATGGAAGGTCTTTTGCTTGTGCGCGACCGAGAGGATCCGCTTTACGGATATTGCTACCAAGCATTGCCCGGCTTTGGCGGCCGCAATTCCATGTGGTGTCGCGATATGGGAACGCTCATTCGCGAGTTGGCGCTTTACGGACGGTTGGACAGTGCTTGTGCGCTTTCCTCTTGCCTCATTGACCGCGTGGGACTGAACGAGGACGGTTATTACACCTTCCCCCGATTTTTTACCCAAGTCGAGTACGGGAAAAGCGGTGACGAGTTGGATGGAACGGGTGCGATCGCGATCGGTCTGATCCTGCTTTGGGAGCGCCTTTCGGACGATTGTCCCACACGCAAGAAAATAAGAGATTTTTTGGAATGTGAAGCCTCCCCCATCCGCTGGATCTTGTCCAAACTCAAGGATAAGAAGTTGATCGAGGGAACGGGTGAATTTGGCTCGGGATATACCATCGAGTCGCCAAGCTGCAATGCGGTACAGAATAATCTTGTCAGACTGTCTCTGATCGGCGGTGCGGATTTCTTCGCCGCTATCGGTGAGAAAGGGCTTTCGGGCGAGTGCCTTAAGGCTTCACGGATCATAGAGGAAAACATTTGCCGCTATCTGATCAAGGACGGAAAACTTGTGTGGTGCGTTGACCCGGAGACGCTTGCCCCCGATCCCGAGATCATCGGTGCGGAGATCAACAGAGGCACGACATTTATTAACGGTGTCTACGTTATGTCCGCGGATATATTGGGTCTTGGTTTTACCAAAGAGGATGCGCCCCTTTACCGCGCGGGTGAGAATACCTTTGACGATCTGATGGAACGTCCCCAGCGCAAGGCGCTTTTTGAAAAATACGGAATGTATCAGCAATTCGACGATTTCTGGAAGGGCTTTACGGGTCCTGCCTACGGACACGGCTACGCTATGCAGTTTGCCGCATTGACGGGACGTCGCGCTCTTTTGAACCGGTTGCTCGGATATTTTGTTGACTACACCATCAACCCCGATCCCGTCCCCAATAAACTGGTGAGAGAGTCGCCGTACTGGATCTATGAGCGGTATTACGTGCCGGAAGCATTGGACTTTGGCACAGTGCCCGAGGCGTCCTGCGGCCCGCTTACCATCGTTTGCGTGACCGAGATCCTCAAGGTGGCACGTCTGATCGCGGGTATCGATCACGTAACGGGTGAGATCAAGCCCACACTTCCAGAAGGTTGGAACGGCTTTTCTGCCAAGGGATTCCCTATGCTGAAGGACGGTAAGACGGTGATGTGCGACATTGAGTACCGTGTTGACGGCGGCAAGGTAACGCTTGATGTGAAGCAGGTGTAACGGTGGGGCTTGCAATGGAATCTGTTACAGAATTTTTCGGTAGCGTGCTTGCCAAGTACGGCACGGTGTGGATGATCGGTCAGGTGTTCGGAATGATTGCAACCATTCTCGGTTTTATCTCATATCAAGTGCGTACCAAAAGACAGCTTCTTTTTATGCAGAGTTCTGTGGCCGCCGCTTTTTGCGTGCATTATCTTCTGATCGGTGCGTATTCGGGTATGGCGACTAACGCAGTGAATATCTTGCGAAATGTGATTTACGATAAGCGCGCTCAAAGAGGCTCTAAAAGCCGATGGATACCGCTTATCTTTGTGGCGATACAGTGCGTTATGTGCGCGCTGACGTGGGAGGCGTGGTATTCGGTTTTTGTTCTGGTTGGCGCGGTGACACATACCTACTGTATGTCCCTTGACTCACCGCAGGACGTGCGAAAGAGCATACTTATCGTTTCTCCGTCGGTGTTTACTTATGACGTATTCGCCCGTTCGGTGGGTGGGATCATATACGAGCCTGTGGCGCTGGTGTCTGCCATCGTCGGAATGCTGAAGTATCGAAAAACGATGCGGACAAAGGTTTCTTGAGAAGAGTTAAAAAGTAAGAGGTAATATTATGGAATTTATTTTGGGATGTAATTACTGGGCGTCCAATGCGGGCGCGGATATGTGGCGTGATTTTGATATTGCGTGCATTGAGAAGGACGTCAGGATCTTAAGCGAGCACGGCGTAAAACATATAAGAGTATTTCCCAACTGGCGGGATTTTCAACCGGTAGAGCCGATTCTCGGCGGCAGTGGCGTTTTGCTGGGATACACCGTCAAAGAGCAACCGATTTCATCAAGTGTTTTGCTTTTTCTATTTACTTTTTTCAAAAAAGTATTACAATGTGATTGGAGGTGATAGTATGGAATACATCAAAGAACAAGATTACCGATTTATTATGAATAAATATCACGATACGACAAAGCCTTACAATAACTTTCAAAGGTTCGTCCGTCACGATGAGATCTTTCCCGAGGAAACGGGTCTTCCCGTCTATCAGATCAAAGAAGATTACAAAAGGCTGGATGCGGAGATCTCCCATCTTTCCCACCACGTACGGAGGGCGAAGGCCTTTGCTTATATCATGGATAATACGCGGATCCTGTGTGATCCCCGTGACCGCTTTCCCGCCATCAACGCCATCTCCCGCAATCTGAGCGATCTGCAGGGAGAGTGGAAAAAGGAGCTTTTTGGTGAAATATTACCCGAGATCGGTGCCCAAAGAGACACCCTTGAGAAGGCGGGCATCGTGACCATCTGGCCCGACTACGATCACGCCGTTCCGCTTTGGGACAGAATCTTTGCCCTGGGCTTCAAGGGCATTCTTGAGGAAAGTGAAACCGCGCGCCGAAAAGGGAATTGGAACGAGGAAGAGGACGCCTTTTTTGAGGGCATCAAACTCTCCTACGAGGCCATCATTTCCCTGATCCTTCGCTTGGCCGACCTTGCGGACAAAACCAAAGGGTCGGAGCGTATGGGCAAGGCTCTGCGCAACGTGGCCAACAATCCCCCCGCCACCTTCTACGAGGCGCTTCTCGTGGACTATCTGTTTTTCATTATCTGCGAGCACATCGACTGTATGCAGACGCGCTCGCTTGGCAATTTTGACAGAGAGTTCTACCGCTTCTATCAAAACGACATAGCAAACGGCGTCAGCGAGGAGGAGGTCCGCACCGATCTTGCCTATTTCCTTTTGCAGTTCACCGCCATTGACAACTACTGGAACCAGCCCGTATATCTTGGCGGTTGTGACGAGAACAATCAAGCCATCACCAACGAGCTTTCCTATCTGTTCCTTGACGTGTACGACAAAATGGGCATCTTCAATCCCAAGGTGCAGTTGAAAATTGCGAAAACTACGCCCAAGAAATTCACCCTCAAGGCTCTGGATATGGTTCGCCGCGGACACAATTCCTTGGTTTTCGTTTGCGACGAGACCATCCGTGCGGCGCTTGTAAAGGCGGGCAACACCGAGGAGCAGGCACGGCTCTGTGACATCAAGGGCTGCTATGAGTACGCTATACGGGGCGCGTACAACGTGGGCATGAACTACGTCAATCTGATGAAGCCTTTGGAATATGCCCTTCACGGGGGAAGGGACGGCGTAAGCGGCGCAATGAGCGGTCTTTCTTGCCCGCCGCCCTCGGAATACAAGAGCTTTGACGAGCTGTTTGACGAGTACCGGCGTCAGCTCATAAACATTATTGATATCACCATACAGGTGACCAACGGCTTTGAGGGGCATCTGGATTACATCAACCCCGCCCCCGTGTTCTCCGCCACCAATCCCAGCTGCCTTGAGCGCGGAAGATCGGCTACGGTTGGCGGTGCCATCCAAAACAATTCCGTTATGATGGCAGGCTTTCTTGCCGACGCGGCGGATTCTCTTGCCATGATTAAGAAGTACGTGTTTGAGCGTAAGGAGATATCCTTGGAGGCGCTTGTCGCAGTTCTTGACAAGAACTTTGAGGGCGAGGAAATGCTTCGCAGAAAGCTGTACCACGATCCCGACAAATACGGAAACAACCGCGATCTGCCAGACGGAATCGCTGTGGCGATCAAGGACGTGTTCGTGGGCAACGTCATGGGACGCCCCAACGCCGAAACGCGCGGCGGAAAATGGGCTTTCGGCTTCCACGTGGCAAGAATGTCCTACGAGCAAGGCAAAAAAACGGCGGCATCCGCCAACGGCAGACGCTTTGGCGAGGAGCTTTCCAAAAACGTGTCCGCTTCCATGGGGCAAAATCGCGCAGGTGCCACGGCGGCAATCCTTTCGGCAACCAAACTTGACGCCACGGATTTTACCTCGGATGCGTCGCTGGACCTGGGGCTGCTTCCCTCGGCTGTAACGGGAGATGACGGACTTGAGGCTATGTACGGTCTGCTTATGACCTTTATGAAACGGAACGGCCACGCCATCCACATCAATGTCTTCAACGCCGACATCCTCCGAGATGCCCAGGCAAATCCCGAGAAATATCAGGATCTTCAGATCCGCGTTTGTGGCTGGAACGTGCTTTGGAACAACATCAACAAGGTGGAGCAAGACGGCTTTATCCGCCAGGCGGAGGGCTTGATATAATGAGTACGACCGCTAAATTCAAAATGCTTTTTTCGGCACTTTTGGTCATGGCGCTGTGGGGCTCTCTGTTCCCCATGGTCAAGGTGGGATACGCCGCCTTCTCGATACCCACAACAAGCATCCCCTCCATCATGATTTTCGCGGGGCTTCGCTTTACCGTGTGCGGTTTGGTGATCGTTACCTTCTCTTGCCTGAAGCAAAAACGCATAGATCTGCCAAAGAAGCGAGAGCTTTTTCCGATTGCCATGGGTGCCCTCAGTGCCATCATTCTTCACTATAGCTTCACTTATATCGGGCTGGCGCTGGGAGAGGGCTCCAAAAGTGCCATTATCAAGCAGGTAGGCTTTCTCTTCTTAAGCTGCTTTGCCTTTCTCTTTGACAAAAACGACGGCTTTTCTACCAACAAGATCGTGGCGGGCCTTCTCGGCTTTTGCGGCATTATCGCCACCGCCTTTGACGGCTCGGCCATGAGCTTTGCCGTGGGAGACGCCCTATTGCTCCTTGCCTCGGCCTGCTCCGCCATAAGCACGCTGGTGGCAAAACGGGCAACGCAGAGCCTTTCCCCCGTCAAGTACACGGGCTATTCCCAGCTTGCGGGCGGCATTTTTCTGCTGGTGCTCGGATGGGCGCTGGGTGGTAAGATCCCACACATTGATTTAGGGGCAATCATGTCGTTTCTCTACATCTGCTCGGCATCCATCGGCGCGTATGTCATGTGGAACAGCCTTTTGAGGACCGAGAGCATTTCCAAGCTTTCGGTGATCAAATTTACCGAGCCGCTCTTTGCCGTCATATTCTCGGGCCTGATTTTAGGCGAGGATATTTTCAAGTTTTCCTACCTCGTTGCCCTCGTTCTGCTGCTTTTGGCATTACTCACGGAAAACGGCGTTTGGAAGTCCATTCGAAAAAAGGAGAATAAGAAATGAAAAAGGTTTTATTGATAGGAGATTCCATTCGTCAAGGCTACGACAAATACGTGAAGCAGGTGCTAGCCGATTCCTGCGAGGTGTATTATCCCAAAGAAAATTGCCGATTTGCTCAGTTTGTCCTCCGTCATTTATCCGATTGGAAGAAGGAACTGAATCTCGGTGACGACGTGGACGCGGTTCACTGGAACACGGGACTTTGGGACACTCTCGTTCAATACGGGGACGGATGTCTCACACCTCCCGAGGTGTATGAGGCTTTCATCGATAGGATCTGCCGCAGAATCCGCGTGCTTTTTCCAAACGCTAAGGTCATCTTCGCCACCTCTACTCCCGTTGTGGAAAGCCGCTTCCCCAACCCCACCGTTTCCCACAGAAAAAACAGAGACATCGAAAAATATAACGAGATCGCCGTGAATATTGCAAAGAAATACGGCTTTTTCGTCAACGACCTGTACGCCGCTGTCAAAGACGTGCCCGAAGATTATTATTCCGATATGACGCACTTATACACTCCCGAGGGCACCCGCATTCTTACAAGCGCGGTACTGCGCTCCCTATGCTCTGCCCTTGCTCTTGACTCCGTCGAATTTACCCTCTCGGATTACCAGACGATCAAAGACGTTTTGGGTCTTTGAGAGCTTTCACCAAACCAACCCGGAAACCTACAAGTTGATTCTTGCAAACATTGTCAACAATGGAAAGGAGCTTAAATTATGACTTTTGAAAAATACGGAACCTCGCCCGTTTTCGGAAACGCCGAGACCGGCACCGTGTTCGACGGCTACGTCTGGATGGATGGCGGCAGATACAGAATGGACTTCTCCTGGCGCGGAAAAAAGGCATGCGCCGTAACCTTCAGCGACGACGGGATCCATTGGAGCGAGCCTGTCATCACCCTTGCAAACGATCTCGCAACGGGTTGGGAGGACGATCTAAATCGAAACTGCGTACTGAAGGTGGGAGACGTATACAAAATGTGGTACACCGGGCAGGCGCGTGGTTACAGCTATATCGGTTATGCGGAGAGCAGTGACGGAATACACTTTGAGCGCCGTTCCACCGAGCCGATCATGATCCCCGAACTACCTTGGGAGCGCGAGTCTGTAATGAACCCCTGCGTTTTATTTGAGAACGGCGTATACCGTATGTGGTATTCCGCGGGCGAGACTTACGAACCTAACGTAAATGCATACGCCGAGAGCATCGACGGTATCCATTGGATAAAGAGCCGTATAAACCCCATTTTCACAAAAAACAAACATAACGTATACGAGCAGAACCGTGTTGGAGGTTGCCACGTCATTCACACAGAGGATATGGGATATCTTATGTTCTATATAGGCTATGAGGACATTAACACGGCGCGCATCTGCGTGGCGAGAAGCAAAGATGGTATTCGGGGCTGGGAGCGTTCCTCTCTCAATCCCCTGATCGAGCCTACCGCGGGAAGTTGGGACAGTGAAGCGACCTACAAGCCTACAGTGGTGTGGAACGAAAAGGACGGAAAATGGATGCTTTGGTATAACGGCAGGACGGAAAACAGAGAATATATGGGCTACGCCTACCGAAACGGCAGAGATCTTTTCCCCAAAATGTAGGTCTTCAAAGAAAGGAACAGACATAAATAATGGATATCCTGAAGCATTACGTAGACATCTTCAACGAAGCGGATGAGGAGTGCTATAAAAACGATATAGAAAACGCCGGCGCTTACGAGTGGCTGAAGAACGAGGTTCCGATTTTTGAGTGTCCCGACAAGGAGGTTGAGCGTGCTTATTATTTCCGTTTCTGGACATACAGAAAGCATATCAAGACTACCGAGGACGGCGTAGTCATCACGGAATTTCTGCCAAACGTTCCTTGGAGCGGCAAGCATAACACCATAAACGCCGCCGTTGGTCATCACCTCCATGAAGGCAGATGGCTGAAAAACGCCGACAGATACCTGAAAAGCTATATCAATTTCTTCCTCACCGTATCCGATAAAAATCACGCGTATTCCACGTGGTTTATCGATGCGATATATAAGTACGCCGAGACGCGCGGCGACTATGATTTCGGGAAAGGCTTTCTCGAAAAGCTGGACGCGTATTATGAGGAGTGGGTTTCGACTCACGGTCTGCCCGACGGAAGCTTCTGGTCTATCGACGACAGAGACGCTATGGAATTTTCGGTCAGCGGTACGAATGAGACTCTGAAGCATACCCGCGGTGTGCGCCCTACTCTCAACAGCTATATGTGCGCCGACGCGCGGGCACTCTCCAAATTTGCCGAAATTTACGGAAACGCCGAGATGGCGAAAAAGTACGCTCGGCGCTATGAGGCTCTGCGTTCTTTTATAAATGAAAAACTGTACGAGGACGGCTTCTACCGCGCCTACCACTACGGTGAAGGGGAGGATGCGACCCGAGCTACCGAGCGGCGCGGCATAGCTCCCCGAGAGCAGATCGGCTACATTCCGTTTATCTTTGAAATTCCCGAGGCGGGACGGGAAGCGTGCTTCGACCTGCTCACCGATCCCAATGTTTTCTACACGGAATACGGTCTTACCACCGTCGAACGCACCCATCCCCGATTCCTTTATGCGGTAGACCACGAATGCCTGTGGAACGGATACGTCTGGCCCTTCGCCACCTCCGAAACCTTGACCGCCCTCAAGAATGTGGCGCAGAGAACGGGGGACGGGAAACTCCGCGCGGATTTTTATACTCTGCTGGCGCAGTACGCCCGTTCTCACAAGCGCATCACCGAGGACGGACGGGAAATATCCTGGATCGACGAGGTCATCGACCCGCGTAACGGCGATTGGTGCAGCAGGACTATGCTCCGCGATTGGGGCTGGCTTCCGAGAAAGGGAGGATATGAGAGAGGAAAGGATTATAATCATTCCACCTTCTGCGATCTGGTCATATCGGGGTTGGTAGGAGTTGCCGTGAAGGACGGTAAGCTGACGCTTGATCCGCTTGCGCCTCCTGAATGGGACTATTACCGCTTATCGGGGGTTAAGGTACTTGGCGAGGAATACGATATTACATACGATAAAACCGGTGAGGTTTACGGACGGGGCAGGGGACTTACTGTTAAAAAAGTAAATAACTTGCGATGAAATGCTTGCTTTGCAAACTTGAAATGCACCGAGAGGCAAAACCGCTCGCGCGTGTTTTTTAAATTTGTGCCGGAATACGTCACTGTGTGAAAAGCAAGAGAAAACACGGCAGTTTCTCGATATACTGCCGAAGCTTTTCGCATTCATTAGTGTCTGATCGGCCTTGTGAGAATAGTCAAAAAGGAAGAAGTAATGTTATGAAATTTATTTTAGGATGCAATTATTGGGCATCAAACGCCGGTGCCGATATGTGGCGTGATTTTGATATTGAGTGCATTGACAAGGACGTTAAGATCCTCAGTGAGTACGGCGTAAAGCATATGAGAGTGTTTCCCAACTGGCGGGATTATCAACCGGTAGAGCCTGTTTTGGGGGGCGGCGGTGTTCTTTTAGGATATACAATAAAGGAACAGCCTATGCCCGATAATCCGTATTATCTTGACACCGAGATGCTTGATAAATTTTCCTTGTTTCTCGACGTTTGTAAAAAGTACAACATCAAGGTTATTGTGGGGCTTATTACAGGCTGGATGAGCGGAAGGCTTTTTGTTCCTCCCGCTTTGTACGGAAAAAACGTGATCTCATCGCTTACGGCGCAGTACTTTGAACAGCTCTTTATAAAGGGCTTTATCGAGCGCTTCATTGACAGAGAGGAAATTTATGCGTGGGATCTCGGAAACGAGTGCAACTGTGCGGGCGGTGCCGAAAACCGCTGGGAAATCGCAAGCTGGGTTGCAATGATGACAAACGCCATAAAAGCCGCCGACAGCAGCCGCCCCGTGATTTCGGGTATGCACGATCTTTACGTGGCGCAGAAAAAATGGACGATTGCCGACCAAGGGCTTTACGTGGATATGCTTACGACCCACCCATATCCGTTCTGGTGTCAGCATACAGGCATTGACGAAACTCTGTCTTTAAGAACAACCATGCACGCCACCGCGCAAACAAAGCTTTATGCCGAAATCGGCGGAAAGCCCTGCCTTGCCGAGGAGATAGGAACTATGGGACCTTCGATTTGCAGTGACGAAAAGGCGGCAGACTTTTTGCGAGTAAATATGTTTTCTTTGTGGGCTAATGGCGCCGGCGGAGTAATGTGGTGGTGCGCCCACGACCAGACTGAGCTTGAAAGCAACCCCTACAGTTATCAGATGGTTGAAAGGGAACTGGGTATGCTTTACAATGACCGCACACCCAAGCCCGTGCTTGGAGAAATGAAGGAATTCTCCTCTTGGATTGACAAACTTGATTTCGAACTGCCCGCAGCGCAGACCGACGCGGTTTGTCTGCTGACACGCGACCAGAATCACTGGGGTGTGGCATACATGACCCACATACTTTGCAAAAAGGTGGGGCTTAACTGCAGATTTGCTTATGCCGATAATCGACTTCCCGACTCAAAACTTTACATAATGCCCTCAATAAGCGGTATTCAAATCATGCCAAAGGGCAGATACGACGAGCTGAAAAAGAGGGTTCGCGAGGGCGCTGATCTGTACATATCCTGCGGCAATGCGGTGTTAAGCGAATTTGAGGAGCTTACGGGGCTTAAGGTGATGGATTCCTATACGTGTAACGAATCCTTTAATGCGCAGATAGGTGACGAAAGTATCGCCTTTTCCCGTCCGAGAACTGTGACTGTCAAGCCTATTGCGGCGCAGGTACTTGCATACGACAGCAATAACAATCCTTTTGTTTCGGTAAACAAATACGGTATGGGCAGAGTGTTTTTTGTAAACGCACCGATTGAAGGTAATCTCATTGAAAAGCACAACGCATTTGACGGCAATACGCATGTTGTGTACCGCAAAATTTTTGCGGATCACATAAATAATTGCCCCGTAGAGCTTTCAAACAAGGATATTGTATTTACCTATCATCCCGTGAAGGACGGCGGATACGTTGTGGCGCTTAACCACTATGACGAGGAAAAGGAATTTGCCCTTAAGCTTAGTGACGGCTATTCGGTAGATAAGATCTATCACGGCGATACGCGGAAAATCAATCCCTTTGACGCTTGCGTGTTCAAAATAGTAAGAAAGTAATATGAGCTGTCAAATATGGAAAGCCATCTATTTTCGAAAAAATGAAACCAAGCAGCCGCTGACGCTTTCCGTGAGACATTGAAAGCTATGGAATATTATTCGAACTCATTTTTGCAAGACTAATTTTTGGTTTGCCGAAGAAACAGATACAAAAAAGCAAAAGAGTATTGACTTTTGAAAAAATGGTACAATACGGGAAATCTATACATAGGAGACAGAGTAATGAAACAATTTAATTTTTCCGCCTGGTCAATGCGCGATCTTGCCGAGAATACCCTGACGGGCGGCGGTTACAATTACCACGATATGAAAATGACACAAATGGACGGCGAAACGGTCTTGGCGATGGCTGATCGCAAAAACGTAGGACACAGAGTGAAGTTTGTAGAGGCATTTGAGGACGCTGCGAAGGGCAACCGATACCGCATCTCGGTGCGGGTCAGACTGGGCGAGGAATGCTCGGTCGACGAGACAGAGGTGGCAGTTGGCATTATTGAACTTTTTGCCCTATATCCCGCATTTATCCACGAGCCCAAGACGGTTACCAAGAAAGAGTGGACAACGATTGAATTTACCCATACGCTTGCAGATGATTCACACTCCATCATTTCGGTGGAACAAAGCGGAAACAACACCCCGCTTGCCGAGAACATTCTTGTGGCGGATATCAGGACGGAGCTTGTCTATCGCGCAGAGAGAGTCGAGCAAGTGCCCGATAACCGAGCAACGCTTTGGCTGATCGGCGACTCCATTGCTTGCAACTATAGCGCCACCTCTGTGACTAAGGGGTGGGGAATGTTCATCGGCGAATGGTTGGACGATACCCGTATCAAGGTGTGTAATATGGCACGGCAGGGCTTCAGCACACAAAGCTTTATCAATACCGATGGTCTTGCCATCTGGTCTCGCGTTTGCCGCGAGATGCGTGAGGGGGACTATCTGATCGTGTCACTTGGCATCAACGATTTTTCCTCGTACGAGCCCGAACGAAAAGTCGACGAGGCACAGTATATGGAAAATCTCCGTGCCTTCGCCGATGAGGCAAGCCGCCGCGGCGTGACGCTGTTGTTCGTGACCTCTACCGTAACGGCAGAAGAAAACCCTGTGGTCAACTTCCGCCGTGCCTTTCCCGAGGCGATGATGCGCGTTGCCGAGGAAAAAAGGGTGTCTTGTCTTGACCTTAATTCCCATATGCTTGCCGCCATCCGCGCCATTGAGGCAACCGAGGGCTATGAATATCTGGTAAGTACCTATTATTCCGAATCGACAAAAGAAAACGGTGTGCAAGTCCCCGACACAACCCACCAAAGAGAAGCGGGATCCCGTTGGGTGGCTTCCATGATCGTGGATCTGCTTCGTGACAGCGATTGCACGCTTCGAGGGTATCTCAAATAACCGCGTTCCGCGATATGTTGAGACATGGAATCAAATTTTGGAAACATATAGGCGTATCTGTAACCCCACATGCCATTTGGAAGCTGATACACACTCGATGATGTTTTTGTCATAAAATACCCCTTTGATAAATTTTTATGGAAGCTTCCACTTTTCATAAGCTCATAGGCAAATTCACAAAGCCACAAAGCCTTACACGCCAATCCTTTTGACGCCGGTCTTACATAAGGCAACCGCGACGAAGCTCCACGCGGCAAGGCTCTTGAGGGACACCTTAACAGATACTTCAAGGCGTAAGCAAAACCTAAGTAACATAAGGCTTTATAGCACCGAAGAGCAGATTTTCGTCTGCTCTTCTTTTTATGCTTTGGGGGCTCAAAATAGCCTCAATTTATGGAACTTTTATGGAACTTTCCACACTCTAAAATGAGCAAAATGGAAGCTAAAATGGAACTTGAACTGGAAGCTTTCCGCTGTAGATTTATTATACCCAAAAAGCCCATTCTCGCGAATAGGCTTTTTTCGTTGTTTGCGGAATTGTTGCGGATGGCAAACAAAACGGTATAACTGCAAAATGGAGTTACATCGTTTTTCTTTTAAAATTTATCGTTGTTTTATCGTTGTCAAAAATTATATGTCCGTAGCATGCCTATACTTCGATAATCTGTGCGTAACCAACTCGCCCATCCGAACCCATTATCTCCGCGCGCACAAACGTAACTCCGTCGTGAAGCTTGAAGCGCGCCTCACACAGATCACCGTCACCCCGTTCGAATAATACTCGGGTGAGGATATCGGTGGCAAAAATTCCCGTATCGTAGCAGCCGAGCTTTTGATAATAGCGCACCATGTTGGGGTAGGTGGTGTCATCGCCGAGTCCCAAATCTGCGGCAAAGGCGTTTGCGCCTTAGACGTTCATCATAAAGTTGCCGTCAAATTTATTGAAATAGGCGGCTTCCATAGCACGCTTGCGAAGGTTGGCTTCCTCCAAGAAGGCAACCGCGTCCCGCTCCTTACACAAAATATTTGCAATTTCGCGCAACCGAAGGAGCGATTTGACCATGAAATAGGTGTTGACCATGGGGGCAGGCAAAATAACCTGCTGATTGTGAGAGGTAATATACTTATCGGGATAGAGAATATTGGGGCCGCACCAATCGCCAAGACACCAGTCACCTTGCTTGTCGCTTGTGACAAGGCCGAATTCCGAATGGCTCTTCAGATAGTCGATATAGCGGCACATATTGCCGTAATAGGCTTCGAGGATGGCAGAGTCACCGTAGTGCTGATACAACTGCCACGGCACCTCCACGATGGCGCATCCCCATCCGCCGGGGTCGCCGCCGCTTCGCTACCCGCTGGGGAAGGCTATTGGGTATCCGCCTCTTCCCTATGCAACCACTAAATTCAAACTTCTAAACTCACCGACAAATCAAAATTTACTTACCGCATTGTGCGAAAAAAAGCAGACGTTGTGAGCATCTGCTTTTGGAGTGTTTTTTTCTGCGGCTTTATGCCTCAAGGGATTTCAAGTAATCGATGCACATCTTGGCCTCGACCATTTCCACGTCGGCTATGGGCTCGTTCTCAACGACCATAGGAACGCCGTTGCGCTTTGCCCAAGCCACTACCTCGGCAATGGGAGCAGTGCCTTTGCCCAGCGGCGTGCCTTGCTCCATCGTTCCATCCTTCAGGTGAATGCTTGCTACGCGGTCCTTCAGCGACTCCAGAATGTAAATGGGGTTAAGTCCTGCGCGATAGACCCAATACACGTCGATCTGGAATTGAATATTGGTGCGCTTCTGCATTTCGATATGGGCGATGATGCCGTCCTCGTTGGGCATAAATTCGCGGTGATGGTTATGGAACATCAGCTTCATACCGGCCGCTTCCACCTCGGGCTGATACTTGTTGAGCTTTTCAATTGTGGCATCCAGCTCCTCACGGGTCTTGGTGGGAGCACTGGGAATGATGTAAAGGGGGCATCCGATGGCGGTCTGGTAGGGGATTCCGTCCTCGGGGCACTCGCCGCGAAGGCCCTTGAAGCTGGTGTGTGAGCCGCAGACGGTAAGACCGTATTGGTCGCACCAAGCCTTGAAATCCTCGGCGGACGTGCCGAAAAATCCTGCCGGCTCGACCATCTCATAGCCCATTTCCGCAATTTGGCGAAGGGTGTCCTTGACGTTCTCCTTCATATGATTTCTGACAGAAAACAACTGAATTCCGTATTTCATTTTGGTTCTCCTTATATGGTTTTAAAAAATATCAGGGAGTCAATTTTTGAGATCACTCAAATAGTTTACAAGTCCTGACAGAATTCTGTCCGCCGTGGAGTAGCCGATATTATGTCGCAATTCGAGGGTGGAGAAGAAAACGCATCCCTTACCATAGCGGTAGCCCATGACGGCGTGCGCCAACATATAGGACATTTCCGCGGCGTAATAGCCTGTGGCAAGCACAGGACAGAGAGGATAGTCGGGTGTGGTTTCGGTGACAAAACCGTGAGAGGGGAACACAGCCCCCATATCGCGAAGACGCGCAAGACCGCCGTCCATTCCCGCAAATACTTGCCGCTCATTCAAAACGCATTCGGGGTGATACAGCCAGTGTGGGCAGGAGCGAAGGGAAAGATCGCTTACCACACGCCGCGCGGCCTCGATTGTGTTACCTTCCGCATTCAGCCATATTTCTTTTGACAGAAACAGCACCGTACCGCCCTCTTGCGCAAAATCAATGGCGCGGTTTGCGGTGTCACGGGTGGCGTCGCCCACAAGAAGTAAATCACACGCGCCGCCGTCCCACTCGGTCACATCGACACCGATCTCGGAAAGATATCCGCGCGTTTTGATACCAAGTCCCAGCGTCGCTACTGCCGCGTTTCCGATTTTGTTGTCGGCTTTGTCGCGGATGGCAAATTCCAATTCGCCGCAACGCGCCGAGGCATCGCGAAGCTCGGCTACCAGCTTGTATTTGCCGCGAGGGAGGTCGAGGGACAAGGTCTTTTTTGTGATGGGAACGGCAAATTCATTTCCGTCAAGAGGGAAGTCTACGCTCTCGGAATATACGACGCAGTTCTCTCCTACGATGGCAAGGTCAGCGCGGTACGTTCCGTCGGAAAGCACGCCGTCATTTGCAAGAACCGCCTCGATCTCGATTGGCTCGCCGCAGTAGACGTTGTGTGAGGCGAAAAGGCAGAAGCGTAAGGGCGCCCATCCGTCGGATACGGCATCAAAGACCTCCGGCTTCCATTCGCGCCAGTACGTCCAAAGTCCCTCTCCGCACATTCCGTGGTCGAGAAGTCCCGTCAGAGAATATCCGCAGATTCGGGGATTGGAGCGAAAGACGTCGAAGGACATTCGTCGATCCATGGCGCTGATTCGCTGGCTTTCGCGGAGAAGACGCTCGGGGAAGGCAAACAGCTTTCCAAGTCCCAGACGCTCAAAATCACGTGAAAAGGCCTCCGATTGATATGCCAGCCACGAGCAGTCCTCAAGGTCAAGACGCTCGCCGTGTTGCTTAAAATGGCGGTATTCGTCGATGACGTTAAAAAGAGAGCCGATGCCGTGCTCGGATTTGAAGTAGGGTAAGCAATCCTTGCCGAAATTGCGGTAGAGGTCAATAAGCGACTCGGTCATAGGCACGTTTCCGTAGCAGTGATTGTCCCCCATAAACCGATTTTTTTGTCCCTCGTTTTCCGCGTTTTTCAATGCGTCGGGGTCACCGTCGTAGCCCCACGTGTTTTCCCATCGGAGGCCATATGGATTGCAGGCAGATCCCACGGACATATCGTGGTCAAAGCGACCGCTGTTGAGAATGACGAGGCGCGTGGGGTCTAATTCTCTTGCGCGTTCCAAGAATCGCACGGCTTCGCGGAAGACGCCGTTGTCCATGGTTTCGTTGAGAAGTCCCCAAACGACGACCGAGGGATGGTTTCGGTCGCGCAGAATCATATGTTCGGTATTGCTGCGCCAACGGGCAAGCATTGCTTTTTCGTCACCGAGGGGCATTTCGGGACACTTGGCGCAGGCCTCGGCGTAGCTTTCCGCGTCGTGCCATTTGTTCTTTTGTGAGTCGCCCACGCACCACGAGGCAAGGCATTCTTCATAGATCAAAAGGCCGATCTCATCCGCAAGGTCGATCTGCTCGGGACGGAGCATACCCGCAATGGAGCGGATCATATTGAAGCCGCAGCTCTTGGCATAGATCAAGTCCTTCCGCAGCTGATCGGGGTGAACGGGCAGCATCTGTCCGATGGGGAAGGCATTGCCCGTGTGAGCGGATTTGATATATATTTTTTTGCCGTTGAGATAGAAAAAGCCATCCTTGACCAAAAATTCGCGGAAGCCGATTTTGTGTGTCACGCGATGCTCCCCGAAGGGGGAGGACAGTGCAATCTCGACCGCATAAAGATTGGGAGAATCCACGCTCCAAAGCTTATAATTGGGAACAGTGACCGAGCATTCGCAGACCGATTCGCCGCCCACAAGGGACAATGTCTTAGCGATCCTTGCTACCTCGCCATCGGCATAAGAGAGGTCGCGTACCGAAACCGAGAGAGTACAGTCGTCCGCGGCGTTGGCGCAGCAGAGCGCGGTCTTGACCGAAACGCGTTCGCTTTTGCTGTCGGGGATGAGAAATACGTCGCTGACGTAGGCGGCGGGGCGGGATTCGAGACTGACACCGTACCAGATACCGCCGTGATTGAGATTAGAGCCTGCTTGCTTTTTTATCGTCTTGTTTCTGTGAGGGGTGTTAAGAAGATTGAGGCCGTCGACGGTACGGTCGCAGGGGTTGAGAACGCGAACGGTCAACAGATTTTCACCGTCCCGTACCCCGTCGGTCACGTCAAACTCAAATGGCGTTTCGGGACATTCCCGCGCACCGAGGAATACGCCGTTTAACCACACGTCGGCCTTATAGTCAACACCGCCAAAGCGAAGAAACAACCTATCTGTTTCACTTTTGAGAACGGTGGGGGTAAATCGACACCAGTAGTAGGCTGCGCCGTGATATTCGGGGAAAAACTGTTGGATGATGGACGGAACAAAGGCCTTGACCGCATCGGCGGGGATATCCTTTTCCCATCCTGCCGTCATTCCCTCGTTGTTTTCGTCCGTGGCAATATACCAATTGTCGTTTAATTCAAGCACTCTGTTGTTCATGGCGACTCCTTTGCGGTGTACTGTGTTTTCATTATAGCAATTTCCCCCAAAAAAGTCTATAGATATTCGATCAAAAAAATATAGAAAATCGATCATCGGGCATCAAACGGAGGCGTGCATTGCTTTTGTTTGGAAAAGTGTAACTTTTATTTTGAAATATGTATTGTGAAAAAAGACCGCTGTGCTATAATGGAGCATGAAGCAAACAGATTTCTCATATATGAAAAGGGGATTGCTATGGAGAAAAGGCGTTACGTTTTGGACGGCGGACAGACCACGGCGAGAATGCCGCGGCAGGAGAACGAGGAGTTTTTGAGAGAGGTGTGGTTCAACAGCACCTTTGAGCAAAATCGGCTTTGTATTGAGGTTCGCCTTCCATTTTGATGATTTTGATAGTGTCTCCGATTTTTACCTTTTCCATAACGTTCTCCTTAATTTGACTTTGCTTCCTTTTTATATTTATAATAAGAGTTTCTAGAGCAGCCGCAGAGTTTGATAACCACAGGATCTTCAAGGCTACCACCAAAGTCTTTAGAGTGCTTTTTAATAAGGCTCTTACAAAAAATAGATTTCTTGGTCTCCAATGTAGTGCCTTTAGGAAGACCAATTTGAGAACCATTTTTCTTAGCTTCTCTTAAACCTTGAGAAATTCTTGAATGGAGGTCTAGGACCTCCTTTTCTGATTGGTCAAAAGCTGCCTTAATCTGTTCCTCGGCCAGAGCCATAAGGAAGTTATTGATTAATTCAATATTACCTTTGAAGAAAGTGTCCACAGCTTCATTACCGGTAGAGACCGAGATGGTTAATAGGTTGCTTCTAGTCGCTGCAAACACAGAGGTGTTTATAAGAGGTTCATTGATGAATGCCAAATCTATACCAGCCTCAAATAACTTTTTATATTCTTCAAAGCCTTCTTTAGCTGTTCTCGCAAATCTACTTACTGAGTCAAAGATTATTCGATCTCCGGGCTTGAGCTTCTTGAGAAGCTGAGACCACATAGGACGTTCTAGGGTTGTACCTGTGAAGTGTTCCTTGAAGATGGTTGCTTTAGGTTCGATCTCAAGAATATTGGTGATCTGTCTTTCCATACGTTGATGAATTGTACTAACTCTTACATAGCCATAAGTCATAAATGTATTATCCTCCAGTATTAGTAGTGCCTATAGTTTCTTTTGATGCTGTTAAGCCTGACCGAAAAGCAGATAGAACATCTTTAGAAAAGACTCGACGTATCTGTAAGCCTTGCCATCATGGTAGTATAGCTTACTCAAGTAGTCTACCACCTCTGACACACTTATGCTGTCAATAAAGCGACTGCCAAAGCTCTTGGATATATGGTTGTTCCATAAGCTGTCCTGCTTTCTTGTAGTGCCGTATGCCTTGCCAAGGCGGCCAGTAAGACAGTATTCCTCATAGACATCGGATAAAGTCACCCTCTTTGGTTTAGGCTTTTGTGCTTGCTCCAAGTGCTCCTTGATGATGGCTGCCTCACGAGCTTTTGAAGCCGCCCTCTCTGTCTTGAATGGATTTCCATTCTCATCCTTTGTCCTCTTCAGGTCTCTCTGTTTCCCATTAAGCATATAGGCGTACCTGTAGCCCCACATACCATTTGGAAGCTGATACACACTCGACGATGTTTTTGCCATAAGCCCCTCCTTTGATTAAGTTTTCGTGGAAGCTTCCATTTTCCATAAGCCTATAGGCAAATTCATAAAGTTTCCAAAGCCTTACACGCCAAGCCTTTTCACACAAAGCCCACATAAAGCAACCGCGACGAAGCTCGTCACGGCAAGGCTCTTGAGGGTCTGCTTAACAGATACTTCAAGGCATAAGCAAAACCTAAGTAACATAAGGCTTTATAGCACCGAAGAGCAGATTTTGGTCTGCTCTTCTTTTTGTATAACGAAAACCACCCGCTAAGCGGGTGGTTCATTAGAGGCTTTTGCCGTTGAGCAATCCCGCCGCAGCGGTAGGCTCCCCTGTGTAAGGGGAGCTGTCAGCGAAGCTGACTGAGGGGTTGTTTGAGAGTGCTTTTTTACAATCCCTCCGT
>JAZSPB010000072.1:0-10053 GCA_045537235.1 Eubacteriales bacterium
GCAAAAACTTTTCTATTGTGCCCTGCCGAATTTGAGCGAACATACTGCCCCCCCCCTTGGGGGATTGCCATGTTCGCACCAACTGCAAAAGGGCACAATAGAAAAGTTTTTTGCGGAGCTTTTTTTCAAAAAAGCGACCTCCCCCCGCCCGCAGGCGACTCGCCAATTATTCGATCCAACCCATTCGGGTTGCCATTGGGTAGTACATTTTGGTTCCCGCCCAGCGGAACTTGTCGGAGAGTGCCTCGCGAAGGAGGAAATCGCCGTTGCCATCGGGCAGCTTGACGATCATCAGACCCTCGCAATGACCGCGGTTTGCTTCATGTCCGCGCAAAGCCATGGCGACACTTTTTTCGCGCCACAGCCAATCGCCCGATCTGCTTTGGGTAAAGAAGGCACGAAGACAGGCTTCCAGCTCCGGCTCCACATCGTTTACCGAGATGTAGATATCGGGGGTAAAATAGCACATGGACTGCTGGGGGCCCATTTCGCAAGCATAGATTTCTTTGGGGCATACACCGGCTACTGAGGCGGCAAAAACGGCATTTCTCGTGGTCTTGGCCGCTTCTGCGTGCTCGATGTGATTGTCACGGGGGTACATGACCAAAAGGATATCGGGCTTTTCTTGGCAAATGACCTCCTTGAGCGCTTGGGTCCTTGCGTCGTTGGTGCGATAAAAGCCGCTGTCCTCGTCATCGAGAATGATCTTCTTGGCACCGAGGATCGCTGCCGCGTCGATACTCCGACGGTTACTTCCCTCTCGGTCATTGTCCAAGAAATCGGGGCGAAGCTGAACAACTGTGACATCGAAGCCGCGCTTGGCCAGCAGGGCGAGGATCCCTCCCGCGCCATATTCGCAGTCGTCGTTATGAATACCGATAGCCATTACTTTCATATCGTTTCTCCTTTTTAACCCTATTGATGCTTGTGCCGTCGGTTTTCCAAACGGCGCGAAAAATGTCTCGCAAGCATATCAGGAGTTGCAAATTTTTCCGTCGCGGTAGATAAAGATACCTCGTCCCCAAGCAACCGGCTCACCGCGCTCGATCCGATCGACATAGGCTCGGCGGAGAGAGGTATCGCGCGGCATTTCGGCAATATTGTCCTCATACAGTCGGTCGAACAGGCGCCAAACACCACTGTAATTTTCATAATTTCCTGTCTCTACGATCTTGAAATCGTTATAGAAAGCGATCATGTTGGAGGTGGGGGACAACACCGTCGCGTGCCAAGGATCCAGCATCCAAGAGGAGCAATGGAACACCATGGGGCGATCTTCAAAGTCATGTGCAAACACTTCGGCGGCCATGCGGTAGGACTCCAGCACCTCTCCGTGATCAAGCTTGGTTCCCGTGCGCGGAATGTGAATGTTGATGAGCTTTGTTCCACCGGCAAGAGTCACACCGTCCACTTGGTACTCCTTTTTGGTGGTGATCACCTCAAATTGCAAACGACCCAGAGCAAAACGGGTCATTCGGAAAAAGCCGGGAAACCAAGAACAAACAAAAGATCCCACGCCGCCATAGACCAATCGGCACTCCTCCAGCTTATAGCGCAGGTCGGACATGGAATTGTAAAAAATGCTCTCGTCCATGCCGCGCTCCGCATAGCGCTCACGCAGTTTTTCGGCAAGGCAGAGAAACAGCAGCATACCCGATGTGTACTCATGGATTTCCATCGCATTGCCCAAAGCTTTGATATCCAAAAGCATTTGTTTATAATCGCAATTCTCGCTCTCGTCGTATTGCGCCATCAAACGGGAAAGCCATGTCGAGGCTATCTTGTCTTGGGCAATCCGATCCAATGCGTCAAAAAAAACCTTCTGCGCATCCTGAGGATAATCCAGTCGCTCCATCAACGACTGTACGTTTTCTTTTATTGAGTTCATATGTTTCTCCTTTCTTGAGTCGCCTGCGGGCGGGGGGTCGCGTTTTTGAAAGAAAAGCAACACTTTCTTCGAAAGTGCGCAAAAAACTTTTGTTCCGCAGTTTGTGCGAACATAGCGGGGGCGAGCGCTTTGCGGTGAATTATCAATTCAATTATAATATTTCCTTTTTCGGTTGTCAACCGATATCCCGTAAAATCCGAAAAAAACAAGAATTTTGGTGCAAAATCGAAGAGGAGACTTGAAGATCACAGGTTGACTTCTTCCCTTTTCTGTGCTACAATATGGGGGGAAAGGACGGTCTTTTTTATAGATGAAAAAACTCAAATACGGAATTAAAGGAATGAATTGCAGCGCCTGCGTAGCTCATGTGGAGCGAGCGGTGCGCGGTGTATTTTTCGGTGAGGTCGTCGTCAGCTTGATGACCAACAGCATGGTCCTCACCGCCGAAGACGGCACCGATGAAAGCGTACTCCGTGCGACATTGACCAAAGCCTTGCGCGCGGCGGGCTACGATCTGGTGACCGAAGGTACCAAGCGCGAGCAAGCAAACGAAGAATATCGGCGCACCAAGAGGACTCTGATCGTCTCGCTGATCCTATGCGCCGTTCTCATGTGCTTTTCCATGGGACACATGGCGATCGATCTGCCCATCCCCGAGGCATATCACGGGCTTTCCCTTTATATAAACGTAGCCGTACAAATGCTCTTGACGGCATTGGTGCTGTGCTTGAACGGAAAGTATTTCAAGAACGGGTTTCTCGCCATTTTTGCAGGTGCGCCCAATATGGACTCACTTGTAGCACTTGGTGCCTCCGCATCGGTGCTCTACAGTGCGGTAATGGTCGGCTTTATGATCGCAGGCGACATGGGGCGCATCCACGATCTGTATTTTGAATCGGCGGCCATG
Organism: Eubacteriales bacterium; assembly: GCA_045537235.1. Lineage (GTDB taxonomy): Bacteria > Bacillota > Clostridia > Oscillospirales > CAG-272 > RGIG8775. The sequence goes on from JAZSPB010000072.1 coordinate 2,796, forward strand.
ATCGTAACGCTGGTCTCCTTGGGAAAATTTCTTGAAGGACGCGCCAAGAAAAAAGCGGGCGACGCGGTCATGTCGCTGTCCGAGACGGTTCCCTCCGAGGCGGTCGTCTTACGAAACGGCGATTCGGTCACGGTTTCCGCAGACGAGGTTTTGGCAGGTGATATTGTTCTTGTCCGCGCCGGCGAAGGAATTCCCGTAGACGGCGAAATCATTGAAGGTGCCGCCAGCATAGACGAATCCTCCTTGACGGGCGAAAGTCTCCCCGTTGACCGCACGGCGGGCGAGCACGTCAGCGCAGGCTCCATCTTGCGAGACGGGTATCTCCACATCCGCTGCACCCGTGTGGGCGAGGACACCTCCATCGGTCGTATCATCACACTTTTGGAAGACGCGGCAGGCTCCAAGGCCAACATTTCCCGCGTGGCTGACCGAGTCAGCGGTGTGTTTGTTCCGGTTGTTTCCGCCATCTCGCTCCTGACCCTTATCGTTTGGTTGATCGCGGGCGGCGGCATTTCCATGGCCTTTCGGTGCGCCGTTTCGGTGCTGGTCATCTCCTGCCCCTGTGCGCTCGGACTGGCGACCCCCACGGCGATCATGGTGGGCACGGGCATGGGAGCGCGTTACGGTGTTCTCATCAAAAGCGCTCATGCCCTCGAGGATCTTCGGGCGGCAAAATATGTACTGTTTGACAAGACAGGAACCATCACCCACGGTCGTCCGCGTGTGACTGACGCGTATTGGGAAAACAGTGATGTGCTGTCTTTTGCGTGCTCGTTGGAGTCTCGCTCTTCCCATCCGTTGGCAGGAGCGGTATGTGATTTCGGTTCCGAACAGAACGTAAAGATATGGGAAGTGGAGAATTTCTCATCTCCCGTAGGACGCGGACTTTCCGGCGTTATCGCAGGTCGGCGGTGTGCCGTGGGAAGACGGGCATTCGTGGAAGAGCTCTGCGGTGCGCTTTCTCAAGAGGCAATCGAAGCCGAAGAACGCTTCCTCGCAAGAGGCGCCACGGCGGTCTGCATCGGTTGCGAGCATCAAGACGGATTTTCGTTCGGTGTTCTTGCCATCTCGGACACCGTCAAGGAAACCGCAGCAGAAGCCGTAGCCGGACTTCACAGTCTCGGCATTGAATGCGTCATGCTAACGGGTGACAACCAAGCGGCGGCTCGCTATGTGGCCGATCAAGTCGGAATTCGAACCGTCTACGCTTCGCTTCTGCCCGACGACAAAGAGCGTTTGATCCGAGAATACAGTGCGCGCGGCAAATGCGCCATGGTAGGAGACGGCATCAATGACGCGCCCGCCCTTGCCCGTGCGGACATCGGCATTGCCATCGGAGCCGGAACCGAAGTGGCTGTGGACAGTGCCGACATCATCCTCACCGGCAATTCCCTTTCCGACGTACTGACCGCCATCGAAATCAGCCGCGCCACCATGCGATGCATCAAGCAAAATCTCTTCTGGGCGCTGATCTACAACAGTATCGGCATCCCCGTTGCGGCGGGTGTGCTCTACCCCACGCTCGGAATCGCCCTCAACCCCATGATCGGGTCGGCTGCCATGAGCTTTTCCTCGGTCTGCGTAGTGCTCAACGCATTGCGCTTGCGTTCCTTCCGCCCCCGTATCCATCAAGTCACCCCCCTCCCCGCCAATCAAATTTCACAAAATAAAGGAGAACCTCAAATGTTTGGATTCAAGAAAAAAGCTACTCAAGTCATCACCATCGAAGGCATGATGTGTATGCACTGCGCCGCTCGTGTCAAGGAAGCACTCACCGCAGTCCCCGGCGTCAGCGCTGTCGAGATCAACCTCGAAGCCAAAACCGCTACCCTCACCGTCACCGACAACTTCGACCTCTCCGCCGCTCATGCCGCGATCACTACGGCGGGCTACAAGGTGAATTAAGGGTTTGAGTTGCGTGGGCGCCTGCGGGCGCGAGAGGTCGCTTTTTGAAAAAAGCTCCGCAAAAACTTTTGATCCGCGCCTTTAATAAAATTTGAGCGAACATACTGCACTCAATTTAGTGCCACTATGTTCGCTCAAATTACAAAAGGGCGCGGATCAAAAGTTTTTTGCGGAGCTTTTTTTCAAAAAAGCGACCTCTTGCGCCCGCAGGCGCCCACGCAACTCAAACCCTTAATTCACCTTGTAGACCCAGCCGTAGTGATCCTCGCGGGTGCCCCACTGGATGCCGGTCAGGGTGTCGTAGAGTTTACCGGTGACGTCACCGATCTCGCCGTTGTTGATGACATACTCTACGTCCTCATACATCAGCTTGCCGATGGGGGAGACAACGGCCGCGGTTCCGCAACCCCAAGCTTCCTCCAGGCGACCGCTCTTCATGGCATCTACCAGTTCGTCGACGGAGAGCAGACGCTCCTCGACCTCGTAGCCCATATTTTTCAGCACTTCGATACACGATTTTCTGGTAATACCGGGCAGAATGGAGCCGGTGAGGGCGGGGGTGACGATCTTGCCGTCCAGCTTGAACATAACATTCATAGCGCCCACTTCCTCGATATATTTACGCTCTACGCCGTCCAGCCAAAGCACCTGCGTATAGCCCTTTTGAGCGGCTCTTTCGCCGGCGCGTGTGGAGGCCGCATAGTTACCGCCGCACTTGGCATAGCCGGTACCGCCGCGAACGGCACGAACATCTTCCGACTCGATCATGATCTTAACGGGGTTGATTCCCTCTGCGTAATAGCTTCCGCTGGGAGACGCAATGAGCATAAATACCGCATGAGAAACAGTGTGAACACCCAAAGACTCGTCATCACCAAACATAAAGGGACGCAAGTAGAGCGAGGTTCCGAAGGACTTAGGCACCCAACGCTCCTCCAACTGAACAAAGGTGGTGAGGATCTCCAAAAGATCGTCCTCATCGATCAAGGGCAGACACATACGGTCAGCCGAATTGTTCAAACGCTTGATATTCTCCATAGGACGGAACATCTGCACTCCGCCGTCGGCTCTGCGATAAGCCTTAAGACCTTCAAAAATTTCAGCACCGTAGTGAAGCACCGTAGACGCGGGATGAAGCGAAATGTTGCCGAACGGAACGATCCGCGCATCATGCCAACCCTTGCCGCGTGTGTAGTCCATAATAAACATATGATCCGAGAAGACCTTGCCGAAGCCGAGCTTGTCCTCAGCGGGCATCTCCTTGGGTGTTGTGGTTTTTGTAATTTTGATCTCCATAATTCCCTCCTTGCCGTCTCTCGTACGGACATCGGACATAAATAAATTGATACCTTATATCATATCACACATAACACCGCAAGTCAAGATTTTTTTGAATTTTTTCGGCGCCTGCGGGCGCGGGAGGTCGCTTTTTTGAAAAAAAGCTCCGCAAAAAACTTTTCTAATGTGCCCTTTTGCAGTCGGTGCAAACATAGCGCTTCCCTCGGCGGGGGCAGTGTGTTCGTTCAAACTTCGCATGGGCACATTAGAAAAGTTTTTGCGGAGCTTTTTTCAAAAAGCGACCTCCCCGCCCGCAGGCGCCGAAAAAATTCTTGACAGCGCGTGGGGATTCGTGTTATAATAAAGAAAAAGGGGTTATGACTATGCCAACTGAAAAATCTTATAAGATCAGCACCAAAAACAGTGAGCTCTTTTTGCGCGTGTCGGAAGGGCATTTCGCTACCAGCCACAGCCATATCAACTACTATATTGATGTAACTACGCAGAAGACGCGTTTGTCCGAAGCACGGGCCGTGGCACAAGAATTGGTTTCGCATTATCGCACCAACACCATTGTAGACACCGTGCTTTGTCTTGACGGCACCGAGGTCATCGGCACCTGTCTTGCCGACGAATTGACCAAAGGGGATTTTGTCAACATGAATGCGCATCAGACCATTTATGTCGTCACTCCCGAGCACACGACGGGCAGCCAATTGATCTTCCGCGACAATATCATCCCCATGATATCGGGCAAACACGTCCTGGTTCTTGCGGCATCGGTCACCACCGGATACACGGCACGCTCGGCAATCGAAGCGGTGCAATATTACAACGGGACAGTCGCCGGTGTATGCGCCATTTTCGCCACCGTAAAGGATTGTGCAGGATATGATGTTCAATCGGCCTTCAGCACCGATGTTTTACCCGACTATGCCAGCCATGCGTCTCATGAGTGTCCTCTTTGCCGCCAAGGCAAAAAGATCGACGCATTGGTCAATGGCTTTGGTTTTTCCAAGCTGTGATCATAAACCGCAAAGCACCGTTTTTGGGCGGTGCTTTTGCGCATCTCGGCACACCCCAAGCGATTGCGCATTTCCATTTCTTTTAAAGGAGAAAAATCATGCAAGAGATTCTTCATACCGTTATCGAAGTCGGCTTGGAAAAGCCTGTTCGGCTGTTACACATTACCGATATCCATCTGACCGCCTATGCCGATGAGGATCCGGAATCCCAAAAAGAACTGCTCCAAAAGCGTTATGATGCCTTTCGGAAATCGGGAGGTTATCCGCCGCTGGATCCCGAGGGATATTTCCGAGAAGCCATCGCTTTGGCAGAGGAAATGGACGCAACACTGATCGTAACAGGTGACGTGATCGATCTGCATTCACAGGGCAATGTGGCAAAATTCCATGAGATCGCTGACGGACACGATATGATGTTCTCCCCCGGCGGGCATGAATTTCAGCGCATCTGCCGCCGCACGATGGAGGAGGAAGGAGACTATGCCGAGGTCATGCAAAAAAAGCTGGCGGAGGAGTTCCCCGAGTTTGACATCCACTTTGAAAGCCGCATCATCGGCGGACTCAATGTCATCACCGCCAACAACAGCTTGGATTATTACAATGCCTACACCGTGGCTCGGTTTGAGGAAGAGTTGGCACGGGGGATCCCCATGATCGTCTTCTCCCACGACCCCATCCACGACAAGCTCATGGGACTCACCGAATCCTACCACCCCAATGTCAAGCTGACCGCTGAAGATTACCGCACCAGCAATCGAATGAGAGACGCACTTCTGCATCATCCGCTGGTCGTCACCACCGTTGCCGGTCACTGGCATTACGGAGAGGAAGCCGAGATCGACGGTAAGACCCACTATGTTACCCCCGGTCTTTTCAAGGGAATTTGCCGTCTGGTTGAGGTTCGATAACCGAAAAGGACTAAAAATTTTCAAACATTTGAATCCGCGCCTTTTTTGAAAATTGAGAAACAGAATGCTCCCAATCAAGCATTTCGAAGTTTGCTCAAAATTCATGAAAGTCGCGGATCATCTGCTTTTGGGGCTTTTTAATGAAGCCGACGCGTCCGCGCAATTCCCGCCCGAAAGAAAATTGATAAACCGCCCTCGCCAAACACATACTACTTCCAAAGAGGTGAAAGTATGGATTCTATTTGGAGCAAAACAACAGCGCGCCCGCAGTTTGCCGCCTTGACGGGTGATGTCAAAACCGACGTGCTTATTATCGGCGGCGGTATCACGGGAATTCTTTGTGCCTATATGTTGCACTGCGCAGGTGTGGACTGTGTCCTTGCCGAGGCCGACCGCATCTGTGGCGGAATTACGCAAAACACCACCGCAAAGATCACCTTTCAACACGGGCTGATCTATGACAAAATGACCCGTCGTTTCGGGCACGATGCAGCACAGATGTATCTTGGTGCACAAAGGGCGGCCATGGAGCTATACCGAAAGCTGGGGCAGACCGTGGCGTGTGACTATGAGGAGGTGGATTCTTATGTCTATTCCCTCAATGACCGCCGAAAGATCGAGCGAGAGGTTGCCGCATTGAATGCCATAGGAGCGGATGCCGATTTTACGGACTGCCCCACACTTCCCTTCTCGGTCGCGGGAGCGGTTCGTGTTCCCAAGCAAGCACAATTCCATCCCCTAAAATTGCTTTTTGCGCTGGCGTGGGAGTTGCCTGTTTTTGAGCACACCAAAATTCTCGAATTGCGTCCGGACGGTGCAATTACAGAACGAGGAAAAATCGTTGCCGATGCGATCATTGTGACCACACACTTCCCTTTTCTCAACAAGCACGGCTCCTATTTTCTCAAGATGTATCAGCACCGTTCTTATGTTTTAGCCTTGGAAAACGCGCCGAATGTGAGAGGAATGTATGTGGATGAGTCTGACAAGGGGCTATCGTTCCGAAATTATAAGAGGCTATTGCTACTCGGCGGCGGTGGGCATCGAACGGGGAAAAAGGGGGGCAATTTTCAAGAGCTTTCCTGTTGTGCCAAGCTTTACTATCCGAAGGCAAAAGAAATATACCGCTGGGCAACGCAGGATTGCATGACCTTGGATGGGCTTCCGTATATTGGTCAATACTCTGCACGAACTCAAAATTTATATGTAGCGACCGGCTTCAACAAGTGGGGGATGACCTCCGCTATGGTTGCGGCTACGATCCTTTCGGATCTGGTTCGCGGCAAGATCTGTGACTATGCTTCTGTTTTCTCGCCTTCTCGGAGCATTCTGCGACCGCAATTGGCGATCAATGCGGCAGAAGCGCTGATTCACTTGGTGACTCCTGTCGGTCCTCGGTGTCCGCATATGGGATGTGCGTTGAAGTATAATTCTCAAGAGCACTCTTGGGATTGTCCCTGCCATGGCTCTCGGTTCACGGAAAAGGGAGAGTTGCTTGATAATCCGGCAGAAGGGGGATGGGGGGCATCTCGACACTAACTTTTTTGGAAGTCTTGATTTTTTGCTTGGTGAAAAAGCGCCTCACATCAACCACAAGTAGACCTCTCCCCCATTGACATCCTCGGAAAAATATGCTAAAATCAAACTAACCCAAGGCGCGAACTGCAGGCGCACCGAAGGGACAAAAAAGAATTTTACGAAAGGAGGCGAGGATATGATTTCTTGTGCATTCCACTCGAATGCCGTATTGCTCGCCGACCCCACGCCCATCGCGTGAGAGCGAGGAATAGCGAAGATGCACGTCCTGCGGGAGGTGCATTTTTGCCATGCAGTATCCTGTGTGCGGCAAGACCAAATCATACACAGGAGGAACCAATTTGGAATTACCACTCGGCCGCAATATTCGAAAGCTCCGTACAGAAAAGGGAATGACGCAACGAGAGCTTGCTTTTCATCTCCGCGTCAGCGTTCAAGCCGTCTCCAAATGGGAGAGAGAGAACGCCTACCCCGATATCGCCCTGCTCCCGTCCATTGCCCGCTTGTTTTCCGTAACCTTGGACGAGTTGTTCGATCTGTAAGAGCGCCTGCGGGCGCGGGGAGGTCGCTTTTTTGAAAAAAAGCTCCGCAAAAAACTTTTCTATT
>JAZSPB010000046.1:0-23066 GCA_045537235.1 Eubacteriales bacterium
AAGTGCAGTAATGTATTTAGCTGACCGATACTAATAGACCGATTGCTTGAACCTTTTGCCGTGAGGCATGGTTCTTCAGATACAATTTACTTGAGTTTCTTTTCTACTTCCCATTCTTTGTTCGGTTTTCAATGAGCATAGGTGAAAATATATTATTAGACGAGTCGTAAGACCCGTCTTTTTTATTCCTTTTTATCGGCAAAAAAGTAGCCGTCCATAAGGGCGGCAAAACTTTTGTTGTTGTAGTTTTTTACTTGTGAAAAGCCTATTGACTTGAATGGGGATTCCAAGTGGGAGAATGCGCATTCCATCGTTTTATCCACGACCAAGGCTCGTCGGGATCCCTCCAAAAAGGATTATTCGGGGAGAGTCCCAAGGGAAGAAATGCGGCGGTACAAAGATATTGACTTCCTGTGGAGATGTAAGCTTCTCCAAGCTCCGGTTGAGAACCGCAAAGACCAATGCGTAGCCAACCGTTTTTGTCAAAGGTGTTTGCTTCCTCAAAACAGCGGTGTATGACAGCGGTAAGAGCGCACCGTACTGCGGCAGGGGAAAGTTTTGAGGGGAGCATTTCGGCAAGGGCGATCTGTGCTAAAATTTGAAATGCACCGCTTCTGTATGTGATAGATCTGCCTACGGCGGGGAAACTTCCGTCGGGGGCGATCAGCATCTCTTGCATGACAGCATAGCGAATTGCACGCTCCGTAATACGTTTTGTGATTGTGTTGTCCTTATTTCCTTTGATCAGGTGACCGACGGTATTCATCACATCCATCATCATGGGATGAATCACATAACTGTTGTAATAGTCAAAGTGGAAATCCGGTCCGTCTCCGTAGACACCGTCTCCTTTAAACCATTGTTCGTGCTGATAAATGGCGTATTCTATCCGCATGATATCACATTTGCCTTCCATGAGGTAGAGTGCTGCCTCCACCATGGCAGAAAACAATAGCCAATTGTTGCGATAAGGTGTGATGGATCGCGTCTTTTGAAGACATTTAATAAGATTTTGCTTTACGCGCATATCAAGCGGCTCCCAAAGCACCGAAGGCGCGCGAAGAATGGCATGACAAAGGAAGGCGGCATCCACAAGTGGTTGCGCACCGTCATCAAAGTTGCAGAAGTCGGGCGAATCGGGATCGGTCGCGGCAGCGATAGCGGCTCTCGCAAGATCGGATATGCGTTCCCGTTCGGAGACTTCCCACGGATCGTCGCTTTCAGATGCGAGCCACGGTGCCGTTCCGACTAAAGCTCGACCCATTGCTTCTAAGTGAGAGTATTTCTTTCGCTCGTCGACGCATCCTGTCCTTGCTTCGATCGGCATATTTTGATGGAGGGTTCCGGCCGCCAGATTCTTTAAGACGGGTTCAATGATGCGAGTAAGTGTTTGAATCCAATATTTTCGCATAGATGATCTCCTTCTTGTTGCGAGATTTACCTTTTGATAAATGTTTTTCGAGAGTGTAGGTTCTTTTTATTATAACATGGATTTTTGTTTTTGACAAGGTTATCGAAAGGACAATTTTTGTTGCTTCCGAGCGGGTTGTTTTTTGTAACCAAATTTTGATTCGTAATACTTTACAGATGAAAGGAGGTGTCGGAATGGCGGAAAAGAGAGAGCAGTTGATGAGTGAGTTTTGCGAAAACTACATGGAAAAGGTGTTTTATTTCTGTGTGCGAAAAACGGGAAACGCATTTGAAGCGGAGGATCTGGCATCTGAAATCACTTTGAATGTTGCACGAGCCTTGGAGAAGGGGACGGTTCCCCGAAATTTTTCGGCATGGGTGTGGCAGATCGCGCGAAACCGTTATAGCTTTTGGGCAAAAAGAAAGCGGTTGGTGCGAGAGAATGAGGCGGTGGATGTGGAGCAGCTTGAAATCGCAGATGATGTGGACATACAAGCCGAATGCGCGCGCGGCGAGCAGTTATCTCTTCTTCGGCGGGAGTTGGCCTTTATCGCGTCGGACTATCGGGATATTGTTGTGGCCTATTATATTCGGAATCACCGTGTCAAGGATATCGCCGCCGATCTGGGACTTTCCGAAAGCGCGGTCAAGCTTCGGCTGTTTCGCGCAAGAAAAATATTGAAGGAGGGTATGAATATGGCAAGAAAATTTGGTTCGCTCAGTTACAATCCCGAAAATATTGCTTTTTCCATGAGCGGGATGGACAGCAAGAAAAACGAGCCTTGGTGCTATTTGGAAAGAATGCTTTGTAAAAACATCATGCTGGCGGCCTATCGAACACCGTCCACCGCAGAGGATTTGGCGATTGAGGTGGGCGTGGCATTGCCGTACATGGAGGACGAGCTGGCGCGGATGGTCGATGCTACGCTGATGAAGAAAAACGGCGATCGGTACGAAACCAATTTTTTCATTCTCAGCGCGGCGGCGCAGGAGAAGATCTATGCCCACCTGCGAGGTCTCATTTCCGAGCTTACCCGTGCGATCATTGAGGCGAGAGAATATTGGTTGAGATGTTTTGAGGAAAACGGTTCGGAGTGGCACGAGGGATACCAGCCGTATGAGGATATGAAATGGGTGCTGTTGATGCAGTCGGTGGACAACTTACATTTTGCGGTCATGGATACGGTCAATCGGGAGAAAGAAAAATTGCCAACCGAGAATCTTGGCTCTTGGGGCTTTACCAAGCGTCCGCGAGGCGGTGAATGGGACATTCTCGGGTACGAGAACTATGAAGGCGACCGCCCGTCCTTTGTCGGGCTTCACGGCTGCTATGAATTGCCGGAGGATAGGGAAAAGAAAAATATTAAATTTCAGCAATTTAAATTTCAATACCGCGGAATCGAGCGGAAAACACCGGCTGTTTTGCGATACGAAGAAGGGGAGGCACTTGTCAAGGTGGCACGCGGTGAGACGGAGACCGTTTCTCGTCCCATCCTTGAAAAACTGGTGGAATACGGATATCTGCGGCAGATTGATGGTGGCTATGAGCCCACCTTCTGCGTGATGTTCGAAAGCAAAATGAAAGCGCGCACCGAAGTACAAGAGCGAGAATACCGCCGTCTTATGCGCGTTGCCCATGATGTTGCGTTGCGGCATTACCGTTTTTGCCGCGAGCTGGTCTATCATGAGATCCCCGATTTCTTGAAGGAAGACGAGTATCAGATCGGCTTCGCTTGCGCAAATGTATATCAGATGCGAGGGGCGGTCTTGGAGGAGGCTCTGCGGATCGGCTATATTTCTTATGACGAAAATGAGCCGAGAAGGATGCTGGGCGCCGGTCTGGTTCTTTGATGATAGGCAAACAGAAAAAGGTGTTCCCCCCCACTATGCAAGTGGGGGACAATGTGTTTGCGCTTTCTTTATTGGGGCGTGGATCAAAAGTTTTTGTGCCGATTCGCGGAAATTGGTGCTTTTCTTTGAAAAGCGACTGCCCCGCCTTTGAAACGAACAGCAAAAGATTGTTGCATTTTTGTCAAACCGATCTTCGTGGGATATCTTGACAAAAATCCTTGCTTTCCAAGGCGCTGTTTGGCTTTTGTCCTTTTGAAAATATGTGACCGAGAATGGGAAATATGAAATTTCGAAATCGGAAACTTGCAAAAAAACAAAAAATCACACAAAAAATTCTCGAGAATATATTGACAACAGCTCCCAAAGGTGATACAATAAAAGGGTCTTTTATGTGAGACTTTGAAATTTAAAATCAATTTATTGTGGAGGATATTGTTATGAGTTTCAAAAACGCATATCTGAATGATCTTGTGGAAAGAGTCATCAAGCGCAATCCCGGCGAGAGCGAATTCCACCAGACAGTCAAAGAGGTTCTCGAGTCTATCGAGCCCGTTCTTGAGGCACATCCCGAGTACATCGAGAGCGGTGTTGTTGAGAGAATGGTCGAGCCCGAGCGCATCATCAAGTTCCGCGTTCCGTGGGTAGACGACAACGGTAAAGTTCAGGTCAACCGCGGTTACCGAATCCAGTTCAACAGCGCGATCGGTCCCTACAAGGGCGGTATCCGTTTCCATCCCTCGGTTAACGAGAGCATTATCAAGTTCCTCGGCTTTGAGCAGACCTTCAAGAACTCCCTGACTTCGCTCCCCATGGGCGGCGGTAAGGGCGGTGCAGACTTTGACCCCCAGGGCAAGTCCGATATGGAAGTGATGCGCTTCTGCCAGAGCTTTATGACCGAGCTTCAGAAATACATCGGTGCCGATACCGACGTTCCCGCAGGTGACATCGGCGTAGGTGCTCGTGAGGTTGGTTATATGTTTGGTCAGTACAAGAGACTGCGCGACGAGTTTACCGGCGTTTTGACCGGTAAGGGTATTCCTTACGGCGGTTCTCTCATCCGTCCCGAGGCAACGGGTTACGGTGCGGTTTACTATGCAGTGGAGATGCTTAAGTACTTTGGCGACGACATCAAGGGCAAGACATTTGTTGTCTCCGGCTTCGGTAACGTGGCTTGGGGTACCGTCAGCAAGATCACCGAGCTTGGCGGTAAGGTTGTTGTTATCTCCGGTCCCGACGGATATGTTTACGATCCCGACGGTATCAATACCCCCGAGAAGATCGGCTATATGCTCGAGATGCGCGCTTCTTGCCGCAACAGAGTAGAGGATTATGCCGATAAGTTCGGTGTACAGTTCTTCAAGGGTCAGAAGCCTTGGGGTGTTAAGGCCGATATCCTTATGCCTTGCGCAACTCAGAACGAGGTTGACATGAAGGAAGCTGAGCAGATCGTTGCAAACGGCGTTAAGTATTACGTTGAGGTTTCCAATATGCCCACCACCAATGAGGCTATGGCATACTTGAAGGCGAACGGCGTTCTCGTGGCTCCCTCCAAGGCCGTTAATGCCGGCGGTGTTGCGGTTTCCGGTCTTGGGATGTCCCAGAACTCCATGCGTTATAGCTGGTCTGCCGAAGAGGTTGATGCAAAGCTTCACGGCATCATGAGCAATATCTTCAACGCATCCGTTAAGGCGGCTCATGAGTATGGCTTGGGCGATGATCTTGTTGCCGGTGCGAATATCGCAGGCTTCATTAAGGTCGCTGAAGCTATGAAGGCTCAGGGCGTGGTCTGATTTATCAATAAACTTATAGGCTGTTGTATGATGCAACAGCCTTTTTGATTGATCCTGTCGGGGAGATGGAGATTGTGACAGATGAAAGGGAAAGCAATTTTTTGTAAAAGATGCGTAAAATCCATTGATTTTGATGGAGCGGTAGGTTATAATAGAAACGAAGACTCTTGGTTTTCCCAAATTCATTGAAAAGGAAGAAATATGATCACATTTGAATCCATTAAAAACGACCAAACTATAAAAACATATATCAAAAAAGCGGATGAGGCATTGGCAGCATTGGGGTACACAGAGCATAGCTTTGCTCATGTCGGGAAGGTGGCAGACACCGCGCGGTACATTTTGGAGACGCTGGAGATGCCCGCTCATACCGTGGAGCTGGCGCAGATCGCCGGATATACCCATGATATCGGCAATCTTGTCAATCGCGTGGATCACTCACAGAGCGGTGCGATCATGATGTTCCGCTTGCTTGACCATAAGGATATGCCCCCCGAGGATATTGCTACCGTGGTGACTGCCATTGGGAATCATGATGAGGGCACAGGCGTGGCCGTAAATGCGGTTGCGGCGGCACTTATTTTGGCGGATAAGACCGACGTCAGACGAAGTCGCGTGCGCAACATTGACGTGTCCAAATTCGATATTCACGACCGCGTCAACTACTCGGTGGAGGAGTCGCGGCTTACTGTCGATAGGACTCGAATGGAGATTTTGTTGGATATCAAGATCGATACCTCCATCAGCTCTTTGATGGATTATTTTGAAATTTTTCTTGACCGCATGGTCATGTGCCGCAAGGCTGCCGATTTTCTGGGGCTGAAATTCAAGCTTAATATTAATGACCAGCAAATGCTTTGAAAGGCGAATAAAATCTTTTCGGAGGCACGAATGTATTACAGTTATGTAATGGGAGTCGACGATTCCATTGAGAATCTGAAGAAAGATGGTTTTATCATTGAAAAGGCAGGGAAAAATTATAAGGTCATGTTCCCCGAAGACTTGGCGGATGTGTGGGAAAATTTTATCAGTCGGCATTTGGCAGAAGAATATTGGAATGAATATCTTTATGGCGGTGGCGCGGTTTTTCTGTTTCGCTTGAAGGATGGTATAAAAAGATACGACGTAAAAAATTATGAGAACGATGAAGTTTTGGCGCTTTGTGAAGAGTTTTGTGACTGTAAGTTTGAATCTGTCAAAGCCATGTTGCGGAGCAATCGTTTTTATAAAGACAAAATAGAATGAGAAATAGAGCAAGAAACAGCCTTCTCCGCGAAGAAGGCAAAGGTGCGCCGATTTTTTCTCCTGAAATAAAAACTACCATAGACCTTGAGATGGCTATGGTAGTTTTTCGTTTTAAAGGGCGGTTATTTTAATTTAATAATGACCGCTTGATTCTTCATGCTATTCTTCATACTTGCGCAGATCGCATTGTGACTGATACGGACGGGGCAGGCATCAGCGGGGTATATCACCTCGGCACTGTGGGGCATGAAGTCCAAGGGGACGCGGATCTCTTGACGGCGGTCGCCGGTGTAGGTCAGCGTCAAGTAGCAGTGTTCGTCATTGCGGAAACCTACGCAATAGACATTGGTCTTGCTGTCATAGTCGGGAATACCGAGAGGGTAGAAGGGGGTCAACTTGTCGATAAGATGACGTGTTTCCTTGTACAATCGGATACCTTCACGGAGCATGGCGGATTGCTTTTCGTCAAGCCATGCGGTGCTTCCGCTCAAATGGATGCGACGGAACATGGCATTGACCAGTGTCGAGGCGATCTCGGTCGTGGTGTGCTCCTTTTTGGGAAGACACCAAACACAGGCCTGTTCGGGAAGGACCCCGGTGGGGGCGGCAGCGGCAAGACCGATCATCTGCCGATTTTCCCAAACGTCAGTCAGTGATTGCACAGAGTAGTGCTGAAGCTGGAGATAGTCCATTCTCATGCCGCCGCTGGAGCAGTTTTCGATGATAAGCTCGGGATATCGCGCTTGTACCGAGTCGATCCAGTCCAAAAGTGCCAAATTGCTTTGCATCAGACCGTCTCCGAGACTGTCGGCGTTGACTTCGGTACCGACACCGGGATCAATGTTGTAGTCGAATTTGAAATATTGAATGCCGTAGTCGCGCACAAGGCGATCTACCGTGTCGTTAAGATGCTTGATAACCTTGGGGTTGCGCATATCGAAGTTGAGACGTCCACGCTCGACCACGCGTTTGCCGTGGCGCATAAAGAAGCATTCATCTTCAAATTCCTGACCGGGTGTGGATTGATCGCCAAGGCTTTCGGGCTCCAACCACAGACCGGGCTTCATGCCTTTTTGACGGATATAGTCAAAGACCTCTTTCATGCCGCCGGGGAACTTTTCGCGGGATTCATACCAATCTCCAATCGTCCACCAGCCCTTCTTTGTGTCGTACCAGCCACCGTCCACACAGAAGATCTCACAGCCTGCCGCAGCCGCTGCATCGATCTGCGGTAACAATTTTTCGGTGGTGGGTTTGGCATTGAGGCACATCATATAGTCGTTGAAGATCACAGGGTGCGAGCGGTCGCTTTCTACGCGGTGAGCGATCAGACGGCGGTAGGCGGTCATGTCTGCGAGGGTGTCGTTGAGATCGGCACCGTATGCTACAGCCGCTTTTACACTTTCAAAGCTTTGTCCTGCATCAAGCTCCTTATACCAATTGTTGTACAGGTGTGAGGGACCGCTGAGACGCAGATACAGATAGGAGCGACTGTCGGAGATCTCCCAGCTCCACGACGAGTTACATTCGATCTGCCACAACATGGCAGACTTTTTCTTTTGGTTGTAAAGACAGCCCATGGGGAGATATTCTTTGGTCGACCATGCGCCTGTGTTGGATACCGAGATACGAGCGGTGGCGTTACCGAGGGTATAGTGATAGCCCCAGTCGGAAAGGGACTTGTCCTGCCAGTCGAATTCGCGGCACCAGCCGTTGCGGGCGATCATAAGGCGGTATTCATCGGGAACGGCTTCCTCTCGGTTATCCGCGATTCCCGTGATGGCGAAGGACGATATGTATTCCAAGCCTACCTTGTGGTCGGTGATATTTTTGAGGGTCGTCCATGTGCGAACGACACGGGTGTTTTTAACAAAAAGATAGTGTAAGGTGATCTCAAGCTCGGAACTTTGGAGAAGGAAGCGATATTCCTTGCCTAAATGGGACTCTGTGGCGCTGTGGGAAAGGTATTTCGGTACGTCGGGACAGGTGAAGCCGAGTGCCTTACCACCGCGTTGAAAACGGGTATAACCGCCTGCGGTCATGACCTCCAGTGCCTCAAAGCGCTCCGCGTCAAGCTCGTCTTCGGGGATCTCGGGGGCGGGAGCCGTCTCGGGGAAAATGCCAAGCAACATCAGGTTGCCGTTTTGATTGATGTCAAAGTAAGCGGCAAGTTTATTTTCTTGAATGATGATCATGAGAAAACTCCTTTACAGTAATTCTTTATAAGCGTGCTTCAGCACCTGTCCGCGAATGGTTTGGTTGGGGGAGTTCATCAGATGCTGGGCATAAAACAGAGTGATGCCGTTTTTGCGGTCGATGGCCAAATAAGAGCCTGCCGCGCCGCCCCATCCAAAATCGGAATTCAAATCGTCGATGGGGGCACGAACACCGAGTCCGTAGCGATAAGAGGGGTTAGGGTAAGTGGGGATCTGCTGTGCGTTCAGATGATTTTGGCTCATGAGATCAATGGTAGAGGTCTTGAGTATCACATCACCGATCCGCATGGCTTCAAGAAATTTGATATAGTCATCCACGGTGGAGATGCATCCCGCTCCGCCGCTTTCGTATTCGCTTCCAAGCTTGTAGCCGCGAATGTTTTTTCCGCAATTGACGGCTTGCTGAGTTTCATTGTCAAAGCGATAATGCTCGGCAACGGTGTCTATTTCCTCGTCGGGGAGGAGGAAGGTGGAGCGAGTCATGCCAAGGGGATCGAAGATATTTTTCTTGACATACTCGCCAAATTGCTCACCGCTGAGCACTTCCACAAGTGCTGCCAGCACATCGTGACAAAGGCTGTAATTCCAACGGGCGCCCGGTTCGAACAAAAGCGGCTCCTGTGCCAGATATTCCATGGTCTTTCGGGTGGGGCACCGACCGTCGGTGTCTTTTCGGCATTGTTGGAGCATGGGGGAGTTGATGTTGTAGGAAAAACCTGCTGTCATGCAGAACAGATCCTTGACAGTGATGCTGTTCTTTGCCTTTTCGGTTCCGTTTTCGGTCTTGACGGTCATCTCGCGAAACTCGGGCATATGGTCACCAAGCTTGTCTTCCAGGGAAAAGGCGCCCTTCTCCCAGAGCTGAAGTGCAGCCGTACAGGTGATGGGCTTGGAGCAGGAATAAATATTGTAGCGCTCCTTTCCCGTGACGGGGGTCTTTTCCTCGAGACTCGCATAGCCGTTTCTATAGCGGAAGACCTCTTTGCCGTCCTTGTAGATCAAACAGTCGTACCCGGGAACTCCCATGGTAAGAAAGCTGTCCATGAAGTGGATCAATTCATCAAACATTGTGTGCCTCCTGTTGGATATATTGCTTTATTTTACCATTTCTTTTTTGTCAAGTCAAGTCATTTCGGGCAATTGTGTCTTGCGCTACGACACTTTTTGTGGTAAAATAATCTTGTGTGAGGTGGAAGTATGAAAATTGTACTGTTTGCCATGAACGGTTCTTATTCGCATACCGGGCTGGCGGTCAGATGCTTACGAGCGGCATTGGAAAAGGCGGGATTTGCTCCCGTCATCCTTGAGGTCAATCTTCGTGATCGACGCGAGGAGGTTTTACAACGATTATATGACGAGCGTGCCGATGTGTACGGCTTTTCTTGCTATATTTGGAATATTACCGAGATGCTTTCGCTGGTCGAGGATCTGAACGCACTTTTGCCGAACGCACGAATGGTGTTTGGCGGTCCGGAGGTCTCTTTTGATACCGATCGGTTTGACGGGATGGATTGGATCCATCATATTGTCTGCGGAGAGGGCGAGGCGGCGATGGTCGAGCTTTGTCACGCAGTATCCGAGGGGCGAGGGATGCCCCGTTTGATTCAAGCGCAGCACCAAGACCTTCTCCCCGAGGGAATATTGTATCGGGACGGTGACTATGAGGCGGGGGAGATGCTGTATTACGAGTCCTCGCGAGGTTGCCCGTACGGATGCGCGTATTGTTTGTCTTCCGCGGAAAAAGGGGTGCGTGCCAAGAGCGTGGAGCAGACCCTCTCCGAACTGGCGGACTTTGAGCGGTTGGAGAAGAATATCAAGGTCATTAAATTTGTGGATCGAACCTTCAATTTTGATGTGTCACGAGCCAATGCGATCTGGAATGCTCTTGCCGACGAGAGGTATACCAAGAATTATCATTTCGAAATCTGTGCGTCCCTTTTAAACGAGGAAAGCTTTGAGGTGCTGGCAAGGCTTCCCAAAGGGAAGGTTCAATTGGAGATCGGCTTGCAAAGCACCAATCCCCAAACACTTGCGTCTGTCTCTCGGCATATTGATCCTCAAAAGGTGATCACCGCCGCCGAGCGGATCCACAAGATGGGGAACATCCATGTTCATGTCGATCTTATTGCGGGACTTCCCCACGAGGGGTACGACAGTTTTAAACGCTCTTTCAATGATGCCTATCATTGCTGTGATATGCTCCAGCTCGGCTTTTTGAAGCTGCTGCACGGCACCGCGCTTCGCGAAAATGCCGAGCGGTTTGGGTGTGTTTTCAGCACCAAACCGCCATATACCGTTCTCAAGACCGATTGTATGAGCCGTGACGAGCTGTTTCGGTTGACCGCTATCGCTGATCTGCTTGACCGATATTACAGTAGCGGAAAATTCTGCGGTTGTCTTGCTTTTGCCGTAGCGCGCGAAAAAAGCCCCTTCGATTTTTACGAGGGGCTGTTGGATCATTTGATTTTGCACGAAGGAAGGGGTATCCGCAAATTGTCACAAACCGATGCCTTCCGAGTGCTTTATGGGTATGTCAAGACCTTCCTTGACCAAGCGGAAACCAATCAATTTGAAAAGCTCATGCACGAGGATTTCTCAGCTCATGAGGCAAGACGGCTTCCGCTTTCGGTGGTTAAGCCTCGATGATCATTCAAGGATGGGAGTCTTGGATTCCGTAATGGTGAGGGGATTGGCGATGGCATTCAAAATTGCTTCGCGAATGACGAGGATATCGGCCGTGACTGCAGGATATTCCTCGGGAACCCATTTGATTTTCGTAATGTCGGCACCGGTGAGCTTGGTCAGCCATGTCAGTGCCACGGTGTAGCGTCCGATATCGTAGCTCATATGGGTGCCGTCGCGTGTTAAGGTATCTCCCACATATGAGGTTCGCAGATTCTGTATCGCCGTTCCCGAAGGGATAAGATCAACAATTTCGTTCTTGGTCAGCACTTCGCTCTTCATCGCTTCGATGATGGCCTGATACATAGTCAGTTGGTCGTTGTTATAATATTCTGCAAATGCTGTCTTTTTGGCGCCGTTCTGATATGCCCAAGTCATATGAAACATGATCTTGACATCGGGATTGAGGGCTTTTTCGGACACAAAGTCGATCATGTTCTGGAGGTTGGAATAGCTGGAAGGTACACCGCTGGTGTTGCTGACCTGCTGGAGTACGATCACATCCCATTTTTCATCGGTAAGTGCGGTTTCCAAATCTGCCTTTTTTGAATTTTTGCCGCTCTTGGTTTGCTTGGAATAGCTGTAAGCAGCCTCGCCCGACTGTGCATAGCCCCAATGCTTATCCAACGAGCAACCGCCGATGTTCATATTGCCGATCACAAAGCTTTTCATGCCTGCCGCTGTCATAAGACCGCGAAGGTGCGCGACGGCATCCGCACTGAAGCTGTTGCCGATGGCGAGAACCTTGAGTGTTTTTGTGGCGGGAAGCGTTTCAATCTCAGTGTGACCGCAGGAATTGCAGGTGTGAGTTACCGAGCCGTCGACCAAAGGCATGGGCGCAACATAATCGGAGTCTGTCATTTCCGCATGGTCGCAGAGGGCGGTGGTTTCACTTTCCGATTCGGTGGCTTGCAAGGTATCACTTTCGCTCTGTTTTTGGCTCTCGGTTTCGGTATCCGCCGGAGCACCGCAAGCGGAAAGCAACATCAAAAGTGACATCAAGAGGGCAAGAAAACATTTTTTCATGAGAAAACTCCTTTGTGTATGTTTTTTATAATATGATGCCGGCTGTCAGTGACAGGTCGGGAAAGAATTCTGCAGAGGCATCTTGAAAGTTTTGACGAAATATGGTACAATGAAAAAGTCATTGTTGGAACCACCGGGGGAAGTTCTTTCGGATAAAGTCCGCCAACTCCTCGCCCTGTTTTTTGGCACCTGCCGGAGTGGAATGTGAGTTATAACCGCTTCGGTCGGTAGTGACGGGGCAAATGAGAATGTCGTAACCCGCCGGAACATATACGGTGTTGATCAGTTCTTCCAATCGTTTAGTGGCGACAGATCGCGATTCTTGGGTGATAATACCGCTGACAAAAACAAGGGGGATTTTCTTTTCGCCGTACAGCTTATCCAGTGTGCCGATAAATTCCGCTACGGCAGCATCAAAGGTCTCGTAGTTGAATTTTTCATGGTTTATATTGTTTTGCGCCTGTGTGTACCACTGATAGTTGTCATTTTGCCCTAAATTGAATACGATAATGTCGGGGGTACGTGTCGGGGCATATTCATCTTTGTTTCGATTGATACTTTGGTAGGGATATTTGTTGTTTACGGTATGATCGGCAGTGGCTGAATAGGCAATTCCCATTCCTCCCATGCCGAACAGGGAATAATCTACGTCAAGAAGCTCAATCGCGGTGTAGGAGATGGAGCGTGTGGCATCGTTTTCGTTGGTGGGGGACAGTCCATAACCGCTGATGCTGGAGGCACCGATAAATTCAATGTAAACCTCCTTTTCCTCCGCAGGCAGAAGCTGACCGTTCAATACGATTTTGTTCAGCGTGTTGGTGGTGTAGGCATATTGTGCGACGACTCGGATGGTGTGCTCGCCCTCGGACAATGTTTCCGCGACCGTGTAGGTGGAGACACCTTTGGAAAGCACGATCTCGCGGGAAAAAGTACCGTCGATGTAGACACTCAACTTCTGCCCGTCCTTCTCGGCAGTGAAGTTGATAGTGATATCTCCGCGACAGTCGACCTTGAACTCTGCGCCGGAAGCAGGGAAGTCACAGGTGAGAGAGGAGCCGTAGATGGCGGTTCTGCCCAAAGGCTTGTACAGCCCGACGGCTTCTTTCATGGTATAAGTGGTTTTTTGATAGGGATCGGTCACGGTAGTTTCTTCCTCGGAGTCTGCGGTGGTATTGGATTCGGTGCTACTCTCTGATTCGGAAATACTATCGCTTTCGGTTTCTGCTTTGGTTTCCGAAGTGTTATTGCACGCGACGGTACAGGGGAGAATGAGAACGAGCGCGAGAAACCGGGACAAAAATTTCATAAGAGAGAGTTCCTTTCACTCAATTTGTCTATTATCTATATTATTATCTATCTATATTATTATCGCAATATTATTATCGCATAAAAATAAATGAATGTACAGAATGAAATCGGTTATACTGACGATAACTTTTGAGTTATAGAGAGAGCGAAAAAAAAGACAGGCCGAAACCTGTCTTTGGATATTGTGAGATTACTTGGAAGCACTTACGAGGGCTTCGGTGTCTTTGGCGATGACCAGCTCTTCGTTGGTGGGGATCATGTAAACAGCAACCTTGGAGTTGTCGGTAGACAGCTTGGTTACGCCGTTGCGACCGAAGGTGGTCTTGTTGACCTCTTCGTCGTACTCGATGCCGAGGAACTCAAGACCCGTAAGGGCACGGCTACGGATGGATGCGGTGTTCTCACCGATACCGGCGGTAAATACGATGGCATCAAGTCCGCCCATTGCGGCAGCATAGGAGCCAATGTACTTCTTGATCTGGTAGCCCAGCATATCCATGGCAAGCTTTGCACGCTCGTTGCCGTTGGCGATCGCTGCTTCAAGGTCGCGGCAGTCGGAGGAAACGCCCGAGATGCCGAGGAAGCCGCTCTTCTTGTTGAGCAGGGTGTCCACTTCGGCGGTGGTCAGATTTTCCTTTTCCATCAGGAATGCGACGATGGCGGGGTCAATGTCACCGCAACGGGTGCCCATGATCACACCGGCAAGAGGAGTGAAGCCCATGGAGGTATCAATGACCTTTCCGTCCTTGACAGCGGAGATAGAGGAACCGTTTCCGAGGTGGCAAGTAACGATCTTGGTGCCCTCTGCCTTACCGCCGAGAAGATTGATCATCTCGCCTGCAACATAGCGATGGGAGGTACCGTGCATACCGTAGCGGCGAACATCGTGCTTTTCATACATTTCGTAAGGAATGCCGTACATATAAGCTTCCTTGGGCATGGTCTGATGGAAAGCGGTGTCGAAGACCAAGACCTGAGGGGTGTTGGGCATGATGTCAAGACATCCGCGAATACCCTGAAGATGAGCGGGGGTGTGAAGGGGTGCGAGAGAGCGGCACTTCTTGTCGATGGTGTCAAACACTTCATCGTTCAGAAGAACTGACTCAGAGAAATAGGCACCGCCGTGGACAACACGGTGACCGACTGCCTCGATCTCATCCATGCTCTTAACGCAGCCGTGTTCAGCATTGGTGAGTGCCTCAACGACATACTTCATAGCGGCAGTATGGTCAGGCATAGCGGGCTTTGCGGAATACTCGATGCCGGTAACAAGCTGCTTGTGGGTGATGGCACCGTCGATACCGATACGCTCACAAAGACCCTTGCCGATGACCGTTCCGGTTGCGGTGTCGAAAAGCTAATACTTGAGCGAGCTGCTGCCCGCATTGACTACAAGTACGTTCATGATAAAATCCTCCAAATATGTAAAATAAAATACACAATCATTATACAACAAAAATTTCCTTTTTTCAATAGGATTTTGAATTTTTTTGAGGAATGAAGGATGGAGAAAGCAAAAATATGAAAATTACGGGAATCGTTTGCGAATATGATCCTTTCCACAACGGGCACGCGTATCTTTTGGAACGAGCGAGAGAGGGGAGCGAAGTGGTTATTTGTGCTATGAGCGGCAACTTTACCCAGCGTGGCAGTATGGCTTTGGTCGATAAATATACTCGCGCGGAGGCGGCGTTGCGAGGCGGTGCCGATCTGGTGTTGGAATTGCCCTACCCATTCAGCTCTACCAGTGCCGAATATTTTGCAACGGCAGGGGTGGCGATCCTTGCGTCGGCGGGGGTGGATCGCATCTGCTTTGGTTCGGAGCAAGGGGACATTGTGCCGCTGGAACGCGCGGCCGAGTTGTCGATGACGCTTTCTCGCGGGTACGGACAGATCGGTGTGGGAACCGCCGAGGGGTATTTTGATGCGCTTGGGGCGGCTTATTTTGATCGGTACGGCGAGCATCTTACCGTGGGGCCCAATGACATTCTCGGCATTGAGTATTGCAAAGCGATCCTTCGAGGTGGTCATGAAATGATACCCGAGGCGGTGGTGCGTCGGGGCGATGGCTTTCATGCAGAGACAACGGGCGCTACCCCGTTTGCTTCGGCAACCGCGCTTCGAAAGCAGATCCGCGAGCAAGGGATTGATGGGCTCGAGGCTTATATGCCCGATTCATCGTTGGCGTTGCTTCGTGGAGCGGTTGAACGGGGAGATGCGCCTGTGGATATGAATCGGATCGGAAGTGCGGTGTTGGCTTTCTTCCGTACGGTCGATCCTCAAGTGCTTTGCGAAATTGCCGAGCTTGGCAATGGATTGGAGCATCGACTTTGCGAGGTGGCAAGAGCAGCCAAGAGTATGGAGGAGTTTTTTGCGCTGACGGCTACGAAAAAGTATACCGACGCTCGCATTCGACGGGCGGTGTTGTTTGCCATGACGGGTGTGCGCCGAGAGGATCTTTTGAAGGGGGTAAGATATACCTCGGTGTTTGCGACCAACAAGCGAGGCTGTGAGTGGCTTTCGACCTTGCGCAAACGGGAGAGGGCAATTCCCATCGTTACCAAACCTGCCGATGCCGCGAAGGTCGATGCGCGACAATATGAGCTGTCATTTGCCGCCGATTCTCTTTTCACGCTTGCCATGCCCCAACCGAGAGAAGCGGGATATTTTGTGCGGAAGAGTGCCGCGATCCTTTGAGCAAAAGAAAACCTTTTGCCGAGGGTATTGACTTATTTGCATTTTTATGATACAATAATAAGAAGAAAAGATATAACCATTCATATAGATAGAAAAAGGAGGCTTCGGCAATGGCAGAAAAGCGCGAATTGGTCAGCGGAAAGTATCTGGAATATAAAGGTAAGCCGCTGGTAAGAGAAGGAAACACCATTTGTTACGGTGACATGAGCGAAAAGTGCATTTTGATACTGGAGATCATGTCTTACAAGGAAGTAGACGGCGATCAGCTCCCCGATCAGATATTTATTCAGATCATTGATTCCAAGGACCCCACAAAGGTTATCAAGCAGGGACAGAAGAACGGTCTTTACGATGCGTTCTCCATCGGTCTTGTTTGGTTGGAAAGAGCACTGGCCTAAATAAAAAGACTTGTGAGGTTTTAGCATCCGGTGTTAAAAGAAAGCAAAAAGAGTCGACATGGATTCATTTCCGTGTTGGCTCTTTTTTATTATACGCCTCCCGGCAACAAGTAAGTGCGACTCACAGGAGAACTGTTTAGCCTCCCTCCGAGAGGGAGGTGGCACGCGAAGCGTGACGGAAGGAGCCTGCGTAACTTGAAACGAATATCGAACTCTATTGTTATGCACTCCTCTTCGGCCACCTACGGCGACAGCTCTTTTGGAGGGTGCCGCGGTTGCTACCGTTTGTTTTCTGTTATCTTATTATAACAATCGACACTTTGGTTGTGTGATTGTTTTGCATTTGTTGCGTTATTTTTGCCCAAAATTGCGATTGACATTTGTTTTTTTACATAGTATAATGAGATTGACCGAATGCCAAAGGAGGTTTTACCATGGGACGAAAAATTTTTGAAGAGCATGGGTTTGATGTCAAGGGACACGTACTTTCACTTGACAAGTTTTCTTTGTTTTGCGATAGAAAAGAGGGATTTTTTGTCTGTCCCGAGTATCGCTCCTCTATTGTTGCCGAGGCAGAAAAGCTGTTGGAGAAACGCTACCCCGTCCTCCGCATTTCCGAATATCTGATGTTCCGTCGCATGGGAAATCGCAGAGTATTTGAAGCTTCCTATTTTCCGCGTCGGCACGACATGGTGACGCTGGCTTTAGCCGAGTATCTGGAACAAAAAGGTCGTTTTTGCGATAGACTTTGTGATCTTGTTTGGATGATCCTTGAGGAGACGACATGGGTTCTTCCCGCCCACAGCAAGGATCGGAGCGGAACCGATGCCTTGTCCTATGCAGTGGCTTCCACCGACTATATTGATCTGTTTTCCGCTGCTACGGGCGGCGCACTTGCCGTGGCATACTATTTTTGCCATGACATCTTTGACGGTGTGGCTCCCGCGATCAACCAAAGGATACTTTTTGAATTGAATCGGCGGATCGTCCGCCCCTATTTGGATGACACTTGCCGTTATAATGATTTTTGGATGGGGAGAGGACGGTCGAAAGTAAACAACTGGTGTCCGTGGATCCACTCCAATGTGCTTACGGTTTTTGCTCTGACAGTGGCAGATACGGCGCTTCGCGAGGCGGCGGTCAAGCTTGCTATGGAGTCGCTGGATCGCTTTACCGAGGGATACCACGAGGATGGCGGATGCGACGAGGGACCGAACTATTGGGGTGTGGCAGGCGGTGCGCTTTTCAATGCTTGCCTTGTTCTTTATGACATGACGGATGGCTATGTAAATGTGTTCCGCGATCCGCTAATGGTCAATATGGGTGAATATGTGGTGAAGGCGCATATATTGGGAGATTCCTACCTCAATTTTGCCGATGCACACGCCAGACTCAAGTACGGTTCACGGTTTGGGTATGATTGGGGTGTACTGTCGGATTCCAAGCTGATGCGAGATTTTTGGCGCACTCAATTGAATGGATCGGTAGATGCAGTGAACGAAGACCGAACCGTCTATCGCTATTTGCATCAACTGGGGACGCCTCCTCTCACCGCCGACGGGGATTATAAGCCCCCCATGCGCGTTTGGCTTGACGGCATATGCGTAGCCGCCACGCGGGAAAAAGAGGACGGAAGTGGGTTGTATCTCGCCGTGAAAGGCGGACATAATGAGGAGAGTCATAACCACAATGATGTGGGGAGTTTTGTGGTGTATTGTGACGGTAAGCCTTTGTTTTTGGATGCGGGCGTGGGAGAGTATACCAAAAAGACCTTCAGCCCCGATCGCTATTCCATTTGGTCGATGTGCTCGGACTATCATAACACGGCAACCTTTTGCGGTGTGACGCAAAAGAGCGGAAAGCAATTCTGCGCAACCGATGCAATGTACGATGAAAAAACAGGAGCCCTTTCCTTGGAGCTGTCTACAGCCTATCCCCCCGAGGCGGGGCTGAACTCTTACCGTCGCACGGCGGTTCTGGAAAACGGGGTAGTGACGGTAACAGACCGATTTACCTTGGCGCGGGACGGAGATGTAACTTTCAGCTTGATCTGCGACTGTGTGCCCGAATGTGTGGGCGAAGGATGCTTTACGGTTCACGGAAGAACGGTGCATTTCGATCCGTCTCTTGGTTTCTCCGTTGCGTCCATTGACTGTTCGGCTCCGGAGACGAGAAAAATCCCCGAAGAGTGGGGCGTTTCCACGTTGTATCGCGTCATGTTGTCTTCTAACCGGATCCCGGAGGGGCTTGAGGTTGAATACAAATTAACAATTCAATAGTTAAAAAATACAATAAAAAATCCCGCTTTTTCGATTTTATTCGACGAAAAGCGGGGTTTTTTGTACAATTTTAAACGAGATAAGGATTTTGGTCGGCCAGCTCGCGGAGATTGGCGATGGCCATTTTGGGGCGGGGGGCTTTGAAGATGGCCGAGCCGGCAACAATGACATTGGCACCGGAGGATGTGGCAAGTCCCACATTCTTTTCGTTGATACCGCCGTCTACTTGAATGTCGATGGAAAGCTCATGCTCGTCGATGTAACGGCGAAGCATCTTGACCTTGTCGAGGGTGCCGTAGATGATGCTCTGACCGCCGAAACCGGGATTGACCGTCATGATCAAGACCATGCTCACCAGATCCAAATAGGGAAGAACTGCATCCCATGGAGTATCGGGAGAAATGGCAAGTGCGGCGCGTACCTCGTGGTCGTGGAGGTACTGAAGCACTTCGCGGCAATTTTTGCAGCTTTCCAAATGCACCGTGATGCTGTCCGCACCGGCGGCGATGAAATCGTCTATGTAACGGATGGGCTCCATGATCATCAAGTGTACATCAAAGGACAGCTTGGAGGTATTGCGCAATGATGCGACCACGCCCGAGCCGAAACTGATGTTGGGGACGAAAACGCCGTCCATAATGTCGAGGTGAAGGTAGTTGGCGCCGCCGTCCTCAACGCGTTTGACCTCTTCGGCAAGATGGGCAAAATCGGCAGCGAGCAAAGAAGGAGCAATGTAGATCATAGGAATTATCCTTTCCGAAAGATAATATAATAATTTTTTTATGGGATTGTTTTCAAAAAGTAAGGGAAACGGGGCATCGAAATTTCGGCAAGAGATGCGAATTTTCGCCAAGATGAGACAGGGAACGGGAAGGGGTGGGTGTCATGTTTTTGCCGATTTCATATGATGTATTGAAGCTTCGCGCGGCAAAGGCGGAAGAGACGGAAAAGCAAGGGATGTGAAGCAAATGCATCCGTCATGCGTCGCGCTTGATATAGATCGGTTACTCGACCAAACAGACTGCATGGGCGGCGATGCCCAGCTTTTGTCCCGTGAAACCGAGATTCTCCTCGGTGGTGGCTTTGATGCTGATCGCGCCGATGTCGATGCCCAGTGCATCCGCAAGATTGCGGCGCATGGTATCGATATGAGGGGCGAGTTTTGGTGCTTGGGCGATGAGCGTGGCATCGATGTTGACGATTTGATAGCCCGCTTCCCCAAGACGGGAGGACACTTCCCGAGCCAAGCCAAGACTGTCGGCGCCCTTGTAGGAGGAGTCACTGTCGGGGAACAGCTTCCCGATATCCCCCAGTGCTGCGGCACCGAGGAGGGCGTCCATTACAGCATGGGTCAAAACATCGGCATCCGAGTGTCCGAGTAAGCCTTTTTCATGGGGGATGTCCACACCGCCGAGGATCAGCTTCCTGCCCTCGATCAGTCGGTGAACATCATATCCGTGTCCGATTCTCATAGCTGTGTCTCCTTTTTCGCGCGGTTGGCAAGGATCGCCTCGGCGCGGATGATGTCATCGGGGGTGGTGATTTTGAAGTTCTCGCGAGAACACTCAATCAAGCGGACGGGATAGTCGATGTGCTCGGCCAGTGAACAGTCGTCGGTGACCGAGATGCCGTCGCGTTCCGCAATAGCCGTTGCCGCGTGATATACATTGGTGGAAAATACCTGCGGTGTTTGTGCCAACCAAACCATGTCGCGGTCTAACGTCTTTTCAATATAACCGGTTGCTTTAGCCAATTTGATGGTATCCACCACCCGTGCGGCGGCGGTCGCGGCTCCTGCGGCATAGGCGGCAGTGCATACGCGGTCGATGTCCTCGGCGGTCACAAGGCAACGGGCGCCGTCATGGATCGCTACAAAATCGGCGCGATCCGCACAGGCAAGAAAGCCGTTCTTTACCGATTGCTGACGGGTGACACCGCCTATAACGACCGTCAAAGGCTTATGGAGCCCATAAGTTTCGGCAAGTCCTTTATAGCGTTCACTTTCATCCTCTTTGATTACCAAAACGATCTCATTTACCGTTTCGGCGTGCTCAAAGGCGAGAAGGGTATGGACGATGACCGGCAGACCGCCGACCGTGATCCATTGCTTGGACAGTCCCTCTCCCATGCGAGTGGAGCTTCCTCCTGCCGCGATGACGGCGATGGTCAAACGGGGTTTAGGCGCTTTTTTGCCGAACCGATTCAAAAAGGCGGTGATCGTGTTATTCAGTTTTCCCACGGTATCCCCTCCTTTTATTTTTGACAAAAATTATTCTTCAAAGGTTCCGTTTTCGATGGCATCGATCATGCCTACACGACGCGCGTGCTTACCGCCCTCGTACTCGGCACCAAGGAAGTTGTCGACCAGATCGAAGGCAAGCCCCATGCCGACAACGCGTTCACCGAAGCAAAGCACGTTGGCATCGTTATGGACGCGCGTGAGACGGGCGCTGAAGGTGTCCGAGCAGCAGGCGGCGCGAATACCGCGGTGCTTGTTGGCTACCAGCGACATACCGACACCGGTGCCGCAGATGAGGATGCCGAGGGGCGCTTCGCCGTCTTGGATCTTTTTGCAAAGGCGGTGTGCGAAGATCGGATAGTCGCAGCTGTCGGTAGAGTCGGTGCCCACGTCAATGACGGTGTAGCCCATTTCCAGCAGATGCTCGGTGACTTTGGCCTTGAGCCCGAAGCCTGCGTGATCCGAGCCAATGACAATTTTCTTTTCCATGGTTATTCTCCTAATATGTAATATGTAAATTTCAATTTTTTTGGTTAGCTTGTTTTTCCAAGCGTTCTCTTTCTGCTTGGGGGAGGCGAAGGTAGGTGGGGATCAATTCCGCATCGGTGGTTCTTTCGCCCGATTCATAGGCATCAAGTGCGCACATGGCTACCGCGTAGCCGCTTTGATAGATCAGCTCCTCGGGGGTGTTGCCAAGGGGAAGCTCGGACAGAACCGCGCGAGTCATATTATAGCCGTCGCCCGACAGATAGATTTTTTCTCCCTCATAGGCAGCCAGTTCGCGCGCCAGTTCTTCAAGCGATATTGCGCGGTCGGCACAGAGACGTTCCGTTTTTCCGTTTTCACAGCGGAACAGGGCGTTGTATACTTGAGATCGCCGCGCATTCATTACGGGGCAGAGGATGCCGCGGAAAGCGCGAAGATTGAAGGCGAGAGCTTCCAAGGTAGACACGCCGATACAAGGCTTGTCCGAACCGAAGGCCATCCCTTTTATGGTAGAGGCACCGATGCGGACGCCCGTGAAGGAGCCGGGACCTTTAGCGCAGGCGAAAAGGTCTACATCGCGCGCAGTGAGGTCGCACATCCGAAGGAGCGCTTCGATCGAAGGCAGGAGTGTTTCGCTGTGGGTATTTCCCGTGTTGAGCGTAAGGGAGGCCAGCAGCTTTCGGTCGCGGCAAAGGGCAACGGCGCCGGTCAGCGCAGTGCTGTCAAGTGCTAAAACGATCATGAGAGTTCCTCCTTCTACTGAACGATGCTTACGGTAATACTTCTTTTATCGGGGGCATTCGGGTCGCATTTCTCGATTTTTACGCGAATATAGCGGTCGGGAAGTGCGTAAGAGATGTTTTCGCTCCATTCCACCACGCACAGTCCTCGGTCAAGATAGTCATAAAATCCGATGGATTCCAGCGCGTCCTCGTCTTCAATACGGTACATATCGAAGTGAAAGATCGAAAAGGGACGGGCACGATACTCATTTACCAGTGCAAAGGTGGGAGAACGCACAGCGGCACCGGGAGTCAGTACCGATGCAAGCCCTCGAACAAAAGCGGTCTTTCCCACACCGAGATCCCCATACAGTGCAATAAAACGGGGCAAGGTGCTGTCGCGGAGCATTTGATTGGCCACGGTCACGCCCACGGCTTCGGTCTCCTCGGGAGAGGAAGTAAGAATATGATCTGTCATTTGGGGCAACCTCGTGTCAAAAAATTCGGTGTTACACCTATTGCTCCATTATATCACAATCCCCCAAAAATGTAAAGAGAAAAACAAGAATTGTGCGGAATTTTGTGGAGAGAGGCGCGCCTGCGGGCATGGGGAGGTCGCTTTTTTGAAAAAAAGCTCCGCAAAAAACTTTTGATCTGTGTCTTTTTTGAGGGAGTGCGAACATAGTGGGGGGCTCATTGGTGGGCTTTTGGAAGTCG
>JAZSPB010000125.1:0-78994 GCA_045537235.1 Eubacteriales bacterium
GCAAAAAACTTATCTATTGCGCCCTTGGTAAAATTTGAGCGAACATACTGCATCCCATGGGGTACCGCTATGTTCGCACAAACTACAATAAGGGCGCAATAGAAAAGTTTTTGCGGAGCTTTTTTCAAAAAGCGACCTCCCCCGCCCGCAGGCGCCCTCAAAAAAGAGTCCAAGGGGAATCGGACGGAGGAACGGCCTGTATGTCAATGGGTTGCTTGGTGAAGGGGTGGGTAAATTGCAGGCAGTGGGAAAACAGCGCAATATTCCCTGCCATTTTTGCGCCGTAGCGCTTGTCACCCGCAAGCGGCATTCCGCGCGAGGCAAACTGGACGCGGATCTGGTGAGAGCGACCGGTGTAGAGGCGGATCTTAACCAAAGAAAGCGGCACTTCTCCATTCTCAACCGTGGCAACCGTCTCATAGGACAGCTTGGCGGATTTGACCCCGCCGCGCATTCGATCGACCACATAGGTCTTGTTTTTAAAGCGATCGTGAAACAGCAGATCCTCCATCTCCCCAGCCGTCGGTTCCGGTCTTCCTTCTACTACGGCATAATAGATCTTGACAAACCTCTCGTGATCGCTGACAAGTTGGGAGAGCTTGGCAGCCGTCGTCTTGGTCTTGGCATACACCATGACACCCGAAACGTCACCGTCAAGTCGGTGAACGGGATAGACCTCCGCACCGCAATGCTCGGCTAAAATTTCCGGCATAGCGGCATGACCGCGACTGTCGGATTGGGAAAGCACCCCTCGTGGCTTCACGCACACCAGAAGGTGAATATCTTCATATAATACCGTAATGTTCATCAACATTACTCCTCGGTCTTGTCCTTGATCAGATATACGCATTTTGCATTGGCAACAAAGGAGGAAGGCAGGCAATCAACCGGTGTCAGATGATGCGTTTCATCAATGGCGTACACCTTCATGGAATCGGATAGATTGGTGAATATCGTCTGATCCTCATCGGAAGCATTGACGATCATCGCTGCCCGTTCCTTGCCGTTAGTCGCGGCCAAAGCATGGATATCGCCCTCTTCCCCCTCGCACGCTACTTGCCCACCGAGGTGATACAGTTGACCGAACGCATAAAAGGCATAGTAAGTGCAGAAAGGCTCGTAAGTGATGGGGTTGAACATTCCGCCGTAGATCGATGAGCCTATGCGCGCATCGTAGTAGCAAAGGATCTGCTCCTCGCTGTTCTGCATAGCACACATAAATGCCGCCGCCTTGGCGCACGGAACCGAGGTGCCGCGCAGATCTTTACGTCCGTTGTTCCATTCGTTGATCTGCGTCTCAGCATGACCGTATCCGTACTCGCGGAGCGTTCTGTGAACGAAAGCGGACATCGCCTTGGTGTTCTCTATATTGAGATAGCTGTGCCACGAGAAGAAGTCCAGCGGCGCGTCATGCTCTCTGATATATGCCAAAAAGTTGAAGAAAAAGTTGAGCAAATTTTGCGCATGAGCCGAACGTGCGCGCTCCAAGAACTCCTCGTCCTGCTCAAGATGCGTGGAGATACCGTACTTTTCATAGTCGGAAAAGATTCCCCAGAAGCCCGTCGCGCCATAGCCGCCCATCTTGATCTTGTCCCCAAAGCAAGCCTTGAGGTGCTTGGATGCCACGGTATAAAGCTCAAAAAATTG
This sequence comes from Eubacteriales bacterium, assembly GCA_045537235.1. Lineage (GTDB taxonomy): Bacteria > Bacillota > Clostridia > Oscillospirales > CAG-272 > RGIG8775. The sequence continues at coordinate 1,648 of JAZSPB010000125.1, forward strand.
CTCATGGGTGCCCGACCACATGGGGTTCCTGTCGGGATTGAAGCTTTCCGGCTCGTTCCAGATCTCCCAATAGCGAATGGGATAGTGGAAGCCATCTGCCCAGCCCTCGGTGTAGTGACGAACCACGTGCTCACAGATCCGTGCCCACTTCGCGGGATCCTTGGGCGGATAAATGCGATATGCCTTGACTGTCCGATAATTCTCAATGGTTACACCGAGACGGAAGATGGGTTCGCACTCGTTCTCCATCAATGCCGTGATCAAATGATCGGTAAAAGCAAAGTCATAAGACTCGGGCAAAGTCTCGTCCGCATCGAAATCACGGAACAGGTTGGGGATGTCCACATACACAAAACCGCCGTACGGACCGCCGACATCATGAAGGCGAGAATACGGAATATAGGCTTGCTTCAAATATTCTATATAATGATAATCCATGCCGACGAACGGCGGCTGCCCTACCGCGTGCATCGGCTTGATCTTGCCGATGATATTCTGAAAATCAAAAGAAATACGAGCCATTTTTTTGCTCCTCCGTTTGGAATTTTTTTCATTATAACACACTTTCTTCTCCTTGTAAATGGTTTTTTGCGTCATAACGAGTTGCAAAATATGTAATTTTGCTCAACCTGCTCTGCCCTCGCCCCATCGCACAGAAACTTTTTGGAAAATGTGAAAAAAGCTATTGTAATTTTGATGATTTTGGGGTATAATATAAGAGTTAATCCCACACGGGGGCGTAAAGGTTTCGACGGGGATTTTGAGATATGATAAGCGAGTAGAGCCGAGCAACTCTTTAAACGGCTTAACTTAAAATTAAACGCTAATAACAAAGTAGCAATGGCTGCCTAAGGGCAGTGCTGTAGCCACAAGGCTACCCGTTCTCGCAGAGAGAATCGCGGCTCTGCGCAGAGCGTCAAATGAGCGATGAACTTGCATCGGTGGTTTGCTTTTGAGCCGGTCATGAAGAAAAAAGCTACCTGCATAAAAAGCCTGTTCGTCGGCGCTTTATAAGGGGAATTTCAAAAGACGGAATACACTCGTAGAAAGTCATATTAAGAGGTTTTCGGACGGGGGTTCGACTCCCCCCGCCTCCACCAATCACTAAATACCGCTCAGCTTTGGTTTATTTTGACCAAAGTCGAGTGGTTTTTCTCTTTCTATCATGTGCAACTTGAACAATTTCCGCCCGTTGGATTTGAGTAGCAAACCACATTTTGTTACTAAATTTTGTTACTAAAAAAGGAGAAGGTACCAACCTTTAAAAACCTCCCCCTTAAATAAATACAGCAAAGTAAAAATCTACCTTTCCCAAAATCAAAGTTTTATTATCAAAATTCCAGTATGGAACTAAAACAAAATACAATGTGCTAACCCGTTTTGTCGATTTAGCCACACCTTTTTCAGTTAAAAACCACCCCCCCTGTAAAAGTGTATCGTTAATTAACAATTATCAAAACTCTTTTGGCTTTCTCCCCTCCCGCTTTTGCCTGCATGGTATCCTACACGGCATCGAAAAGCCCGGGCGCGTTGCTGAATCTATACAGGAAATTAGCACCATAAAGAACAAAAACGGAAATAAAAGTATATTTACACCTTGATAAAACTATAACCTTTAAGTTTTATTATAATAATATAATATAAATTAAAATGTGATTGGAAATCAAACTAAAGTTAAAGATAAAATATATATTTTAGCGCCAAAGTGCGCTTTTTTGTTTGCGTTATTTTTGAATGTCCGTTTTTCTTAATATTTCGCCGTTTTTCTTCGTTTTTTGAAAAGTCACTTTTTTTGCTACCCATATTTTGATTGATTTTCTGCTTTTTTGCCAACCAAACGCAATATATTGTGGCCGCTTTTTGCTTTTTTCTTTTTTTGAAAAATCATTGATAATCGCCCATAATCGGGTTTGAGTTTTCCAAATGGATATGGTATAATTGTAGCAGAAAGGAGGTAATAAAATGGCGGACGAAATCCAAGAAATTGGAGGCGATGCCGAAATGATGAGTGATTCAACATTATTTGCGTTGCTTGAGTATCTGAAAACCGTTAAAGGGTGGACGGATACCGAAGTCGTAGATCTTTTAGAGTGTATCACGAAAAAGAATAAATAAAAAAGAGTTGAACGGCTTCACCCTGAACCAGTAAGCCGATCAACTCAAACCTCGAGAACAACCAAACCAAAGCAAGGGCGGAAAATTCCGCGCCGCTCTTGCGGTTGCTCTTGTATGTGATTATATCACAAGTAGCGGATAAAGTCAAGAGAAATTAAAAAGTTTTTAAGTCCGTACCGATCAGGGCGGCAGAACAGAAACCGCGTATAAGACTTGACCGAAAGGCAAGCGACGCGTTACGGAGGAAAAATATGACTTACACCATCAAAAAGAATGAGCAGTACAACAGCATCGAGATCACCTTTGACGGCAAGCCTACCGAAGCAATCCGGGAAGCGCTGAAGGCGTTGCGGTTCCGTTGGCACGGTGTGCGCCGCGTTTGGTACGGATACACCGACGAGGAAACCGCACGAAACGCGATCCGCGCTGCCGAATCTGCAAAACAGACCGAAGAACCTGTAGCAGAACACACCAAGCAAATCAAGGTCAAGAAAGCAGCTCTGCGTTCCCTTTGGGACCGTTGCGACACTTCCGATCTTCCAAGCTACGGAACCGACAATGAAATCAAAAAAGCGGTGCGCGAAGAGGCACGGAAGGCAGGCGGCAGTTATGATAAATATGTCGCTTCCTATATCCGCAAGCACTTGCGCGAGCGCTTCCCGGAATGCAAATTCTCGGTTACCAGCGGCGGCGCCGGATATCTCAACGCGGTAAACATTGAAATCAAATCAAGCCCATTTTCGCGCGAGTTGGTAAAAGGCGATCTTGCATCGGATTTCGAACATTTGCGCTGGGATCACTGGGAGAACGCCCCCGAGCTTGACGCAATCTTGAAGTATTGCGTCGCCCTCTTCAACGTGTTTGATAGCGACGACGGCGATATATATGCTGACTACGGCGCCCATCATGATCTTTACGGGTCCGCAAAGATTTCATATGATTACTCGCAGACCGAGATCACGGATGAACAAAAACACGCCGCGCAAGACTTTGCCATACGCAAGGCAGAAGCGGAAGCAGCAGAGCAAGCACGTCGCGAGGCAGAGTATGCGGAGTTCGAAAAACAGATGGAGCATCAACGAAACGAAGCAGAACGTCTGGAAAAGATCAGAACTGCGCAAGCCACCGAGATAGTCGATCATGTGGTTGTCGAAGATCTTGCCGAATCAGAACAGATCGCCGTCGTGGGACTTCCGGAATCATGCGGAAAGGAAAATACGATTGAGGAAGTCCGCAAGAGTCTCAACGATCGCCGCGCGGAAAGAAGAGAGACCCGAACAGATGCCATCATTACGCGCAAGATACATTTTGATGACAACCGTATTTTTGAAACCTTTTGTCATATGTTTCTTCACGATTTCCCTTTTCTCACCGGGAAAGGCGGCACGGCAACCGAAGATGTGCGGATCAATATCGACAACATAAATAAACTCAATCAGCTACAAAACGAAAAGGTCAAGTTTTATTGTTGCGATTGTATTGGCGTATATTTTAAAGGTCGATTTCAGTTCGTCATAGATCCGCAGGGATACGGCTATGCGCGGTATGTTCTGATTCCCGACGACATGACCGACAGTTACAAGGCAGACGAAAAGAGAAAGGAATGGCGGGAATTTTCCGAACATCTCCCCAGTCTCTACTTCCCCGAGCCCATCGCAGAACAAATCCTATTCCGTGCGGGGCTCCGAGAGGGTGAACCAATCACCCTGCTCCATCTTGACCCGTGGATATGCGCAGCAACGACCACAGCGGCAATGCTGAACAGCGCAACGATAACAGATTACGCACAATACAAAGGAGCGGCGCGTATCTGCTTTACTCCGATTGGCATTCGTCATGCCGAAGAAGTTTACATCAAGCCGGGACAAGAATGCGCAATTTGGCGCGGGATCCTTCCCGATGTCCCCGACTCCATAAAGTATACCACCGTGCGAGAGGATAACGGAACCGTTATGCAAACGGTCAACTATGCCGGGGAAGGCGCTCGTGACTATATGATTCGTGTCATCGAATATTATATCTCCATAGGATTTGAACCTGTGGTTGATACCATTCAACGGTAACAGAACCGCTCCCCAAAAATGAATCTTTCGCAGCAAAGATTCAAAGTGTAACTTATATATTTTTATAATAAAATTGATATTTCAGCCCGTAAGTCCTCACCGCCTCGCGCGGGAGGCAGGGCAAGGAGAAAACCATGACAAAGTTCATAGAAATAATTATAACGGCCATAGAAAGTCTGATCGTCATGTACGAAACCTCCAAGGAACTCAACGAGGACGGCGCGTGGGATCGGTACCACGCCAAAAAGAACAGAAAGGAGAATCAAAGATGACACGCGAACAGTACGACCGATATACGGGTGAATATATAAACACCCTCCACAGCCTCAAAAAATCCCCTTCAACGATCGAAAGCTATAAAAGGGCAACAAGAATCTTCGGGGAATTTCTCGACCAACAGAAGCAGGAAATAACACCTTACGCGGTGTCTTCATGGCGCAACAGCCTTTCAAAATCGGACATCAAGCCAAACACCGTCAAACAATATATGGTAAACCTCCGCACCTTCTTTTCATGGTGCGAGAGAATGAAGCTAATCGAGCATAGCCTCGTCACGGCCGAAGATATGCCAAAACCCGAACCTGTCGAATATGACCTTTTGACCTACGATGAAATACAAATGCTCTTGCACCAAAAACCAAAAGGAATCTTTTCCAAAACCGCTTGCAGAAATCGCGCAATTGTGGTATTATTATTGCAAGCGGGACTGCGAAACAGCGAGATTCGGAGCTTGAAACCCAAAGACCTCGATTTTGAGAGCGGAACCGTCACAGTAATGCACGGAAAAGGAAACAAGAACAGAACCGCCCCCTTCCCCTCCCTTGCCCGCGAAGCGGTGGCGGAATACTTGACAAGCGGAATTCGCCCCGCGTGGGCAACCGACGATGATGTGCTGTTCGGTACCGATGCCGACGAAAACGGACAAAGCACCGACGGCCGTGAATGGCATGAGATATCGGGCTGTGGCCTCTTAACCATGATCAATCGCTATACTGCGCGAGTTTGCGGTCATGCGGTTGGTGTTCATACCCTGCGACACGCCGCGGCTTCCCTTTGGGACGATATGGGAATCCATATGCGCGACATTCAGAACGCGCTCGGCCATGCCAGCATCGCCACAACGGAAAAGGTGTATGTAAAAATTCTGAATAAAGCGAAATCAGCGCACTCGATCAACGCCGCCTTTGACTCCTTCTCCCCTGCCCGCACTCCGCTTGTCCAAAATGTATAAAGGAGATAGCTATGCCCCATCTTGAAATCAAAATCAAAGACAAGATCATCCGAGCCGACGGTCTCTGCGGACGAATTGTCAAAATTCAAAATACCGACGATGGTATCCCCGATTCCTTTGTGATCGAATACGAAAACGGAACAGCGGAAACCATTTCCCTCACCGCCATTGAAAGCCGTCTCGGAGATTTCTATCTGATCGGAAAAACTGTCCTCGGCAACAAGATAGAAGAACAGACACTCACCGAACTGATAGAGGCGCAACGCACCGTATGTCAAGCGGAAAATCAAAAGTTGGATACCTTGCGCAAACAGCTCTGGACCCATAAAAACCTCATGCGTCCCGATTGGAAAGAACACATGAACGGGGAGAAATCGCTTTCTAAAAAAACTCCACCAAAAATGTTTGACCCATCCACTTAATATAGATAGAGCGAACATACTGCACCAAATAAGGTGCCGCTATGTTCGCTCTAATTTCATTGAGGGCACGAAACAAACGTTTTTACGGAGCTTTTTTCAAAAGACCGACAGATATTTCTGCGCAATGTCACCGCGCCCGCAGACGCAGATCAGATTTCGGAATACAGTTCCCAAAGTGCGTCAGTTCCGGCAGTCCCGGGCTCCCATACATTCTGTCCGGCAATGATCGAACGCCAAAGCTGACCTTTGTGAGAAACGATGCTTCCCTGCTGATACTTGTCGGAAATACCGTCCCAAGGCTCCCATGTAGCATATTCATCGGGCACGGGAACGGTCGCACCTCCCTCAAGGGCGTTCAAACGAGCCTCCAGCGTGTCAATGCGCTCGGAAAGCCTTTTGACCATCTCCACAGCCTCGGGGCGCTCTGCATCGGCAGAAATGCGCTCTGCGGACAGAGCCAAAAGCTCATCGGTCTGTCTCTCGTCAAGATCGCCAAGAAGATACATTTTCTTGATCTTATCCTGCATATCGGAAAGACGGTAGCCACCTGCGGGAATGAGTGTTTTGAGTGTGTTGTACATAATTCATACCTCCGTTATTTTATTGAATGGAAATGGCTTGTGCCATTAACTGCTTTAATTCGTTGATCGCCGCGTTGATATCGCGATGATAATTCACCGTAATGTCCCCCGTGTCGCAGGCAAGCACATTGACACCTTCAAGCGCACGGATGTCCTTGGGGTCGAAGGGCAAAGTGACGGGAGACACCTCATAGACAAAGGTAACGGGCGTCCCCGCCGCATATTGTTCCGCAAGATACGTCTTAAGCTCATTGGCATCCGAATAGAGCCACATGATACGAACACCAAGCTTCTCACTGGTTCGCGCCACCCATACCCCTTTTAGATTAACTCCGCCTGCCACAGGATAATGGGAACAACAGACCGTCGATTTACTTTCCGTCAGCGGAAGGACTCTGCCCGTAAGGTTGAGATCGTAGCGATTATAAACCTTATCACCCTCGACCTGCTTATTTGCCGTGGATACAAAGTCCTCTTCGCCCGTCAGCACAATGCCCATTTTATCGACGGTAAGCGTCCCCGCATTCCAATCAAGCTCGCCGCTGAAAATCGTCTGACCGAAATCCACCGAAAAGTCTGTATCCTTCATCGAAACCGCAGGATAATCATATTCGGTAGCATCTTTCACTTTGATCTTGGGCACAACGCGCGTCTTTTCCACCGACATCCCTGCTTTCACACGAATCATGATATACACGGTGCCGTCGGTAACCGCCTCAAACTCCATCGTGTTATTCGAAAAATATACGTTCGTTTTTGTCACGATGGTTCCCGTCGGTTCCTGCACCCAAACAATATACTGCTCGGTATTTGCCACTCCTTCCAGTTCAACCGTGTATGTATTGCCGCCCGTAACCGCATAGGGAATCCGATATTGCGCATTATCGATCGCCGTTCCGATAAAGGAAACCCCACCGTCTCCGAAGTTGAAAAACGTCACCCCATTAGTTGGAGTTTGGAGACACAAATTGGCCCCTTTCCATCCCGTAACGGGAAGTACATTGTCCGGCGTGGGACTACCTTCGACCTTCACAAAATCCACCCGGGAAACCACATTCAGTCTCTCCCCCGATCTTGCCGCATCCTCCACCGTCACCACGCTTCCGCTTGCAGTTCCAATCACCGGATTGGCGGTCTGCTCATTCATTGTCCCAAAATTGACCGCATCACCCTCCGACTGCGGAGCACCAATCGCAAGTTGAGCCGCCTCTCCACGCACTGGCAGAGTATTTGGTGCGGCCTCTTCGCTTACGTTCGAAAGGAGAACATAATCGCTCAAAAGCTCATTGAATTGGTCTTTGAAATCAGACATGATCTGACTCAACCGCGCCTCCGTAACAATGCCGTCAGTGGCCAAAAGCATCCAAAAGTTGTCCCAGTTTTCCGTCGTCCCGGGCTCAACGGACAGATTAGACACCTTGGCAATGTAAGCAGAACTGCCATTTCTGACAATGTTCAGCTTGTCATAGACTACCCCCGACTGCCATTCTCCCTTGACCACGGGAGAAACAATACCGAGAATTTGATTCTTTTCCATAATTTACTTTCCTTTCTTTATTTGAAATTGGTTTTTTGCCATACAATGGCATTCCTCATAGAACCGTAGATAACCGCCACAAGCACTGTCTCACCGACCGTCACCGACGCGACCGCCGAGGAATACGGAAGCGCAAGCACCGTATCGTCTCCCGTCAGCCTGACCTCACAGACATCTCCCGACGGCGGCATGACCACCGTAGCCTTGTAAACACGAAGACACGCCCTCGTCTCCTCCTTGACCACATCTCTTGCCACCGCCTCGATCATTCTTCGAAGCGCGGCACTCTGCTCTAAAAGACTTCCCCTTTCCATATTCGCCCCTCCTTATGAATGGAATGCCGACGATGCCGTTGTAATCACGGGATAGTCGTTGACCGAGGTAGCGTTGATGGACATCGCGCCACTCTCCCCGATCGGAACGGTAAAGGATTGGATCATATGCCTTTCCACGGGTGCGCCCTGCTTGTCGATGCGCTTCACCGAGATCAGCCGATTCTCCATCAGATGGAACATCTGGGAGGACTCAACGGTAACCGATTTCTGCAAAGCGGTCTTGCGCTTTAACATCCACGTTGCAAGATCCATACACTGTGTAGCGTTCCAGTACCCCGCCTTGGCCTCACGATAGGTCTTTTTGCCGATCAGATTGACATTGGTGTCACAAGCCGGATCAAAATTGGTTGCCCGACCATAGACCTCGCCATCGCCAAGTCCCTCTCCAACGATGATTACGTCATTGTAGACCTCTGTGTTTTTGACCGATTCTCCGATATGAAGCAACTGCTTTTCATCGGGAGAAAAGTGCCATAAAATCGGCTTTTCGCTGTCATTGATGTCATCCTGCGACGGCTCCACTCGCAACGCACCGCAGGAGTCATACCCGATCACACCAGCCACAGTATCGCAAAGTTCGAGCATCAAATCTGCCACGGTACCATTGTCCGCGTTGACAATCATGTCATAAGGCACATCGGTCATGGCCGCCGAGCCGCCGTCCGCAAGCGCATACCGCCGCCCGTTGTAAAAATCGGTAAATACGGGAGCCTCCCCGTCGATCATGCGGGAAGGGTCAACCTCCAAAACCGACAGATCAAAACGGGAAAGCCGCAATAAACTCCCCATGGCGTCAAACACATTGGTCGCCACCCCGTCCGTGCTTCGGTCAATGCGGTATGTGGCATCCAGCTTTCCGAACAGCGTGCCGTCAAGATACGCCCACTTGTCCACCAAATTGTAATTCACCTCACGCGAATTAGGAGAACAGGAGGACTGCGGATTTTGAATGTAGAATACACCCTGCGGAAGATAAAACTCGCTTCCATCTGGCAAAACCAATCCCATGGAAAGCCGAACGCGCGAACCGAACCAAATGTGATTGACCGCATAATCAAAGGCGTTATCGCGATTGGCCAATGTGATCGTTGCCGAGCGCCGCATTCCATTCCCCAAGCTGACCGACAGACTTCCCTCCTGCAAAAACGCACGGGAATCGTAACGTGAGCGATATCCTCGTCGGTAGTTGTTATCAAGGGAAAACGCTACCGAGTCATCCGGCTGAAGAAACTCCAGCTTGGAGAGCTTGCGAAACGGCCTGCGCAAAGCCTCAAGATACATAGCAAAACGATTCATATGCTCTCCTCCTTCATCGTTTTCTTGACGTGACTTTTCCGCCATCCAGCGAAAGCCTCGGCGATACCAATCCGTCGGGTGTCGATGTCACCAATCGCTCGCCGTCAAGAGAAAATACCGTTCCGCGGTAATTTTCAGGATACAGCGCAGAAAGTGAGCCTGTGAAAGGATCGACATCCAAAACCACCTCATCCACTCGGTCGACGTCATGATACCAGTACGCGTCTGTGGGCAATAGGATCAGTGACACATCGTCGGCGTCGCCCACCTCTTCCCATGGAACCGAAATACTCACAGGTTGCGTCGGACTGGCCGTGGCAATCGTCTGCGTAATCGGTGCACTGATCTGCACCATGTAAAGATTTCCCTTCATGTCTTTGAGGAAAAAGGTGTTATTGCTGCCCGAAGCCGCAAATAATTCCTCCATCATGTCCGCCGTATCAGAATACTTGCCGTCGACCGCGTTGGAAAGAAGCGCCTGAAGTGTTCCGCTCTTTCCCAAAAGCGAGGACGTTTGACGAAGGCGGTACGGCGTAAAGTTGGTCAACCAATTGGGCTGATTGTTGTTGCTGATACTGCCGCCGTCGATGTTGTTCCCGAACCGCCATGCATTTTTGACATGATACACATTGGGATAATCGGCATCCTCCTCGGTCTCGTATAGGAAATATGACGTAAACCGCCTGCCGACCGAGGGCGAAACAGCAGGACTGCTGTAAACACTGTCCTCGGCATCTCCTGTCACATAAAACAACTGGTACAGGTAAGACTTCATACTGCGCCCACCGTAGTCCCTCAACTGATGGATCGAAGTTGGAGCATCAAACAACAGCTTGGCACGGCTCGCCCCCTCGGTCAACCGATAAACCGAATTCCGTACCGAGGATGCCGAGGAGGTACCCGCTTGAAGATCCCCATCGACAAAATCGGCAAAAAAGTAAGTATTCGATGTTCTCTTCGGCTGATAGCTGACCGAGGAAAAGTCATATTCGTCCGCCACAAGGTATACCCAATCACAGACCTGTGCCCCCTGCAACACCACCGATTCGATCGGAGGCAAAACACGAGAGTGCGAATGCACCGCCTCGGATATCCGTTCTCCTCCGCCAAAAAAGGAAAATACAACTGCTGTCGGTGAGATCGAGAGGATCACCTCATCCACTCCCGCCACAATGGGCTCGGAGAAACCGAAAACCGAGAGCCAATTCCGAGAGACCGAGATCGAAATCTCCCCCGCCGAAAGACATTGTGCCTCAATGTCGGCAAGACGGTAGATCGAAACGATCCCCTCCGTCAAACTGCCGCCCAAGAGCAATCGATCCCCCACAAATTCCGAAGAAAACAGCTCCATACCTCTACTGTCCATATAACGGAATACACATCCGAACCCGCTGTCGCCGCGCGAATATAAATATCCGCTTTCACCGCCGATGGCAAAGAAATTTCCATCCGAAGATACCGCCGCTGTTCGTACCGTCCCGATGTCTGTCCCGTTAAACGACAATCTGGATGTCGAGAAGATGGACTTCCCTGCCAACGAAATCAGATAGACGCCGTACTCACCTCCGATGATCGCCGTCTCCCCATCAATAAATGCCGAGGCAAATGTTACCCCCACCATCTTCGGATCAACCGACGAAAGATCGGAAATATAAGAATATTCCCCTTCCGTCTCCGAAAACAGAGAGACCTCTCCATCGTTGCTTCCGCCGAGAATCAAAAGCCCATCCGCAGCAGAGACCGTGTACACATTGGAGGTCAATTTCATCTCCCCTCGCAAAAGATCGGTAACATGATCTACCGAGTCCTCTTCCACCGCAAAGACCGAGGCAAACCCATGGAACCCGCCGCCAAGAATCACATCGGAACCAACGAACCGCGCACAGGTCACCACACCGTCAAGCGCCTCGCCTCCCCTTGTGACATCCCCCAGATAGGTGACCGAGTCTTGCGCCACCGCAAAAACCGAAGCAAAGCCCGAAAAATATCCACCTAGGATCAGCCTTGTCCCATCCGTGCTGAAGGCGGCACAACAGACCAATCCGTTCAGTGCCTCACTGCCGCGCTCAATGCTTCCGAGGAAGGTGTAAGTATCTCCCGAAACCGCGTACAATGCCGCATACCCTGCGAAAAATCCTCCAACGACCGCCAAGTTTCCCGAAGGATGGTGTGCCACGGTCAAGGCCGAGGTGGGAAATACAGAATCACCCGAAATCGCGTCCAATTCACGAATTTTCCGATCCGAGACCCGATACAACATCCCGTCGCATACCATCAAGCACGCAGCCGAAGATGCCGAAAGATAAGACACCTCCCCTTCGGTCACTACCCCGCGCGAGCTTGCCCCATCATCGGAAACCACAAAGTGCTCCAAACCAATATAAGGACGATACACGACCAAGGAATTCGCCCCGCAAAATAGAACTCGCATTTTATAGTAATTTCTCGTATCCGGCGCATTCCACGGTGCATCGAACTCGTAAAGCGGAGAGAGTTGACCTCCTTCGGTGAAAAAGACCTCCACCGTCTGCCCCGCGTAAAAGGCCAAATAACGCCCATCTGCGCTGAAAGAGATGTCGGAAACGGCATAAAAGGGGGATTCGCTTGTTTTTTGACCGACCTCGGACAAAGAGAGGATGGTACCGTCTTCGTTTCTCATGACCTGATAGACCACCATCGTTTTCTCAGCGGCAGCCGATCGAAACGTAATGGCGATCATACTCCCCTCGTCATTCACTGCCACAGACCAATTTTCCATACCTTGATCAATCAAGAGCCAATTTCCCGTCGGATCTCCGTTAGAATCGAGCTCGTCTAAATAGAGAGCGCTCCCGCTCGATGTAATCATAAAATCCCCTCTCAATGGAGCACACTCTGCTTGATAGAAGCTGTGACCGAGGTTCAACTGTTTTCGTTTGGAAATGGTACCGTCGGAGAGATAAAACTGCGTGTATTCCCAATTATTGCTGTAAGAATGGTAGAAAACCATCAACGATGTTCCATTGCCGTCAAATATCATTCCGCTTATTTTAGTGCCCAGTACGCTAAAACGTTCTCGGTAATGTAACGCTCCGTCAATCACCCAAAAGAGATAGACATAACTATCCAATGCCAGCGCACACAACTGTCCGTCGGGGCTAAAGCAGGTCATACCGTTCGGTTTGTAAATCCTATCTGTGTAGAAGGCGATCTTTTCCGCCGAAAGCGAAGAAAGGTAAGTGGAAATATCCGCAAAGCTCCCCTTCCACCCCAGTGTAAAGGGCGAAGGAAAATGCATCGGCTCCCCATCGACCGTATCCCAGCGAACGGAGGCTCCATCGTTAAGCCGCAAGCTACCGCCTCGGAATGTCCCAAAATCATCGGACGGATCGGCGGTACCGGCAATAACGGTGGCAGGCTCCCACGAAAGAAGCGTGCTCCCGTCCGCGCGACATTCGACCTCCACCGCTCCGTCGGTCTTACTCTGCTCGTAGGAAACGGAAAAATCCATCCACCCGGTAGAGATCTCTACACCGCTTTGCGAAACAACCGAGCAAACGATCGAATAGTCCCTTTTGTTCAAAAGCCCCGTCGCCTCATACCAAAGAATCCCCGTGTTGACCCACCCCGTATCGTCTAAAACTTCCCTCGTATCTCCGTTTCGCTCGGCAAATTGCCACCGAACCCGATCGACCGCATCTCCCTGCGCCTGCGCATAAAATGCCGAAAACACCTTTCTCACATTGGAAACCACGGGAGAAAAGTCGGCAATTTCAAGCGTCGGAACACTTCGAGCCATCAACACGGAATCGGAATATTGAGAGATATAAAGAAGATCTTCGGCAAGCGAACACTCCAACTCGCTCCCCGCGGACTCCGCTCCCGACACCGACACCGCGACTGCATAAAATCGATCATTCGCAATACACGCCATTGACCGATTCCGCGGATTGTACAAAAGCCGCCCCCCCTCCGAAAGGTCACTCGCAAGCGAAAAGGAAACCAACTCCGCTCCCGCCGAAATGAAGTAGTCTCCGGCGGGGAGCACAGTTGCCGCCGCATATCGATATACGGTACCGCGCCAAAAAGATGTGATCTTAAATTTATAACTATTTCCGTCGATGATGCCCAAATCGCCCCATGTCAGTTCGGGACACCATGAAAAGAATGCGGAATTGCCCCTGCTGTCGTTTCCGAACACAGGACAACCTTCTGTTATCACACCCGTACTGAAAATCGGAGATGACCCCGTATCGTTTTTGAAAAAGTCAATACAAAATGCCGCCATAGGGGAATTTCCATTGATCTGCCAAACGATCTCCACCGCATCGGATGCCGCTACCGTTCCGCCGCCTACCCCCGCAAAGGTAGACGGCATTATATTGGAAGGCTGATATAACATATTTACTGATTCCTTTCTTTCAAATTTACTTGACTAACGGCATCGCACGAAACAATTCGGCAATGGTATACTGTTCCGCATCTGCTGTTGAAATGGGAACGCCGTTGACCGAATAGTGACTGTCATGACTGTCTGTATGATTGCCGTCACTGCGATAAACAATATTTCCTGCTACCGGAGGAACCGGACGACAAGCTCCCGTCAGAAGAATCATATCCTTTACAAATGTATCAAATTGATCGTTTTTGGTGGGATCCAAAATTCGCCGTGTAAGCTCGGGACCCAAAACCATCTCGTCTTCTTCGGTCGCTTTGATTCCTCCAAGCCCGTGAAGCACACCGCCTTGGTCATAAACAGGAAGACCTTCCGAGTCACCACCCTCTCCCTCTCCGACAGAGGTACTTGCACCACCTTCGCCCGTGGGAGTCCCGTTCTTCTCCCGATATGCCGCAATTGCCGCCACAATGGGAGCCGTAACGCCATCAATAGTCTCTTGAGACAACAGTGCCCCATCCTTGGAAAGTGTCCCCATAACCGCCGCCACTTCCTCGTCGGTAAGATTGCCGTCTTCAATGGCTTCTTTTAGGTCGGAAACGGCATTGTTGCCGATAAATTTGGCAAGAGACTCCTCAATTCCCGCAAGACTCTCACGCGCCGCGATCACATCGGAATTGCTGTCGGGATCAAAGGATGAAAGCCCCGTTTCGATCCAGCTCCGCAAAAAGTCGTTGATATTGGAACTGTCCTCACCGAAAGTCTTTTTCGAATCCCATTTTTCAAGAATGGCGGCCAGCGCTTCTTCATTCAAAACACCGTTGTTGTCCAACAAGCCTTGCTCGAAGGCTGCTTGTACCTCCTTGACCTTTTGGTCGTCCAACCAATCGTAAAATTCTGCGACCTCCTCGGAAAGAGTCTCCTCCAGTTCGCGAATCTTACTTTCTGTATCCGTTTCGGCATCGGTCGCCTTCGCTTCGACCTGTTCGGTCAACTCCTTTACCGTGTCTCGATTGGCCTGCCACTCCCATGCGCCCGTCTTGGCATTGTAAACGCGCTCTGTCCGATCCAGCTCCGCTTGTCGAAGTTTCTGCAATGCAATTTCGGATTCCAACTCACGTTTGGTCGCCTCGGCCTGTTCTTCGGCTTGTGCCGCCGCAGCCTCGTTCAGCTCGTTTTGGCGCTCTGTAATACCGGTCACACGGTCTTGGATATCCTCCTCCAATTGCATCTGCTCCAGCCCGTCCGCAATCGCATCCAACACCGATTGACGCCGCGCCTTGGCAATGGTCTCCTCCAATTCCTTCTGCTTCTCCAAAAGAGAATTTTGGTATTCCAGCACCTCGGCCGCACGTTCCTGTAGACTAACCGTTTCGGAAACCGTGTCCACGATATCCTGAAGGGCTTCCGCCGCTGCCGCCGCTTCCGCTTCGGCTTTGATGGCAAGTTCGATTGCAGTCTTTGCCGCCTCGGCGGTCGTCTTTGCCGCATCTACATCGCTCTTGGCCTTATCCAATGCAGCTTGCGCCGCCGCGATTTCTTCTTCGGTTTCGGCATTTTCCATCGCTTTTTCCGCGTCTTCGTAAGCCGCTTGCGCGTTTTTCAGTGCCTCTTGTGCCGCATTGTATTCAAGCACCGCTTTCTCCCGATCGGACTTTTTGTCTGTCGGGTCGAGCATCTCGTCAATTTCCGCAAAAATTGCCTCGATCTCACTTGACACCGCATCGATCGCCGCCTTGCGACCGGCAGCTTCTTCCGCTTTTTCCGCATCTGCCGCTGCCGCATCCTCATCGGCCGCTACCGATGCCTCCGCTGCCGCAATCGCCTCTTGAACCGATACTCTTGCCGCCTTGATGGCTTCCAAAGACTCTTTCCGCAATGTCTCGGCCGCTTCCCTCTCCTCGTCCGTCTTGGCATTTGCCATAGCCTCACCGGCCTTCTCGTAGGAATCTCTTGCCGCCTCTAACTCTTTATAAGCCTCTTGAAGTTCCCTTTTTGCCTTACTTTTCAGGTCTTCCGGACCGTTCAGTAGTTCATCCAAAGCTTTGAGCGCATCTTCTTGAGCTTTCAGGATTTCATCTTTGTCTTTGTATTCGGTCGTTGTGGTCGCAGTCTGATCTTCTTCCGTTTTTTCCGCGCCTTCCGATTTTTCATCTTCTTTTTCTTCTTTTTCTGTTTCGGAGAGACTATTGAATAATTCAACTAGACGAGAAAAATCATTTTTGTTTTCCAACAAACCAAGTGATGTGAGATATGATCGAAAATAGAGGGAATCTTCTGTTATTTTATCGTCCGAAAACGCTCCCCGCTTTCCACTCTCGATCCATTCCGCCATATAGGTGTCATCGGCATACTTGCTCTCTTTGATCGCCCGTTCAAAAGCGTGTTTTATATCGATTGCTTCACCGCCAAAAATAACCCTAAATCTATCTTCAAAATCCTTTATATAGTCCAACCATCTGTTGGAAGCTAAATCGACATCGTTTTCTGGATTTTCCACATAATAAATATTGCTTGACCGCTCCAATAACTCCTTCAGCTTATTGGCTAAGTATCTTTCTATACTTTCGTTTTCGTCTGTCAGACTCTTGCGTTTCTCGATATAGTCTTTATTAGATTGATCATCCTCATATTCCTTGTCGAGTGTTTCGATTTCCTTTAAACGTTTCTTGTAATCATCAAATTTAAACGATATCGCTCCCTGTTCCGTGAGATAATTTCTTATCTCACCTGCAAACAGCGCATTAAAGTCAAGACTCAATAGGTTATTGACAAAGATTTCTGCCTCTTCCCACGCGCTTTGTATCGTTCCGCCATCTGCGTAATCTGTAGTATAATAATGTTCTTTCCCGTCCTCCGTTAGGTCTTTTGCCATCGCCTTTACGAAATTATCTCTCGCTTCGCGATTTTTCTCTTCGTTTATGAGTTTTAGAATTCTAAGCTGATTCTCAAGCTCTTCACTTTGATCTACCAACCGATCATATTCCTCTTGATCGGTAAAAGAAAGTTTGTCAAGACTCTCCATTTCTGCAATCTTTTCTCGGGTAGTCTCCAACTCAGAATTTATGCTTACAATTTCCGCCTCATTTGTTTCGATCTCATCCTTCAGACTTTGCAATTTCTTCTCGGCATTTTCCAGTGTATCGCCATACTTCTCCCACAAAGAAATACCAATATTGATAGCCGTAGCAATCAGCGAGATCACCGACAACGTCTTACTGAGCTTGGTTCCAAAGCTGACAACCGTCGCCTCGCCCTTTTTCATAGTCGTAAACAGCGCCTTCACATTTGTGGCAAAATCCTTTACGTTTTTTGCCGCAGTGTCGATTGAGCTTGCAATTTTTTTGGAAAACACTGCTAAAGCCACCGTCCCGACGATTCCAAAAGCCGTTTTGAGACCGCCGACGGCATCAACTGCATTGAGGATCCCTATCCCCATGTCCGCAAGACCTTTCTTGACCGCCAAAAGCCCCTGCTCATCGTTAGCCAACTCTTGCCACTTGGCTTGGAGTGTAGTAACCTTGGCCGCGTAGGTCTCCATGTACTTTTGGTTTTCCTCGGCTGAATATCCCGATGCCTCCGAGGCAGTGGCAATCGCCTTGTCCACCTCATCCATATTTCCGAGAAGTGCAATGAAATAGTTCTTTCGAAAGGTATTGGCCGTGCCGTAAACATCCCCGACCTGCTCGAAAATATCTCCCAACTCATCTTGAAGCTCCTGCTCCAGATTCTGTATGTCGTCGGAATGGATCAGTCCTTCCAAAAGTTCTTCTTGACGCGCATCCATATCTTGAATCACACCGGAAACCGCCTGCCACACATCAAGAATATTGGCTGCACCCATCTCATATTGCTCTACAACCTTCGCAGTGTCTTCCGAAAGCTCGGCAAAGACGCGCAAAGACTCTGCCTTGGTGGAATATTGGATCAACGAGTTGACCGCCGTACCCAAATTTTCACCGCTACGCCCCGTTGCCTTGGAAAGCGCCGTAACGATACCGATCGTCTCATCAAGCGAAAGATTGGCATTGTCCGCCGAGGAACCTGTCCGCTGAAGCGCCGTCAGCAGTTTTTCGGTCGTCACAGAGGCACTGTCGGACACCTTGTTCAGCTTGTCGATCACCTCCACCAAGTTCTCTGCTTCCAAGTGGAACTGGCTCATAATGGCGATCATGCCCTCCGAGGACTCCGTGGCATCCAGCTCCGCAACATTCAATCCCAGAAGCGCCGCCTCGGTTGCGCGAACCGTATCTGCCCATGACATTCCCGTACGGGCAAAGTTATTGGCAATCTCGCTTACATTTTCAAAGGTCTGACCGTAATCCTGTGCCAACTGATACAATTTATCCGAGATCTCGCTGTCCGAAGCTGCCCCCGAAGGAAGTACACGCTGGAGCGAAACCACCGCATTCTCGGTCTTTTCCAACGTCTCATTGACCGAATCCAACGCCGACCGAAGTAAATCCAACGGCTTCATGACCAACGTCGCCGCCGTCTGCCACTGCAAGAACTTTCCGGCAAGCTCACCGATGCTCTGTTTGCTTTTTTCGGTGGAACCGGTCAGCTTATCGTTTTCCGCTTTGGTCGTGGAAAATGTAGCAGAAATATCACTTAACTCCTTTTTGAGTTTTTCAAAAAGATCTTTCTGCTCACCCGTCAGTTTCCCACTATCTTTATAAGCTGCGTTCAATGCTTTTATCACCGTAAGATTCTCTTTTACCGAATCGGTCAGCGTTTCAAAAGTCTTTTCGGGATAGTTGGCCTTGACCGCCTTGAGAGAAGACAAAAGATTAGCATATTGCTTTTGCAAAGAATTCAGATCGACAATCGACGATTTGGGTATCTGTATACCGGCTATCGACTGCTTCAGTTTTTCAATCCCCACATATGCTTCGTCATTCAAAACAACATTCAGTATTATTTTTGCCACAGCTTCACACTCCTATATAAATTTATCTATCTCAATACGGCATCTCATTGCCGCTACTGTTTTCAAGTTCTCCCTCGGCGCCGTCGAACAAAACGTCGGAATCGCCGCCTTCCTCAATAACGGGAATCTCCCCCATTCCGCCAATAAATGAGCCAATGATCCCCCCGTTTTTTTGTTCTTCCAAAAAATTGTTCCAAAAGGGACGCGGAGGAATCTCGCCGCTCCCCTGCTGAATCCAAGCAATGAGCTCATCGCCGTCTCGATCGTGCCACGCATCGTTTTGGTGCTCACCTGTTGGAGAATAGTCAAAATACAGGAATTGGCCTCGCCTCTCGACCGTCATGTTTTTTTCATCCCCCAAAGCCGTTCCCAAAGCAGCCAAATCCGTCCTTCGCTTGTATTGTTTTGGTGAATATCGATGATACCAATCATCCATGATATGGGTTTGCAAATTAGCTTTCATTTCTGCCCCAACCATGTCGAGCGCGACGGGGATTTGTTTTTCAATAAACTTTTTTTCCGTCTCAAAATCGGAAGAAACCGAATCCAAGCCGGATACGGAAAAATGAATCATAATTCTCCCCCTTCCAAACGCGGGGAAGCACTCCTCAAAGCGCCTCCCCGCGATACGATTTCGATTACGCCGTAACCGTTACACGGCAGGTTGCAGAAAGTGTCATTTCGCCGCTCTTGGCAAGGGTAACTGTCACATCGGTATTGCCCGCAGCAAGCCCCTTCACCACGCCACCGTCCACCGTAGCGATCTGCGCATCGGCAGATTCATAGGACATCGCGCTGTAAGTAGGCTGAAGGATGGAATCGTCATCCATCAGATACTTGACGGGAATGACCGCACTCTCACCCACCTTTACAGCAACACCGCCGCCAACCACGATCAACGCCTCGACCGCGGAGGTCTCGCCCGCACAAGGAACAAAGACATAGTAGCAAATGTTGTTGCGCTTCGAACCACAGTCGGCACAGTCCATCACCGTCTTGTCAGGAGACATAGCCATCCAGTTGCCGCTGGTTGTAGCATTGGCCGTCTGGTTGCCGGAGATACCTGCGTCACCGTTGAGAATGGCCATGGGAACCACAACATACAGCCAACCTTGGAAGGTACCGCCCGAAACGGAGTCGTTCTGCTTGGCATACATACCGTACTTGGTCTGTACCGCCACAACGGAAGGATTGAAGTTGTCGGGAAGTGCGAGAACCTTGGCCGAATCATTCACAGTGAAGTAGAACACGTCATACTCCTTGCCGGGAACCGCAACGAAATCAAGCACCTCTCCCTCGGTGGTGACATGATAGTTGGTACCCTGATAGGTAGTAGCGCCGTGCTCTCTGACATAGCACCAGCAATCCTCGTCGGATGCGGGCTGTGCATAGTGCTTGGCAGGCGTGCGGCTCACCGAGAGAACTGCGCCGTCGGCAGTAACCGTCTCACAAACAGAGGCCACGCCGCCATAGGACAGCTCACCGCCCGAGATCAGGCGACGGGTCTCAAGGGAAAATGCCTGAGATGTGTAGGTACCCGTGAGACGGGTCGTATCGGGAATCACGCCGACAATGGCATTGCCCATACCGCCCGCGATCTCCTGAAGATTGACCGAGGAGGCAATAGCCGCATCGGTGGCTACCGTGTCGTAACCGATGATATTACCCGTGGCAGGATCAAAGAAGGTCTGCTCCGCCACGCCTTTGAGAAAATAATTGGGATTTCCCAGTCTGATAGCATTCATAATTTTGTTTCCTTTCTTTTTCTTTTTTTGTTCTAACGTGCATCCGCAACACCCGAAAGTGTCTTTTCCAGCGTTGCGGCTTCCATGGTACCCAGCGTGTCATCCACAACGTCAAAATACCATGAGGGTGCGGGGTTTCCGTTTTTGAAGGATGCCATCCCCGACATCTCGGCCTGTGCGCAAAGCATATACCGCTTGTCGCGGTCAATGGCACGTTTCCGACTTTCAAACTCTCTAACTGTCCATCCGTTGATCTCCCCTTCACTCACACCCGAGAGATAGGCAACAGACGCGATTAGATCGCCAAGATCGGTTTTCAGTGCCGTTTTTGAAGACGAAAGCGCATTTTTTTGCTCATAGGCCTTGATCAGCTCGGCATTGTCCTCTTCATGCGGAAGCTCCAACCCGTTTAGTTCGGCAATCAAAGGGCGAATGATCGATGAAAATGCCATCGGCTCGATCTCAACCTCGCGTCCCGCTTGCGTCACACGAATGCGCTCCGGCACGATCTCCCCCTCTCTCTTTGTGACCGTGATACCGTTCTCCAACACCTCGTCGGTAAACCCAATCCCAAGAGACAGGCAAAATAAGCGAAATACCCGCTCAAGGATCCCCGCTCGCGCCCCCTTTTTCAAAGCATCGATCTCCAACGCAAAAATCGCAGAAAAATAATCTTTGGAAAGGTAGCGCACAGGGAGCACTCCCATCCGAAGGAGCAACGCGTCCTTGCATCGAACAAACTGCTCATAGTGTGACATCCGTATGGGATAAAAGGTCAGCCCCAGCGCATCCACCGCTTTTCCTTGCCGAATGCTCGCCTTTTTATCCGCGTCAGCCAAGATCATATCCATGGAATCATCCCCCTCCGTATCTATCAACTCTTTTAGGAAGAGTGATATTCAAAACAATCTTTGGCGGCCTCGGTGTTCTCCGCCCGTCCCGTTTTCGGACAATGATGCTGGTGGGCACAAAACGCTTCCGCCGCTTCGGTCGCCGTCCGATAGATCTTACCGTCGGATATTCTGCGGCAAAGAAGGAACCGAAATCGATTGTCCCGCACCGAATACGGACAAATAAAACCGGTCATGTTCCGCCTCCTTAATATCCTTCAAGTGCAATATCCGTCTGTGCACAAACATCGCCGTGCCTCACCGAAACGGTAAGCGGAATCGCATCGGGCGACAAGCAAGAGATCACACACGACCGCCCGTCCTCCGCGACTCTTACCGAATAGGAGCGACAATTCGCCCCCGAAAATGTCCAAGTAAGCGGTGCGTCCGACCCGAAACCGCCCTCATAAAGAGTCGCCGTCAGTGTCGCAGAGGAAAACTGTCGAATTGAGGGCACTATACCCCCAATAAATTCCACACACGCCTCGGAAGCCGCTTTTTCCACCGAGAGTGCCACCGATGCGCAAACGTCGTTGTTTTGTGCGAGAACAGCCCTTATGACCGTTTTCCCCTCCCCGACTGCCGTCACGCGCCCGTCGGCATCCACCACGGCAACCTCGCTGTCGTCGGACGACCACAAAAATGTGATCGGCAATGTTTCGTCGCCCGCACACACCGTAACCTTTCCGTCGTCCAGCCCAAGCGCGGGAGCCACCGACCCGTCGGGCGTAACGGCACGAAGAGTGTCATTCTCCAAGGAAAATACCGCACCGCGATAATCCTCGGGATACTCGGCTGAAAGAACACCGCGATTGGCATTGACATCCAAGTCCACCGCCCCAATCCCTATATCATTTCGCCCTACCGCGCGGCCGTTCACCGCAAAGTAAGCCGAGAAATCGGTCACTTGCCCCACCGAAAGTCGGGACTCGCCCTCGATAAAAGCGGAAAAGCAAAGCGACTTTCCGTCGGCGATAAATGCCTCCATGTCATCGCTCTCGGTCGGCTCCTCCACACGCACCGTAAAGGTCAAAAGACGAACGCTGTCGCGATCTCCCGTAAATTCCTGCGCAAAATCGGCAAAGCCCGTAATGTGGTAGGGGCGATTTCCGAGAATGATGCGCTTGTTTTCCCCCAGACGCAACGTATTTTCGTTTCGCTGGCAGATAACATTAAAAGAGCCGTCCATCATAACGATGTTGTCCGACGTTCGGTGCGAATTTCCCGACATGGTACACCGCTCCACGATCAAGGGCTCCGTGACAATGTTTCCGTAAGCGTCATAGGCGTTATAGGAAGCATTGCACCTTGCAACCACCGCCGTAGGAGATGCCGAAGATAGGTTTGTGGGATTGATACACAGCCAAACACTCCCCATGGCGATCATCTTGGCACCAATGGGAAAATACCCCACCGACGGATCAGCAAACAAAACCTGTTTATAATCGTCGCTTCTTCGTATCGCCCCGGCAGTCTCGCTCGCAATATCGGCAAGGCGAACGCCTAACGCGCGATATGCAAAAAAATCCTCGGAAAGCCCTTGGCAGCTCGCCTCTGTGAAATCGGAGGCAAGGTAGGCTCTTTCCCGCGCAAAGATCGCCGTTCGCTCGCGCAGATATTGGCGATGGCGATCTCCGTACTGCGGCGGCGCGTTTGTCGGGAGAGACATTCCCCCCGAAAACGCGACAACCGATCGCATATACTGCTTTGCGTTATTCGCCATCGTCAGGTTCCACCACCGCCGCGCGGAATTCCACCGCGTTTCCGTTTTCGTCCTTCACCTTGGAGCGGGCGCGAGCCCTTGCTTTGGTTTGTGTCTCTTGCCTCGCCGCCGCAAGTCCCTCTGCATAGCCGCGATCAAACTCGCTTTTGCGAATGGCCTCAAGCTCCGCGCGCCCCAGCGCAATCATATCGATTTCATTGGTAATGGTTCTCATAAAAATTCCTCCTACACAAATCGAATCCTGTTATCATCCCCGAAAGGCATATTGGCAACCTCACCGATTCCACAATCTCCCATGGCCGCCATTTCAAGACCGATAATGACCTGCCGCCCCACGTTGGCATTGCCGTCATAGATTGGCTTGCTTCCGCAGTCGGGGTGCACCTTTCGGCTCATGGAAAAGGTGCCGATCCCCGTCATATTCACCCCGATCAACGCCTCGATCAACGCCGCCGCAATGGCTCCCGAGCGGCTGTATTCGTCCGCCTTGGTATTGAGTTCGTAGGTATAATGGGTGAAGATGTCAAACACCACGGACGCGGAAAAGCGGTTGTCATCCACCGAGGCTACCGTGCGTCCCATATAGACGTAGATGCGAGTCTGCGCCTCGGTCTGTGCCTGCTTGATGTACTCTTGCGGAATCAGACGGTACCCCTTTTCGGTGGGCGGTTCGGTCGCCATTTCGGGGTCAAACAGAACACTCATCTTTTGCTCGATGTCGGGAAGCGGACTTTCCAACGGCTTTGCACCGTCGTAATACAGATATTTCCACAGTCGGCATCGGGAATAGGCGTTGTCATCGGGCGGTACATAGTCCCCACGCGGCGCATCAATGAGATAGTCGCAAATCATGCGCGGAAAGGTCGCGAACTGACGGAAGTTGAAAAAGCCGTCCTGCACCCTTGTGTAAGGGTACCATTGCGAGCGAAGATCAACCATTGCTCGGCTCCTTCTCGCCGCGTTCCGCCAAAGTTTCGACGGTCTGCCCCGCTACACTCTTGAGCTCATTCATCAGCTCGCGAAGCACCTCGGGAGAGGAGAAGATCTGACAAGCCGCCGTAAATCTCGCCAATCCGTCGTTGTTCACCGCTTTGAGATTGGCAATCTCGGTGTCCACCATGATCCTGAACTCCTTGTAATCGGACAACAGCTCATACGCACGCTCTCGACACATCTCATCCTTCTTGAACCGCTCGATCTGATTGAGAATGTGTCCTCCCGCGTAATAGTCGTGCCGTGCATAAGAATCCACATCCTTTCCCTCCCCGTCCTTTTCGGGAAGCTCTATGTCAAAATAGAACCCCAAAAGTGTGTTAAGAAGCAACATGGATTTGAGTGCCGCGTCCTCGCCGCGCATCGCGGGAAACGCCATAAGCGACTCGCCCGCACGATTCTGCTCGGCGGTCTTTTTACCCTCTACGCAGAGGGAGGCGATCTGTCGGGACAGATCACGCTTGTTCTTAATGGGCATATAGGTGACCGCCCCCAACATCATTTCTTTTGTGACAGTAAAATATTTTTCCATCGTATTCTCTCCTTTCAAACCATGGAATGCATTTACAGCTTGATCCGCTTTGAAGCGGAAATAAATTGCCTTTGATAAAGATTCTGCTCATACCGCCGCATCTCACCCGCCAGCTTTTCACGGAGCATCCGAAGACGGGCGGTATCAGCATTTTCCTTGTTGGCGCGATTCTGCTCGAAGAAAGACTTATCCTCGATTTTGGACACATTGGAAAGCCAATCGGTGTTGAATCGATCCTGCCACACCACCTGAAAGCACATCCCGAGAATGCTCATGATCTCGGCAGACAGTGTGTTACGGAAATAGCCGTCCCGATATAAGTCAAACTCCAGATACGCGCCCTCGGGAATCTCCCTCGTTGCCGTGGCGTGCACCACCACATCCCCGCGCTCCGCATCGTAGTCCGACGGAAACGGGATCAGCATCACATTGCCAACCCCATCCACCGAACGCATCCGACACGCGCAAAGATCAAACCCTGCATAGTCCTCCCCAAGATCGACCGTAAAATCGGAAGCCTCATTGACGGGCACTTGATACAGCGCATCGGCAAACCTCGGCTCCACCAGTTTTTCGTCGCCCTCGCGTCCCAAAAGAAATTCAGGCATCTCCGACGGAAGATTGAAAAGCGGAACCGCCGCGCGGAAATAACCGTACATCCTTCGTGCCCAAAGAGGCGCATCAACGCTCGCCAATTCCTCAAGCCTTATGTCGTCCACATAGACCGCGCAATACTCGGTCAAGACCTTCAAGATCGGAGTCATTCACTCCACCTCCCGCCTTAACGGGAACGCGCCACAAAGGCTTTTATAAGGTTGACCGCAGAAACAGTGAGATTGACGATTCGCTCCAAAGCAGACTCGGTGAAGTTGATTCCATTGTCCTCACAATAGCCCAAAAGGATCGACACCACATATTCCAACTTATCTCGCCCGCGACCGTCGCCCTTGAACTTGTCCTCTGCCTCGGCCACCGAATCCATCACCAAGCCAAAGAACTCGGGATGGGTAAAGAGCGGCTTCAAAACCTTGATCGCCTTATGACACAGCCAGCCGATCACCGCCAAAAGAATGACGATCTCGACTACGGAAACAATATTTTGAAACATAAAGATTCCCTCCTATCGTCAGTCGGACAGCTTGCGCCCCATATCTTCAAGGATCGAGGTAAACAAGCCATCGGCATCCACTTTCTTGGAAATGTCGTTGAGGCGCTTTGCCTTTTCCTGCGTGACCCTCGCATCGCCCTTTTCATAGGCAGTGATAAAGGTCGTAGCCACCGTCCTCATATGGGAATCGCACAGCTTGGAAAAGAGCGCAGCCACTTCGTCCTCGGAAAAATCCAAAATATGGAGGAACACATTGGGCTCTAAAAGCTCGCCATCTCGGTAGAGCAAACCGAATCTCTCTCTGTCCTGCTCGTCAAGACCGTCGATAACGATCAGCTTTTTCTTTTCAAGAAGACGATCCACCATGAAATCACGATTCTGAAGGAAATCCTTCTTGGGAACGTCAATGGTTCCGAAAGCGCGGTTGATCTTGCCGAAAGCACCGAGCGCCACTTCGCTTCCGGCAGCCATGGAGCCGACAAACATAAGCGTCACATATTCCTGCTGCGCCACCTGAAGCACGGTAGCATTTTCCGCCTTGGCACTTTCCATCTCGGAGCGCACCTTTTCCACCGCCGCCTCCACAGCACTTGCCACGATCACATCCACCTGTTCACGGGTAAACGTTTCGCCTTCTGTCTTTTTCTCGTCGGAGGGAACGGCGACGCCCTTCTCCTTGTTGATCTCTGCCGCCTCGGCAGGCTTTTCTTTTCTCTTGGTTTCACTTGTTGCCATTGTTTTTCTCCTTCCTTTCCATTGGCTTTTTCGGGAAAGGGGAAGCATGAAAATCTTATCTTCCCCTCATTTCAAACCGTGTTCGACGTGATTACGCCATGATCGCTTCCTCGATCAGACCGAGCTTGCCCGCAAATACGGGTTTAATGTCAAAGATAGCTTCCACGTTGATATCAACGGTGAAGTCCGCAGTCTCGTGAGGATGAGCCTCCAAGGTGATGGGAGAGCCGTCTGCCATCGCACAGAAGATAGGTGCATAGCCATGACCGCCCTTGGCACCGATAAAGATGTTGTCACCCAGATCGATGGTGTCGATCGTGGAGTTCTGCGTACCGGGAACGATAACAGGGTTGACCTCGATCAGATCCACACCGCCCGCACGATTTAGATAGCCCTGCGTGAACCACTGTTCGCCGAGACCGTGCTGAAGTCCTGTGATCGCGCCGCCGGTACCGTCCACGGGAAGTACCGCCGCCAAAGACATCGGAGTACCGAATGCGAAAAGGTCACTTCGCTTCACACCGTTTGCGGCGGCAACCTTGGTGGTGATGTTGACCCAGTTTCTCGACGTGTAGGTGGTTGCCTTCAACCCCTCGGGAATGTACTTGGTGGAAGAAGCCGCCGTCATCAAGGTCCGCATGAAGATGGCGTAAATCTTGTTCCACACACCGCCAATGATCGCGGCATAGTAGCGACCCGCGTCACCGGCCACAACATCCTGATACCACTTAACGGTGGCATTGCAGGAGTAGGGCTTGGGATTGAGGGTGACGGTCTTGCCGTAAAGATAGTTCTTGGTGGTGCTTCTGCCGCTGCCCCAAGAGGAATCCTCAAAGAGGAACACATCGTTGGCGCTGATGTCAAGCTGGTAGGTCTGACCGAGAGGACAGTTGACCATCTGCATCAGACCGCCCGATGCCACATCCTCAAAGATGGTGGGCAGGACGGGGGTGATCACGTCCGCGTCAATGGCGTTGTAAGCCGCCCAGAAGGTGGGATTGGTGCGATAGTTACCGCGCTTGGCCTCCTCAAAGGTCGCAGGCGCTTCCTTGCCTACGGACGCATTGGCAATGGCCGCGCAGAAGAGGAACTTGCTCTCCTGATGATCGCGAGCCATGGCGGTATAGTCGATGCCCTCCGCCTCGCAGATCGAATTGAACTTACCAGCAAAATCGGGGCGAATGCTCATCTTGGCGCCTGCATACTCACAGGTAATCAGACGGCCTGTCGCAACAATGTCGTTACGGGAAATGGTCTTGCCGTTTACCACGACCTTTCTGTCCTCACACTGAACCGAGTTGAAAAGATCGCGGGAAATCGAATTGAGTCTCATGATGCTCATGTCTTAAACCTCCTTTGGAATCAGGCGCGAAGTGCGCCAAGAATGTAGGCGTCACCGAAATACGAGGTACCCTCGTTCACGGGCGCGGTGCGAAGAATCTCAAAGCAAACACCTGTACCGCTTGCAGGCTTTTCGGTCACAGGAATCAAAAGACCGTTTGCGATAACAGCATACTTACTGTTGGCGGTGGCGGCTGTAAAGTTACCCACACCAAAGGCATACTGCTCGCCCACAAGGATCTCGAAGAAGTCGCCGAGCTCACCCTCGGGAAGACCGACACCAAGGGTATTCACACCGAGGTTCCAGAGATTTTCGCCCGACACCGCCTTGTTGACATCGTAATTGTTGAAAGCATAAATGCCGGTATGATCACCGACGGTACCGCTCGCCTTGCCATCTGCGGCGGCGTTGAAGTACCAAGTGTTGCCGTTCAGAATACGGGGATTGCCGGCCGCGTCCACCACGCCCTCATAGCCCTCGGAGGGAATGAGTCCGTTCTTTACGCAAAGCATACCCGCCGAGCAAGCAGCGGGAACAAACGCGCTTGCCGTGCCCGTGCCGAACTTGCCGGGAACGTGCTGGGTCTGATTTCTTACGCTGTTCGAGACCTTGATCTCAAACATGGTATTCTTGATAAATTCCATTTTTGTTTATCTCCTTTTTTGAATTACTTGTTTCCTGCGAGTCTTTTGACGGCACCGAGAACGCCGTTGTCATTGCCCACAGAATTGGTTCTGTGATCTTCCCAAGCATAGTGCTTGCGAGAAGCGCTGTTCTTGGCAACGTCCGCCTCGATGACCTTTTCCATGCATCGGGAATCCAGCTCCTTCTTGGCACAGACATCACCGATAAAATTCCCGTCTCCGTCTTCCATCGCAGCGAATCTTGCAACAGCATCTTCGGTCAGCATATCTGTGCAGATGGCTTTGTCGATCTTCAGACCTCGGTTGGCATTGATCTCGTCAAGACGGTCATTCAAAGCCGTTTTGACTGCCTCACAGCGGCGTTTCATTTCCGCCTTCTTCATCTTGCCGAGCTCCTCCTCGGCATTTACTCTCGCCGTCTTCTCCTCGGCAAGATCGGCCTCCGCTTTGCGACAACGCGCGGAAAGCACCGCTGTGAGCTTGTCGGACTCCACCTCGACAGATGTACCGTCCGCGCAAAGGCTCAATTTGTCAACCGCCATCTTCGCGCCGACAATGATTTCTCCGTTCTCGCTCTTGGCGGTGCAAACGTAAGGCTCACCGTCCGCAGACAGAAGCGCCACATTTTCACCGTTGACAGCAAGAACCTTAAAATCGGGGATCTTGGCTTGTACTTCGGTAATTTTCATTGCTTTTCCCTTTACTCCTTTGTTTGAATTTTTGGAATGATTATTTTGGTTTTCAGAAGCTACACGAAGTGTCATCCGTCGCACTTCGTCAACTCCGATTGCCGAAAGGACACGAATGCTTGCGTCAGCCACAGCAGGCGCCACACCGTCTCCCAAAATCGTTGTTCCGAGAATTTGGTACCGGGTAAATACCTCGACCTCACCGTCAATATGCCCCTCATCGATCAAGGTCTCGATGCTGACCGCCATGCCGCGGAGTCCCTGTTTCTCCAGCTTGGCGACCAACTCCCGCGCATACCAGCGCCATATATATCCCGTTCCGACGATCCAAGTTTTTCCGTCAACCACCTCAACGCGAATATCCTCCGCGCTTTTGAAATAGCCGACGATCCTCTCTGCCGTTGCCGACATAAAGGAATAAGAAACGGTTCCGTCCGCGTTTTTAATCTCATCAAAATTGTGAGAATCCCCTACGCGGCCGCCCACATAAGCCACCAAAAGCGGTGTCTCGGCAAAAAGGGGCATATGTTCGCGAAGATTGACATACCGCCAGTTGTTTTGATTGACCTCATCATTCAGAAGCCAAACCTCAACCTTCTGTTGCAATCCTCGCGTTTCCGCAAGAACACGAAGTTCTCCGCGAAAGGACGCCGTGCGCCCACCGTCGATCTTGGTCTTGACGCTCATGTCCCGCCGCCTCCTCTCGTCCTCGCGTGCTTATCTTTTTCTTCCAACGATACCAAGCGCGACTCATGATCAAAGATCTCCAGATCGTGCCTTTTCAAATGCTCGTCATACTCCTCATGCTCCTCATCAGCCTTTTTGTGCCAATCATTCAATTGATTGATCGACGCCTCCAACCGCGTGAGCACCGTTGCCAGTTTGTATAGAATGCTCCCAAAAGTAACCAAAAAGGTACAGATGGTGATCAGTCCCAAAACAATCTCCCATGTCATATCCGAAACTCCTTTGTTGTTGTAAAATAAAAACAAGGGCTACAAAGCATCAACGCAAAAGCATCCATGCTTCATAGCCCCCATCGGCTCTTCCCTCCAACCCATTTCGGAGAGGAATGATATTCAATTGCAGAAATTATATTTTTTCAAACAGAGTAACCCCAACCGCGATGGCAGACCAAACATCCTTGGAAACACCGTAAAAAGTGTCGGGATGCGACTTGGTTCCCTTGCCCGTTCGGAAGTCGAACACGGCATATCGGTCGATGAGCGCTTGTTTGATGTTGCTGTCCTTGGCTTTCATATTGCCGCACAGACAGATCTTCTCGTCTTTGCGGTAAACGTATTGAGGCGTCCCGCCAAGAACCTGGATCATTCTGCCGATCCAAACGCACGTCTCAAAAACACTTTTTCCCACAGGCATACCGTAGGACGCGATCATCTCGATTGCCACCGAATCAGCCTCGGCACCGAGCTCCGGAAGCATCCCCATCAGCTCGTTATTCTCCACCTTGCCGAAGCAAATAAGCGAAAAATCGGGGAAATCGATAAGCGCATAACCCGACTCAACATCTCCCGGGTCAATGGCAAGGATCTTCATGCTTCAACCGCCTCACTTTCCGTCACCATGATCGCCACAAGGCGTCGGCTGACCTCATATACTTTCTTCCCCTCTCGACAGTACCGTATCTCCACATCGTTTCCCCTTCCGTGGATGTCCGATATCATTTCGTCAAGACTTTTCTGTTCCGATCTTTTACGGTCTTTCATTATTCCGTCACCCCCGCATCGATCGCCTTTTCCTTGGCCTCCGAGGAGACACCTTCTGTCTTGGGTCTACCCGACTCTTTTCCGCTCTGCGTGTACACGGTCTTGGGAATCTCAAACTCATCCATCATACCGCAAGCGGAAACGGCACGCACCATCGACAGCTTATCCAACCAACTGTCTCCGCTAAGCGCCGCCAAAACAAACATTGCCGATATATCACCCATATCGATCCGCTTTTGCGCATCCTCACGGATCTTTTCCTCCGAGAATATGTCACCGAACATGACAAATTCCCAATCGAATCGGAGTCCCAGCGATTCATAAACCGCGTTCATCATACGACAGAACTGCGGATAAATGACCGAGGTAAGGAACCGCCCTTCGATCTTGCAAGACGAATCCACCTGCGCCGCCTTAACATCATCGGTAACAGGGATCAAGCCCGCCAATCCCGCTTTCTCCATACCGTAGCGGTTAAAGGACTCGGATATCTCGTTGGCATTGGCAGATTCGGCAAAATCGTGGCTCTTGATGTTTTCCACCGGTGCCGAGAAAAATGCCGTACCGCCCGTATTATTTTCATACATCAGCCGATCAAAATAGGATTGGAACAACAGACGACCGCCTTGCGAAAGTCGGTAGTCATCTTCCTTCCCCGTAGAATTGCCGTTAAAATACGGAATTTCACCGGTAAATATCTTGACCAACGGATTGAGCAGAAGCGACAACTGCGCCGCCTCGTAATCACTCTGTTGCGAGTATGTCAACATCAAGCCCGACAACGGCGAAATGACTGCAGGCGATGCATCATCTGCTTCAAACGTCCAAACCTTGTCTGCCGGAAGAGTCACATTATACATCCACACACCGTTTTGCATGAATACACGAGGCTCCCCGGCGCCATCACGGACCAGATTGCGTGGGTAAAAGTCAAGTCTGTCGTTGCCACTTTTTATGCAAAAGCGCTCCGTATTGTAAACCGCTCTTTTTGTCCTCTTCTTTGGGACATCCCCCTCAAACATTTTTGCAAAATCCTCAAGATACGGCTCAAACAGATCTCCAAACTGCCGCCAATCGGTACCCGGCTGAAGAAAGTACATCATGTTGAAAGATACCGTATACCCGCTTATGTTATTGCGCCCGACGATTGTGCAATAATCGCTCGGCAACTGTTGAAGAAATGCATATCGAATTCCGTTGTGGGACTTGTCGACCGATATCCGCGGCACATAGAATACCTTACCCTCGGTCATCGTTTGCCCCGCAATTTTATGAGCATACGCAGCAGGAGAAAGCACCTTTGACAGCTTGTCAAGCAACCGCGCCTCACGCAAGAACTCGGCACTTTCTGCCTCCTCACGCTCCAAATACAGCGGCTTGGTATAATACCTATAGGTCGGAATGTCCTGATAGGTCTTGGTGATCTTAAAATAAGGATACGCCGTTACGCGTAAGATCTCCGAGGTCTGACGAAGCGGTCGCTCGTTACCGTAAGGATTGCGCAGAAAGGCACCGATCTCCTCCTTGGTGTAGTCCACGGGAAGAGACGATATCCCCTTGATGCGCCGATTTTGGATCCCCGGATCATTGGCAAGGAGTTGCCCGGCGCGGGAAATGGCGGAAAAGAAAGAATTCTCGGGCAATACGGAAGCATATGTCTCCGCCAGCTTATTAAACCGAGAAAGAATATTGGCATAAGACGTTTCGTGCTCCATCTCTCCGCCCTTTATCTCCCTGTTGATTTTTTCCATCAATCCTCCGCCTCCCTCTTGATCTTTTCCATCTCCACCTTGAATTGATACTCCAATTCATCGGCATAATCAGACAGCATATCCGCATACTGCTCTCCGTGTTTTGCCATATGCTCGGCGTTGATAGCCGCCTTGCAAAGGAAAAGCCACTGTAGCTCCTCGTCGGACAACGCCTCTATACCGACATCATCCACCTCGCAAAAATCCCCTTCGGGCTTCTTGCTGTCATATACCAAAAAATAGCAATGTCTATCATTGTAAAAGGAGAACCGAATCCCCTCGGGAAGCGCTTGAAGTCTTCCCACATAAAGTTGATAATTGTCGTCCATTTTTCCCCCAAAATGTGCCGTCACATCTGTTGCGACACTTACCGCCTTCTCATTGCCAAAAGCCCCGAACGCACATTGCCGACACGGGTGCCGGACAAATTGACACCGAATCTTGCCGCCTCGATCGCTTTTGCCCAAGAGGATTGCTCGCGGTATTTTTCCTTTTTTAACTCAATTTCAAGCAATTGCTTCATACGAAGCGCGTATTTGAGCGCCGACCATACGTCACGTTGAATGGAAATCGACTTTCTCTGTTCTTTGAGCGATACCCCGCTGACCTTGGTTCTTAGATTGGCGATCTGCTGGCAAAGCAGTTCGGTCATCTTGTATGGCAAGGATATCCTCGCATCCGCAAAATTGTCCTTGATCCCGTTGGCATCTTTATAAGCCTCCACACCGTCAAGTACATTTCCCAAAAGCAACTCCACATTGCCCTGATCAAACTCTGCTTGGGCATACCGTATCATGTCCCCGTCGGCATCGGTCGCCCCTCGCGTTCCCGCCTTGAGCGGATAGATCACAGGCAATGCACCTTTCTGCTCAATCTCGGTAAAAGCGCAATGATTTACACAGCACAGTGACGGTGAGCCGTCGCCCGTCGGCTTCATCAGCTCCTCCACCACGCCCGTACCGTAAGCCTGCGCATCCACCACAAGGTAAGTGGTACCCGCCCCGTCACGGCAGTATCGCGCCCAAGTGTCACGCAATCGCTGTGCCTGTAGATAATCGGTCGCAGGCGGCGGGTAGTTG
Organism: Eubacteriales bacterium; assembly: GCA_045537235.1. GTDB lineage: Bacteria > Bacillota > Clostridia > Oscillospirales > CAG-272 > RGIG8775. The sequence goes on from JAZSPB010000125.1 coordinate 35,491, forward strand.
TCAATAAATACCGCCTGCGCACGGTACTTATCCCGCTTGTTCACATTTTTGTAGGATGTCAGCTTGAGAACTATGTCCGAACACTTCGCGTTCTTGCGGCTGTCCACATAGGAAACGTCGTGGGAAACCACATAGATGGCGTCGGGATCGCCGCAATGTTCAAACTCTGCCACACGAAGCCGCTTGCTCCGCGCCAGTATTTCGTCGGAAATCAAAGGATTTTCCTCGGTACCCGTATATCTGGCACACATCTCACGAAGCCAGTCAACAGCCGTCAAGGTTTTCTTCATGTCCTTGATGTAGCTGATATCACGCAAATTGCCCATGAGCGCCGTGATCCATGAGAAGTCGATCACATAGCCATCGTATTTCTCCCCAAACAGCATCGACTTCATCACACCCTCGCGGTGTACCGTAAAAGCGCGGTTCTGCTTGGAACAAGCATTGGAAATATGCGAATGTTGAAGATGAATGTGGGTCTCATCCGGCTTTTGATTGACCATGCGAACCAAACGACAGGTGGGAAGTACGTCCTTTTCGTACTTCTCCATGTCAAAGCCATCCTCTCCCTCCTGTCCGATCTCCTCCGCCACCGTCTCCGAACAGTTGTCGCCGCGAGGCGCATACATGGTAAACTCGGATCCGTATATAGTGGTAATGCGGAACATATCCTGACGGTCATTCCGCACCGACCAGTGGGACGCAATGATGGGATAGTCCTTCTCGATCTGATGAAACGCCTGTGTGGCCAATGCCGCCGCCTGCTTTTGGTTGGGCGCGTTGTACCGTATCTTGACCCCGGGATACAAAATTCCCTTTATCATCTTGCCAAGTAACTTCACATACGTCTTGGTAAGTCCGCGGCATCCCGTGATATAAACATCCTTATATCGCGCATCAATGCGGAGCATCAACCGTTGCGGAAGCTCCAAACGGTACGTCGCATTTTCCGCACGGCAAAGATCGGCAAAATAGTCGGGATACCACCGAAAAAAACTGATCAAAAGCGCCGCCGACTTCCCGTTAACCGCATCGTAATCAAAGGCCTTGGTATTTTCTTTTTTTACCCATCGCCCCAACTTTTTGGAAAAGGTCTTCCCCTCTCCCGCATACCCACTCGGCATAGCTCTCCTTTCCGCATTTGGTGAATTTTGATTTAACAAGGGCGCCTGCGGGCGCGGGGAGGTCGCTTTTTGAAAAAAGCTCCGCAAAAACTTTTGATCCGCGCCCTTATTGTAGTTTGTGCGAACATGGCGGCACTAAATTGGGTGCACTATGTTCGCTCAAACTTTGGCAAGGGCGCGGATCAAAAGTTTTTTGCGGAGCTTTTTTTCAAAAAAGCGACCTCCCCCGCGCCCGCAGGCGTCCCCGTTAAATCAAAATTCACCCTTCACTGTCAAATTGCACCTTGACAAGACCTGCGTATTGCTTACGCCTCTTTTCCTCCTCGGTCTCCTCGGCCTCAAATTCGCCGTACTCGTCTTGTATTTCTAAACCTTCGGGCAGGGAGGAAAGCAACGCCAAATCCGCGTTTGCCCGAAGGTTGTTCACATAGTCAAAAATCATCTGATCAGCCGCGTCCAAAGAGTATCCGTACTTCTTGGACTTGACAAATCGGTCGCGCATGACCTCAATAAGCTCATCACAGTTAAGGAAATCCCCCGACTCCATCAACCCCGCATCCTCGAGCGCCACCGCCAAGGCATCCACGCGCAACTGCTCGGTCGGCTTCTCGTCCTTCTTTCTCATCTGTTCGGACTCCAGCTCGATCTGTACCATCCGCTGTATCTTCTGCGCCGCGTCTACATTCCCCATCTTGTACAAATGGTCGATGACCATGTTCCACTTGCAAACCTTAACAATGGCATCTTTCTGCTGCATAGAAAGGGTCTGTCCTCGGAACTCGGAAGCGCGGGACTCATATTGCTTGTCAAGGGCATCATAGACCTCGGTGGTCATCATCAACCCCTTCCACATATCATCGGTTCCCCATCTTGCTCTCTGTTCCGCCGTTCCCGGCAACCTCGCAAGATGCTCCTTTTCCACGGCAATGTATCGTCCGAAATCCTTTTCGGTCACGTTTCTTCCGAACACACGCCGAACATCGCAAACCCCATCAAGGAATCCACAAGCAGACCCGTCAGCCTTGACCATTCCGTCCCATTCCCCTAAAAGCTCGCAATACCTCGCCCATCGGGAGCCTTCAAAATCGCAAAAATTTTCAGGAACCAATTCGGGAACGCAAGGAAGATCAAACATTCCGCAAGCAAGGAAAATGGCCATGTGACAACCGTTCTTCTCTTCCAAACGAGCAAAGATCGTTTGCTGACAGTCCATACAAACCGCACAGCCCAAAACCGCGCGATCCCCTTCCAAAACTTCTCCGCAGTGGATACACAGAGCTCTGTCCTTCGCCGTAAAATCCACCTCCCAAACAACAAAAAGCCCGTAAAAAAGCGCAAAAACCGACCGCACCGCCAAGCCAGAGACAGACCCACAGCTCCAAACCATGGAGCATTGTAGAAGCCGATTGGAGGACACGTCCAACCAAACACTTCTCAAACCGCCTTTTCAGCTCGCCGATACGCTCGGTTTATCATATTTTATCGGGCAAAATGCCCAAATTCTTCTTTTCACCCCCATTATAGCAACTTTTTCAAAAAAGTCAAGCCCTATTTTAATTATTTGTCCTTAAAATTGCAAAATCCCCCTGCAAATGCAGGGGGAACTTGCCTCTTTTGACTAATTGACAATGAGTTTTTTTATAAACTGAACAGAATAATCCTTTTCTTTTCCTTCTTTTATCAATACCTTTATAACATACATTCCTGGCACCTGCAAATCAATGGGAGGAACCATTGTGATTTGCGAATAATTGACAAACTCAAAGCAAGCACCATCAACTTTGTTTCTTTCTCTCAGCTCTTTTACGTTTAACTGAAATTCATCCAAGTCATAAAAACTTCTCTTGCTCGTATCTGGGTCACACTTTGTCAACCGAACAATAAAATCAAGTTTTCCGTCGTCCATATATAGGACATTATTTTTTTTCTTGGTTTCATCACTTGTTCCTAAAACATTAATATTTGTCACTAAGTGAAATGCTTTTGTTCGATAGGAATCGCAAACTTTATCCGTAATTATTTTATCAAAAGGGTACTTAAATACTATCGGCTCAAGATCACAACTTTCAATATCACCAAAGCAATCCACCGTAACATTCACATATTTCTTGCACATAAAACACACCTCTCTTGTTATTTATTTTGTATCATCTGAACCATTACCAGGAGAAATATTATTTTTACCTCCCCTGCCATACACATGACTATCGTTATATATGTGTTCCACTTGATGATGGATATCCTCCAAATTTTCAAGCATTTTTTTATTGGTCTTTTCACCATTGAAAGCTTGATATATAGAAAAAATAGCCAAAGCAAAAGAAGCTAAGCCTAAAAACGTACTGTTACTATTAATTAGATTTTTCAATCCAGATACATCCGTTTCGGCAGAGAACATCGGAATAACAGCCTCTGCTACTGTCGCGCATGTTATTATAATCAAGTAAATAACAATAAAAAAGAAAGCACAACGGAAACACGTTTTCTTGATTTTCCAAACAAAATTTTCTTGCCTCCATGATTCCTGTTGCCGCTTTTGGAGAATGCGCTCGGATTTTCGTTTCTCCCGATCATCCTTACGGAGTTTTCGTTCTTCGTGTTTTCTCTTCTTGCGCTCACTCTTTTCTCTTTCATTATATGTAAACCATGATAAAAAATCTTTCATAAACGCCCCCATATTTCACAAACTATAGTCACACCTCAAATTGTTTACAGTCCGTTGTTTACATTTTAGGCGTAAGTATTATATCATATTTTTTTAGGTTTTTAACAAAAAATTTCAAAAAATCCTGGAGATTCACGAAAAGTTAACACTTTGTTCTTCGCTTTGACATATGCGTGCTCGTTCTACACAACATATTATGTCATCGACATTATCAATCGATTCCTTACGGAACGATTTTCACAAGCAACATATTATCAATCAAGTGCCGTAATGCTCCCAAAGTCGCGCATATACGGCAAAACGCTGTCGCATTACATTACCTTCTCTTTTTTAGCCATCCTGCTATTCCTCCCTGTTCAATTTTTCAAGTAACGCCTCGCCCCACCGTGAGGCTTGCGCTTCAAACCAAATTCCGTAATAATCCACGTCGGCCCCCCTCTCATACTTGGGGATCTCACAAAACATCAACCAAAGGTATAGAGCCATCAAATACCCAATGATCGCCACAGAAACACATTCGCCCCAAGCCACGCCAAAAACCGTAAGAAGCCGACCGACAAGCATCTCAACCGTAATCGACGATACGTACCAGAGAAAGACAAATATTTTCTTTGTCAGCTGTTCGCGACATATCCGCATCCACCATCGAACGGCGGAAGGAAAACAAACAATAAAGGGCATGAGAGGACCATAATAACAGTTCTGAATGGCATGACCGAGTTCGTGATCCTTGGTAAAATCCCGCGCGCCCCTCTCCACAATGAAAACGGGACCAAACGAAACACTGCCCCATCTGCCCCCCACCTCATAGTAGCGGCAATACCCCCACCGCTGTGGCTTGTGTCCAAAGATCGCAAGAACCACCGTCACAAGTATCCCAATCAAAGTCCAAGGCATCCCCCACGTCAGAGACAACAGCCAAAACACCCATTTTTTCATTTTCTTCCCTCCATTTCTGCCCGAAGGCTGTCCTTAATGTAATAATCAAAATCACTTCGCCAACGCTTTTTCACTTTCAAGGCGCGCTCAATACGTTCCCCAAAGTCCTTCCAGTTGATGTCAGACTTGTGATAATTCAGTTTACCAACCTTCCAAAGGTTCACGTAGTCGGCAAGATCCACAAGCGTTATGACGTCTTCAGCGTTCAATACAGGCTCAGCCGAAATCCATGTCCGAATTCCTTTCTTGAAAGCCATATGTAACGCCGATAACCTCTCATGCGGCGTTCCCGCCCCCTGCTCACTGGGCGATACCTTGTCAAGATATCCAAGGTCATACCCCGCATAGGTAACACCAAACCAATCCTCGCCGTCGAGAAGATCGAAATCCCGAATGGCATCCACACCGTTCTTGGTAAGGATCTGCACGTGGTTTCCGCTTTCCTTGAGAACCTTGATGATCTCCCGCGTCACCGAGAGGTCATAGCCCTTTGGATAGGGATCGCAGGTAAAGCAAAGATGGATCAGCTTTCCCGTAATGCCCTCTCGCTCGATCTGCCGCTTGGTCTCCTCCACAATATTGTGGCGCGGCGCAATGCACTTGTGAAAATCCTCTTTCACCTTGTGCAATACGTTTGGCGCAAAGCAATAATAACACGAATGGGGACACCCCGTGTAAATGTTGATGGCAAGATCGCCGTATTCTTTTGCTTTGCCTTTCGGCTCATATATCGGTTTCATTTCTTTCCCTCCGTGTATTTCTTTTTGAGTTCGACAAGAAAATGCTCAATTCCCCGTAATGCGGTAATTTTACCATCACAAACACAAATAATCTCATCACCGCAATAGCAAGGCGGTATTTCTCGTTTTTTGTGTTTGTCCTTTAGTCGTGTGTCTCTTTCCTTATAATTGCTATCAAGAGCTTCTTTGACTTCTAACTCAATCTCCGCAAAAATCTCCCTCGCAACCTCTGCTTGAAGGTCTTTTTCAAATTCTTGAAAAATATCATTCGCAATAAGGTTTGCAGTTTCTCGGTTGCAACCGCTTCGGTTCATAATTATATTTTCAAGTTTCGTCATTTGCTTCATAGCATTCTTTCCTTTCTCCATAACTGCAAAAATCGAACGGCAACATTCTATGCTCTTCGTCACTTTTTGCTCTCAACATACACCATCCTGCATTTACATTCTTCCCATTAATAACAAGCGAGGTTTTTCCGTATTGTCGATAATGCTTACAATCTTTACATCTGCACCTCACTTCCACAACATCGGCGGTGGGGGTTTCTTCAATAGTGGTTTCCGCCATACACAAACCAAACTTCCAATCTTCGCCTTCGTGTTGATAGTTAGGTTCCTTTGCTTTTTCGGCAATTATTTTTTCCGCAACATCCGCATCAATATATCGTGCCATATCATTCTCCTTTCATTCTTTGAATCCGAGCCACATAAACCAACAAACTATAACGGTTAGGCAAATCATGCCAACTATTTCAGTCATTATTCCACACCGCCTTTCAATATTTGCTCGGCTTCAACAGCTAATTCGTAAAGATCGCCCTCACAAAAATCGTCACCGCTTCTTTCACAAATAACTTTTTGACAAGTCGGGCAAAGATAAGCAGTAAAAATAATATCATCTTTTACGGTTTCACGAAGCATTTTTGTGTTTTTGGGAAATTTCCTTGCACACCCAAAACACTTTTGCTCTTTGCGTGTTATTACTTCTTTTTGCGTGATAATGTAACTCATTCCGCACCACCTTTCGCTTGTGCAGGACACACAGTACAAGGCTTTCCGTCTCCGCTTGATGGTGGGTTGAATTTACAAACATCACACGGGTATAAATTACTCTGCTTGCGGTAGCCTGCGTTGTAGTAGGCTTCCGCACTTAAATACTCGCTACACGTCGCTTTCCACATACACGCTGCGCAACCCTTGGGTTTGTTTTCAAGACGACATACGGAATACGCCATTCCCTCAATCTGCTCTTTGCTCATTGTTTGTCTCCATTTCTCACAAGCACCAAAATCACATCACCGACAGCACAAACACTCAAAACACGCATTCTGTTTAGGGGATTGTCTTTGTAGATCCCCCTTGCCGTTCCTTGGTAAAGAAGACTTTGGTCAATGGGCTTGTCATAGTCATGGACAACGATCTCATTTTCTTTGTCCATCACATGAAGTAATTGTGACACTTTCATTTGATACACGATCCTTTCTGCAAACTTAAAAAATACTTTTCATCAAGTCCTATTTTTTCTTTGCGTAACTCGTCTCTCAACTCTTTTACCGTAAACACTCGATTTTCCACTAAAAATGCAAGCAAGTCAACTATACGGTATTGAGTTATTTCCCCTCCGTCCTTGCTGCTCACATATTGCGAGACCCACCCATAAAATTTGTTTTTATTTTCCTTCTCAAAATAAATGATCTTGGCCATCTTTTTTTCAATTTCCCCCGCCATCAGACGGGGGATTCGCTTTCCGAGTATTCGATGGCATATGACGCCGCCTTGTTGCCATCCTTTTCTTTGACGATGCGGACGGTGTATCCTGCCTTGAGCAATAACCGCGCCAGTTCCAACCGCTCCGCCTCATTCAGGGTGCTTCCCTTCTGTGCTTTGATCTTCATTTTACTAATACATCTCCTTTCTCAATCCTTTACGTTTCATCAAACATTGACAACTGTTCTTCGGCAACTGCCGTCTGCTTCTTTATCAATTCGTCCTTGGCAGTCTCCAGCTCCTCTTCTGTGACCTGCCCGCGCGCCACGGCTTTCTTGAGACGATTACAGTTGGCGCTGTCCATACCGTCATAACCGCCCGCCGCGGCATAAAGCTTCATCAGCTTGTCCAGCCGCTTGCGTAAAGCCTCCGCCCGTTTCTCGCGCTTCTCCTGCTTTGCATCATTGGCAATATCTGACGCATGAATCACCTTGATTCCCGCAGCAATGTCCGCAAGATCCTGTGCAAGGTCCCGCGCCTCTCGCTTCATTGCCCGAACATTCAATACCTCAAGCTCGTATTTCTTCCCGTGATACTCCGCCCAAAACATCGGTAGATAATATCTGCTTTTGTTCATCAAGCATCGCTTCACAAGATCGGGGCGTTCTGCAACTGCAAGGCACTTATCCAAATTCTGCAACGTATCAAATAGCCGAACCCCCTTTTCAATCGTTACCACTTCCTCGTCACCAAACAAATCTTCATGCTCGATCACCCTTGTGGTCTTAACATCAAAAAACACGTTTCCTTTGGCTTCCGTCAGCTCGCGTTTCAAACGAAAGCAGTACCGACACCCCGCTTGATTGATACAGTCCATGGGGTCAAAATCCATATAGAAAAAGTCTTTCTCTCTGTCGTATCTCATGTGAGTACGGCAAAACCAAGTCTGCTCTTTGGCAAACGCCTTGACACGTTCTTCGTATACGGTATGGTTCCGAGCTTCGATGGCTTGTGCCGACAGCTCGTAGTCAAACGCCCGCGCCACGATCTTGACCTCACAGTACGGACAGCCCGCAATGGACTTGTCTCGTATGAGCGGATTGTTGAGCGCACACCCATACTGCTTGTAAGGACACCGCATCAGCGCATTGTCATTTTCAAGACTCCAGTTCTTTCCCAACCACCCTACATCGGAACAATACCCACCATACCGTGCATTGCTAATAACCCCACACGGGGCTTGCACCACGATATTGCCCTCTTGCTTATAGGAATACTGCCAGCCACCGTAAAAATCGTTCCACTCACGATACCCGGGGGGCGGGTTGTCTTTGGTATACCCGAGCGAAAGCAAATGCTCGGTCAGCTTATTCAATTCTCTCATAGCCCAAGACACGGGATCATGCCGAAATGATGGTTCATCATAGCTCGGAAAGTATCAACCGTCACGTCATACTCCTTGATGATGCAAGCCTCACAGACCGCCCGATTGTACCCCAGCGCCTTCCCGCACCGCTTGTCCCATGAGTTGATCTGCTCCCCGCACACATGACACGCCTCGTCAAGCCATTTAACTCGATCAGCCATCTTGCACCTCCTCCACATAGCACCACGACTGCGGCGGTCTTTTTAGCGACTTACATACGTTTCTTAAATGATCCACACAAACCGAGCAATCGGTCGGCGTTGTCTTATCGCAAGCCTTGAAGAACTCGCCCAACTCTTTCGGCTCGTCATAGATCACAAGATCGGAAATGTGCCATGCATAGCCGTATTTCTCGCCAAAATAATCGAACATTTCTTCAAAGGTCAAACAAGATTGGTCTATGAGAGTTTGATCTTTGCAAATGTACTCACCATGATTGTATGGAGAAAAACCAATCACTTCTATTTGGTCACAAACAAACTCTCCTATAACTTTGCCAAGCCCACATCTCATCTTATCTGCCAAACTATTAAATCCGATTTCACGCAAAAGGTTGTACACCCATTTCAGCCTTGTTTGATAGATATACACCTTAAATGGCACCTCAATATTCGGTCGGGTCTTTCTCATATCAACCTTCTTTTTGAACGCTACAATCAGTTCACACCACTTGGGGCGATTGCTTATTAATACTGCTTTCATAATTCCTCCTTGAGGTAAAATTTATGATCCTCTTTCCATTCCGCCCAATCGATTTTTCTCCATTGCCCGGAATAGATATATTTTTGTGCCATGACCGTCTGCCAGCGTTTCGGGATAATCCCCTTACGTTGATCTTTGTACGGCATACCGTAAAGCGTCACAGATCGCAGCTTTCTCATAGCATATATGCGTTGCAGATCGTCCTCCAAATCCTCTGTCAACAGGCAATAAATAAACAGCTTTGAGCTGGGGATGCCTCGTTCCGAAAGCAACTCCGCCGCGCGGTACATACCTTCAATCTGCGCCTTATGATCCACAGAGAACCTTATGTATTTCTGCCACTTGATCCGAGCCAAAATATCTGCCGTCTCCAGCGTCACAAAAAACACACTCATCGCTTGATTGATGTCAAGACGATACTCTGTATCCGCCAACTGCCGCAACTGCTCTATTCCGTGTGGATGGGCGAGAATATTGTTGTCCATGAGTGTCAGTTTGTTGGTATCTGTTCTTACTATCTCCTGCCACGTTCGATATGGCTTTATATCCCCCTCTTTTTGAGGAACATAGCACCATGAGCATTTGTTCGGACAACCGCGCGTCAAGAATCCTATTGCATAATCGCACTTTGGATAAAGGGAATAGTCGGGAAACATTCTGTCAATTTCTTCGGGAAGATCTTGAAAAATGCCGTACCCCGTCCCTCCCTTGACCGTGTTTTCGGGAAGATACGGATTTTCGGGTGTAAAGTCGAATATCTTGCTGGAATATACCAGATCGTAAAACGGTGCTTCAATCGGCATAAACCAAACCACCTTATCTCCATGCGCCTTGTGATACGCCGATATCTTCATCAACGCATAATTGGGAAACTTATCTAAACGTCCAAAGTGTTCCGCATCAGCGTCGTGTAAAGCAATTAACCGATTCATTTCGCACCACCTCACACTTCTCCACCGGCGCCCAAATAATAGTCTTATAATGCCCCAACCCATCGGCACGTTCTCTGCTCTGTACCAAAGCCAACGAACTGACCCGTTGCCCCTTGATACCTTTTCTAACACGATATTCCTCGGCAATAAAAGACATCCCCGAATAACGTATCGGCACCTTGTTATCAATCAACGCATATGCCTCGTCTATCGTACTGATTTGCATAATTAACCTCCTCCCGTCCTGGGAATCAACTGCTTCAGCCATTGCTCAGCAAGATGCTTCCACTCATATGCCCGATCCCAACCCCTCGCCTCGTTATATTCATGAAACCGAAACGATTCGATCGACGGATCAACCTCCGCAGGCAAATTCTTATCATAATACGGGTCATCCATCAGCTTCCAAAAATAATCGTCGCATTCTCCTATCGAAGGGATCCCCGTTCGCTTTTCGGGCGCCGTCTCTCGCGCATGAGACAGAGAGACGGAATCTGTTGTTTTGTTGTTGTTTTTCTTATCCTTTACTTTACTCTTCTCTACTCTACTCTGTTTTGAAATGTCAACATCTTCACCGCAAATGTCAACATCTTTTAACGAAATGTCAACATCTTTCAAAAAAAGGGTATAGTCAACCAAGAGGTACCTCGAAATCAACTCAACACTTTTACGGCGGCTCACTGCCTTGAAGTACCGTTTCTGGATTCCTTCAGATGTCAAAATCCCGTACTTGTCATATAGTGTTTTGTCGAAAAGACCCCTTTTTACCGAAGCGGACACTATTTCAGAAACGACATTGGCACCCGTCCCATTTCTCATGGCGAACACCATTGCAACCTCTTTTGTCCATTTACAGTAGTAACCGTGCTCCCCATAAATACGCTGGAACAACTTAATGACTACCGCAAAACCCGTAAGCCCAAATTCCGCTTCGATCAGCTCAAACTTATCATCCAAAGTACAGCAGAGAGAAAAGTAATCAAGGCCGATTTTCTCCGGCATTGTTTTTTCCTCCGCATTATTAATTATTTAAAATGAATACCCATCGTCCTCCCCGGACGACCCTTTTATTCTCGGTTTGGGAACCGCCCCACCGAGCATCGCGTCATAGAAGGCATTGACCGAGACCAAAAACTCCAGCATCACCTCGGAATAGGTGATGTCCGCCCCGCTCTCGTCCTTGCCCTGCTTTTTCAAGATCGGACCCGCAAAGAAGACCCTCTCATTGCGGCTGAGCAATGACGCATACTCAAACATCGACGCGTTCCAATTGTTACCGTACACCGCACATATCACATTCTGATATGACATATGCCCGTCCTCATTCCTCTTGGCACCCGTGGTCAAGGTGAAGGAGATCTTGGGGATCCCCTTGTCCTTGACCTCACCGAGGCGGATCGGTTCGTCGCCCTCGCGGCAAAGCACCGTCCCCGTCCCCATGGCAACGTATCGCCCCAAGGAATCAATCTGCTGTATGATCATGTCTCGACTCCCGCTGCGGCCTTTTCCGCAAACAGCGAACAGATCTTATCGTAGTCCGCTTGCTTGATATCCTTTGTGGAAGCATATCCCGCAGCAATGATGATCTCCTTTGCTTGGTTTGCATTAAATCCGTGCTCGTTGGCAATGGCGTAAAGCCGCTGTATCTGCTTGGCCGAAACGGGCGCATCATCCTTCGCCGTGTTCACCAGATCACCTGCCCCCTTCATAAAGTCCTCGTTCTCCATATCCTGATCGAACATATCCGAAATGCCGCTGATAGAGATCGCCGCAGATACCAACGCCCGTTTCTGCGCCATCTTGAGTGTGCTGTTGGCCGCATTAAAACCGTCGTTGAAGCCGTTCCTTTTTTCTCGGGTATTGGCAGAACCAAAGCCGGAAGTAAATATGTACTCCTTGCCATCGGGACCAATCTTTACAAGATTGCACTTGATCGTATAGTGGAAAAACGCATAATCGCTTTCCACCTGTTCGATCTTACTTTCAATCTCGGGACGTTGCATAAGCCCGTACAACATACAAACCTTTTCCGCACCACTCTTATAAAGCGATGGCTTTTTTCCCTTGGGAACCACACCGAAATCCGTGCCACGCTTCAGGAATATCGACGCACGTTCAAACGGCGACGTCACGGTATATCCCCCCCGTGAAGAATCCACCAAAGCTCGCCCCGCCTCATACATTACGACTTCGTTTTCCATGTTCTCTGATCCTCCGTATGTTATTTTCAAATGCCAAACATTCGTCAAAGAGCTCCACACCCGAAAACTCATGCTTTTTTTCAAACGCAGCGCAATCAAACAGCCGATAGTCACCGTCTTCACGCAAATAAAGCGCCACCCGCTTTGCATAAGGATACCCAAGCGCCTCCGCATACGCCGCCGTTTGACAGCAATCGCTGATATAGTTGTCACGCGTGGGAGCCTTTTTGTTCTTGATATCCACCACCCAGCGTCGCCCACCGATCAACCCGTGACGGTCAACCGTACCACAAACACCACGCCGCCCATCATAAACCACTTGCTCGATCCCCTCCCAAACGGGTCGGTAATCTCGGCAAAAAGCAAGATAGGCCTTGACATATCCGAGTATCTCCTGCGGAAATTCCACATCCACACCGTAGTCCATCATCTGAAGGATCTCGTGAATCATGCTCCCCCGTCGCCTCGCATAATCGAGAACCGACGGCGCGATCGCCGCATAATGGTCGCTCGATAAGTGACGTATGATCTGCGTCACACTCGGCATCTCGGTACCGTTGACAAGATAGGTGTGAGTCGCCTCCACAAAATCGATCACCGTGTGCGACATCCGAACACCTCCTCAACCGTGCAAATCTCCGCAGGGAAACTGCCGATGCGTCCGACCCAACATCGCAAATCCGGCTTATAAATCCAATCGCCCTCGAGCGTACCCACACCGTCGATCTTCATCCTTCCGAAAAACGCCCGATATTCCCCAACCGCAATCATTCCCGCCTGCTTTGGTGGCGCTATGCACGGATGCCAATACTCGACGTCATAGACCTCATTGGTTTTCGGATCAAAAAACACCCCGTCTTCAAAAGATAGAACCGTCGAAATATCCGCACCCTTGATACAAACCATGTACTCGTCGAAATACGGCTTCACAGGAAGCGCATCTCTCACATCAATCCATTCAAAATCAATCATACTGTCTCCTCCTTTTTCAGATACCTATACGTTTAAAACGGCAACTGCATCTCCTCGCCGGATACCGCCTCAAAGTTGGCAGATACGGACGTTTTGTAGGCATCGGGAACATAATTGCCGCCCACGGGAGTAGCCTCGGCATCGTTCTTGCCTACCACAAACCGAACATCGGAAGCAATGATCTTGGTCGCGATCCGCTTGTTTCCCTGCTTGTCCGTCCAATTTTCATTTTTGAGAGCCCCCTCCACGAAAATGGGACTTCCCTTCTTGAAATATCGGCAAATAAACTCTGCCTTTTCATCCCATGCCACCACCGTGAAGAAGTCGGCCGTGTTATTGCCTTTGGAATAACTGTTTACCGCCACATTAAATGTCACGGTCTTCTTTCCCGATTGCGTAACCTTCAACTCGAGATCGGTGGAAATATTGCCCGCCACAAGAACCTTGTTCAAATTCAGCGCCATATGTCCACCCCCTATGCGTTCACGGTCCGACGCCTCGTGGTTCGCAACTGTCGAATGGATTCCTCGTATTTTTTGTCCTGCACCTCATCCATAGGTCGGCTGTATCGCGCCGACTCACTCGACAGTTCCATGTATGCCAAATAGTCCGCCACATGAATGCGCCCTTGAATTCCCAAGCGGTCGCCCGCCTTTCGCTTCATCTCCTTCATCTTGACCGATGCCGTGCCAAGAGAAACCGAAAGCATCTGCGCCATTTCCTCCAGTGTGATCACTTCCTTGGAAAAGATAGCCTCTCGCTTCCTATAATCCATCGCGACCATCTTTTTTTCTGTTTCCTTACTCATTGATCTCATTTCCCCTTTCTTTCGATTTTCCATCTTCCACGTCAAAGCCGATCAACCCGGCATAATACGCATGAAAATCATCTTCGTTGTAAAAATAAGTATTTCTGATCACCTCAAACGGCAATCCATTCTGCCTCGCCCGTAAAAGTTCACTCGGCTTCATATCGTATTTCGAAAGATAGTAGCTCGTTTCGTGCCACTTTTCACCTAGCTTTCGAATCCTACTTCTTCCTATCATTCCTCCACCTCCTCGGTCAAAATCTCCCGTATGCCCTCATCGCAAAGAAAACCTTCCACAGCCTCTTCGTCTTCCACGCCAATTCCGTATTCGTCTCGCATGATCTCCAAAAGACACGCCTCGCAAAGGTCTGTTCCAACATAACGATATAGCAAGTCAAACTCATCCCCACACCCATCGCATATCAGATGCGGTACATGAAGAAGCGGGCAAGAGCGCCCTCGGCAAGGATATCCCGGCGCATCGCAACCGCAACATTCGTTTTCGTATCGAATCATATCAGCGGATGTTTTTCTTCAATACGCTCGAGCTTTCGAATGGTACGCAGAATAACCTTCTGCTTCTTGAGTAGCCCATAATAATATCGCGTGTATGTAAGATCGTGCCCCTCATGGTAAGCGATATCCTCTTCGACTCGAGAAAGCAATTTTTTAAGTTCTTCCATCTTTTTCCCTCCTATATCTCTTAATTCTTTTTATGTGAATACTCTTGGTCTCTTCAACCGTTCTCTTCTCTTCTTTTTTTAGCTCATCATACCTTAACGTACAGTGATACGAGCAAAACCAACGCATCCCATCACGCCAAGCATGAAACGGTGCCGAAATAAAATGCTTACCGCAAACATGGCATACCTTCTCCCAAGCGGCAGTTTCTCTCTCAAAATCGCTTTTCCTCATACCACCGACACCTCGACTCCGATCTCATCGTCAAATGCCTCCACATCGACTCCAATATCGCGAAGCTTCTTTTTTACAAGCCATTCGGTGTCATCGTGGCTGTCCATTTCGTAGTATTGCTGAAGCTGTCGGATGGCGGGAGCAAATTCACGGTTAAGTCTCGTCAAGCGCACAGGACCATATCCCTCTTTCTCATGAAGGTACCAAAGCACCAGTGCCATAATGTTATGTGCAAGCTCGGGAACCTGCTTTGCAATCTGATCATTGAGTTCTCGATTCATAGCCTCCCGCTGCATCGCCGTCAACTTGCCGGGAATAATCGCCTTCATATCGTGTCATGCTCCTTTCTCATCAATCAGATCAAACAAAGTCGGAGTATCCATATCGTCCTCCGCTGCCTTCAAATACCCAACACCGTCACGGAAATAATCGGGATTCAACTCCACACCATATCCCCGCCGCCGCATTTTGACCGCCGTCATCGGCACCGTCATAAGACCACCAAAAGGATCCAGCACAAGATCGCCCTCGTTGGAGTACCGCCCAATGATGCGCTCCACGATATCAAGTTGAAGGGGACAGACGTGCATCTGCATCTTTCGCCGCGACTGCGTACTGTTGAGTGTCCGCATACGGTTGATGTCATCCCACACCATGTCCGACCATGACGCAGGTGCTACCACCATGAAAGTCGCCGGCAATTTCCCCTCGGCATCCAACGTCTTGGCCAGCGCAACGTGTTCCTCGTAGTCATAGACCGTATCACGGCTGTATTGGGAGTAGAGCTTCTGCAACCGACTCACGTCTGCCCCAAAGAGCTCGTCCTTTGTGATCAGCCGATCGCCTGACGAACGCCAGTATGCGTGCGCGTCGATCTGCCACTGCGCCCGTGTGTAGTCCTCCTTGGACTTGCTCACAGGCTCGTCCGCATATGCCTTGGACGTGTCGCTCGGCAACTTGCGGAACAAGAGAATATACTCGGGGCAACCAACTCCCATCTTGGTTCCGTCCTTGCACTGCTCCGACCACCCGAGACGGTAGGTCTGATTGTTTTCCCTCACCACGTCGGTCAAAACGCAAATGCGCCCCATGTACCGAAATCCGTGCTTGAGAAAATGAAATACCGTCATGTCGGAAAACGGGTCAACCGTCGGCATCCCATCCCCCGTGGCATTGCCAAAGAGGATCCTGTCCTTGACATGGATAGCCGCTACCCGTCCCGGTTTGAGTACGCGCAACAGTTCGGGGGTCAGATAGTCCATCTGCTCAAAGAATCGGTCGTTGTCGTCATTATGCCCGAAATCGTTGTAGGATGGCGTATATTCGTAATGGTTGCTGAAAGGAATAGACGTATGAATCAAATCCACACTGTTGTCCGCCATACCGCGAACCTCAAGAATGCAGTCGTTGTTGACCGCCACAAAATTCTCTCCTCTGACTTCCACGCGTTTCACTCCTATACTTCTCTGCATTTTCTTGACCAGCTCGTCGGTGTAGATGCCGTACTTTTTCACGATCTCCCGCATCCGCTCGGTCTGCTCGTTGTGGCGCTTCCACTTGGCAAGAAGCTCGTCAAGAATGTTCTGTTCGTTCTCCGTGTAAATGATGTCAATCACAACCTCATGCTTTTGCAAAAAGCGGTAAATGCGGTGGATCGCCTGAATAAAATCGTTGAACTTGTAGTCAACACCCACAAAGATCGCGCGATGGCAGTGCCGCTGGAAATTGCACCCCTGCCCGCTGATCTCCTTCTTGGTGGCAAGATATTGGATGCGACCGTGGGCAAAGTCAATCACCCTCTGCTCCTTGACCTCCACATCCTGCGCACCGTATACCTCCACACTCTCGGGAAGCGCTCGCTTGATTGCTCGCCTCTCATCCTCAAGATCGTGCCAAAGGATAAAATGCGCCTCGGGATCCTCCCGAACGATCTCCATCATTTTGCCAATCCGCACGTCGATGCTGTCCCTCTTCTCCCGCGCCGCCTCGGTAAGCCCCGCACCGGCGTTGGCAAACATGGTCAACTGTCCGTCGCGATCCTCTGTGATAGCATTGACCGTACTCACGCGGTGATAATTCACGCGGAGAGGGGGCAGATCATACCCCGTCGCATCGAATCCGAGATCGGCGGGCGAGGAAAGAAAGAAGGCCCATGTGGAGACCCACAGCCAAAACTCCTCTTCCTTGTGCGGATAGATGGTCAGATTGTTGGCCTTGGTGCTGTCCCGCTGAAAGAACCGCGTGAGTGCCTGCCCCGTGTCCATAACCTCAAGGAATCCCGCATAGTGGATCAGTTCCTTGTATTTGTTGGGGTCGGGCGTCGCCGTTGCCACCAGCTTGTACGGCACCCCGCGGAACTTGTCAAGAAAGGTCTGGTAAGTTTTGGAGCCAAACGACCGAAGTACACTGGCCTCGTCAAGGCAACACGCAACAAAGGAAGTAAGATCAATGTCTCCGTCGCGCACGCGCTCATAGTTAGTGATCATAACAGAATCACAGCAAGCATCTGCCTCCGCTTGCGTAGTTATATAAGGAGGAGGTGCCATACCAAGCAAATGCTCCGCATCCTCGCGAAATTCCTGCTTTACCCCAAGAGGAATCACAATAAGAGCCTTTCCGCCCACCTTCTCGGTCACAATGCGGCAATACTCCAACTGTTGCGCCGTCTTGCCAAGTCCAAAAGCCTCAAAGAGCGCTCGACGTCCGCCCTTCACCGCCCATTGAACGGCCAGCTTCTGATGAGGCAACAACGCATCATTGATTTCGTCAAGTTCAACATCAAAGCCCGACAAAGGCGCACTTACAGCCTTGGACTCTAAAAAATTGTCATAAGACCTTTCCAACATAGATCACCTCTCAAAAAAGCTCTTAAAAACCTCACTCCGATATTGCCCCCGAGTCATCTCGATCAGCTCCCCGACCGTGTATGACTCCTTGATCTCCCGGAGCCCGCTCACAAACTGCTCCGTCCCCGCGCGGCAAGCTCCTGTGATCACTCGGTACATGGTCTTTGCCTCTTCGGCAGTAACCACCGTCTCCTGAGTATATCCCCGGTATTGCTCCGCCCCGCGCTCCTTCGCCTTTTTGAACTCAATATCCGCAACACCGTCGCGAAAGTTTTTACAATGCGCATAATTCTCACCATCAAAAAGAACATTTTTCCCTTTGATCCGTCCCACATAATATGTATAATCCCCGATCTTTTTGGCCTTCTTAATATGCGTCAAGATACCATCACAATAAATATATCTCCCCTCAACAAAATCCCCATCCTTCAGTTTTTTATATTCCTTGGGATTTGTGATTTTGGTGCCGCTCAAATCGAGCCAGTCGCCTACCGTCAAGCCTGCGGGGAGGCTGGTGATTGGGGTGTTGCTCAAATCGAGCCCGCCGCCTACCGTCAAGTCTGCGGGGAGGCTGGTGATCTGCGTGCCGCTCAAATCGAGCTTGCCATTATTGGCTTTCATCTTCTCATTCAACTGTTCAAGTGTGTATTCCATCTTACTTTCTCCGATTCCTAAAACTTTTCCTAACTCATTTCACCAACGCATCCATAGATTCCTCGAGCACCGAGGAAAGGCTAATAAGAGTAGGAACAGACGGAACTTTCAATCCCGTTTCAAAATAATGAAGCGCAACCTGCGAAATACCAATCAGATCAGCAACCTCTTTTTGAGAAAATCCCTTTTTCTCTCTTGCCTTTTTCAAATTCTCGCAAAGCAAATTAACTTTCCTCCATTAAACACTTTACTTTCTCTCGCAGCCATTATCATTTCGTTTGCTACACTTCTAATGTCCCAAAGCAATTAAAAATGCGACGACACTAACGATAAATGCTGTTGCGGAGAGGATGCAATTTACAACGAGCAAAACATCACAGATTTTTTCTAAAGTTTTTTTCATAAGCCTCCTCCATTCATCACGGTTATATTTTCTTTTAGCTTCAAAAGGTACTTGAAAAACCAGTTTCCCCATGTTAGAATAAACCCAACGCTATTGCCGTAGCGATTTCTGATGAAGGGGGTGGAAATGTGGAAAAACTCAATCAATGCGGCGAGGAATTGAAGTTCCTCTTGTCCGTTACAAAAACTGTAAGTGTCGGGTCCTATAATCTTGATGACTATCTGCAAAAAGGCTACAAGATTATCGGAGTGGAACAGACCAAAGATTGCGACGGACTTATCTCATTGAATTTCGTTGTTGCAAAATAACGATCTTCGCAAGCAGGAGGGCTTTATGCTTCTCCTGCTTTTTCTTTCATCCGTTCCCGTTCCAAGCGAATCATTCGCTCGGAAAGACCGTAAACCTTATCCGCGGATTCGATAAATTCCTTGCGCAAGTCATCCGGAAGATCAAGACCTTGCAAACCCATATCTTTCAAGTCCTGCGCATATCCAACAAGCGTTTTTGCAGAAATAATCATTTCGTTCCTCCTACTCAAAAAACTTTTCCCAATGAAAGCCGAGAACCTCGGCTATTTTTTCTAATAATTCCTCAACAGAGAGTCCTCTTTTATGCGCGTAATATTTCATTGCACTTTCAACACATATTTTGGACACCCCAAAATGTTCAGCCAGCAATTCAAAAACAGATTCAATTTCATGCTCTCTTACTTCATTTGGGAACATTTCTTGAAAAAGAAAGTATTGCCGAATTAGCTTGTTCTCTGGTAGAAGCGCCCTATAAGACCACTCATTCGCAATCCTTTCGCATTCCTGCTCAAAGGTTCCAAACTCGGTATTTTCTTTATAATTATAAAATGTTCCTGTCATACAATGACCAAGCTCATGTGCAAGAAGTTCGCTTTCTGTCCTACCGTTCCATTTTGACGGATCGGATATCATAATCGCCATGGAACCGTCGGGAGAACATACCGAAAGCGCCTTCGTCTCTTTCGGTATGTTTATTGGGAGCATTCTCATAAAACTTTCACCAAAGATAGCAATCCCTTTTCTATTGGCATACTTGCGTAATGTTTCAACAGTCATTATGATCCATCACCTTCTCCTTCCTTGTTTTGCGTCGCCCTCTTATATTCAAGATAGGCTTCATACATCCCTGCTCTCCTACCAATTTCCATATCTGGCAATTCGACGATATTCTTGAGCGCTTTCGCAGACTCGCTCGCACAGTTTTCCAACTTGGATATACAAAAACAAAGCTCCGCTGTGCAAAAATTCAACTCCGCCCTTTTCTCATTGGTTTTTCGTTCCAACATTTTAATATCTTCAATACACATCATCGCCCTTCGGCTTATGGCTTCTATTGTAGAAACTATTATATTTTCATCATTCATGGTCAATTATCCTCTTTCGCAACGCAATTTGTAAACTTGGCCGTCTCCACAGGGCAATTTCTAACACCAGCTCCGACAAGCCATAATACTCATCCGTGCTCTTGACCTTTTTCACGCCTTGTGATATAATTTTATTAAACTTTTTCTCTTGTGAGGTATCTATTATGGATTGGGACTTAGATTTGACAGATATTATCGTTGCTTTATTTTCGGCACTTGGTGTTGCAGCAAACGCACTCTTTACATACTTTAGAACCAATAAGCAAAGCAAGCAAAGACAACAGAAAGAATCGGAAGAGCGCCGATTCGAAGCAATACTAAACTATCTGACGAGTGCAAATCATTTCCTCGAAAATTTATCTTATAGTTCGTATACCTCTTTTTCAAAATCCGCGGCTACAATTTTAATGTATCTGCCGAACGAATACAAAGACAAAACCAAAGCATTGAACAAGCAAATTAAATTCATCAAAGATCATCCTAACAATAAAAACGGTGCTTTTTACAGCTCTCAATACGAGGTAAACAAAGCTAAAGCCATGCTTGATGATCTTACAGACGTTCTTGGTAACCTCATCCCAAAACCACCTACTGTTAGGGTAAAAAACCTAACCAAATCATCCACAAAAGAGCACTGAAATACAGTATCGTAATTTTCCAAAAGAACAGCCTATCTTGTTTTTCATCTGAGACTGCCAATTTTCCCATAAACAAAAACAATATTCCGTATAAACTAAACCAACAGGTAATCAAAAAGAATAACTTTACCATTCTTTTCCTCCTATCTTGACCGCTTGGCGCTCACTCAAAAAATGCACGAAGCGTGTAGTTAACTCGCAAAAAAAATAACATCAACCGAAGTATTAAAATGCTTTGCTAACGCCATCTTAATGTTGTCGTTAGGTATTCTTCGCCCCGTTTCATACATACCAAGCGCCGATATTGATATACCTACCGCCTCAGCAACCTCTTTCAATGTCTTATTGCCACGAAGCTCCTTAAGTCTCAATCCTATTACCTTCTTATCCACATGCATATCCTCCTTCCTTAGCTTTGTCGATTTATTAGTGCTACCACGACGCACGCAGTACACGAATTGTGCAGTTCCATTTTACACACTTCGTGCAGTTTTGTCAAGCCTTTTTTTGTGTTTTCTCCGCTTTTTTGCACTTTTTGTGAAATTTACACAAAACGAGATGTTTTTTATTGACTTTTTTCACATTTCGTGATAAAATCAAGACGATTAGCATACGGAGGTAATTCAAATGCAGTTTGGAAAGATTCTCAAAGACTTAAGAAAATCTGCTAATTATACACAAGAACAGTTAGCAGACTTGCTTGGAATAGCAAACAGCACCGTTTCCATGTATGAACGTGGCGAACGATTCCCTGATTATGAAATGATGAAATCCATCGCTGACCTTTTCCACGTAAGCATAAACACCCTATACGGACGCGAAGAATCCATTTCCCTCCCCACAAACATCTTCCCCATCACCCGCAAACGTTTCCCCCTCCTTGGCGAAATCACCTGTGGACAACCGACATTTGCCAATGAGGAACACGAAACCTACATTGAAGCTTCCGCCGATATCAAAGCTGACTTCTGCCTCACCGCCAAAGGAGACAGCATGATCGGAGCACGCATTCAGGATGGCGATATTGTTTTTATCCGAGAACAGCCAATGGTAGAGGACGGAGAGATTGCGGCAGTCATCATTGACGATGAAGCCACGCTAAAGCGCGTCAAATATAATCGAGAAAAGCAACAGCTAATTCTCTTCCCTGCCAATGACAAATATGAGCCCCTCGTCTATATCGGCGAAGAGCTCAACCAAATCCGAATCCTCGGAAAAGCCGTCTGCTTTATGAGTAACCTATAAAAAGCCCTCGACTACCACGCCTCCCGCGGCAAATTCTTGCCAAGAGAAGACGAAGGGTTACAACTGAAACGAATTGCAAATAAAGGATCGACCCTGTGAAAGTGAAAAATCGCATAGAGTTTCGAATGTTTTCGCGTGTTCTCCGCGCGAACAACATAGATATGTTATATTAGGTTGTTGTAGTTACTCTACATCGCAATCGTCGTGGTCTACTCCTATTGGGAAGGCTCAAAAAACGCGAATCGCCCACTCGAAAAAGGAGAGAACTCCACCTCAAGCAACGCAAATTTCGAAATGCCCCCAAAAAATCTATCTCAAGAGGAAAGAATCAACCAATGCAAAAAAAGAAAATCATTGCGAATATTAATGCCCATATCGAAAATATCAGATTCTCGATTGATCCCACCTCGTCAAAAATAACCGTCTCTTTTGACAATCTCGGCTATGGCAACATCACGGCCATAAAATTCAAAGCCAAAGGCTATAACTCTTTCGGTGATGTCATCACGGTCAATGACTCGGACACCTTCTACCTCATCGCACAAGACCTACACATCCCCAAAAATACATCCGCAGGTAACATAAAAATCCCCCTCCCCAATTGCGAAATCCGAAAGTTGGAACTAGAAGAACATCAAATTTGCTTTGACGACGGCAGTGTTTGCACATATGAGGGATGCCAATACAGAGAGTTCGAAGTATACGAGTATGAGGATGAAGGCGAGGATAGCGAAACACTGCTTGTCCTTAAAGCCCGTTTCGGTGATCAATATCAATATGCCCCTCGAGAGTTTGATTGCGGATGGATCTGCTGTTGCGGAAGCTATAACCCTACAGAACGTACAACCTGCCAATATTGCAATCTTCAAAAAGAAGTCATCCTCCAAGCGGAAGACGAAGCAATGGTCAAACAGTGGGTTGCAGAATATCGCCTTGAGGAAAGAGAAAAATTAGAACAAGAAAAGCGAAAAAAAGAAGCCAAAAGACGGAAAACCATCATCATCTACACCGCCGTTTTTTCCGTGATCCTGCTTCTGCTCCTCCTCCCGCTGTTATTCGCGAAGATGCAATCATCCGGCAATAAAGCAAGATGTCCTTGCCAATCTGCCGATTATACAGACGATATATGGAAAAAACTTTCCACAACCGTTACTTGCACAGAAGCCGGCTCCGCACAGTTCCAATGCCTTCTCTGCGGCGAAACCAAAACCTTTGATTCCATCCCTGCAAAAGGTCACGAATATGAGATGATCGGAGATACTGCTACCTGCACAGTTGACGGCGAAAAATTCTACGAGTGTATAAACTGCCCCCACGAATATTCCGAACCATCTGTCGCGTCCCACGATTGGGAATATCAGAGAAAAGATGTTACTTGCCTGTGCGACGGATATAAATACTTTTACTGTACAAAATGCAACGAAACCAGAAAAGATTTCTACGAAAGAAGCCCAACTTACTGCGAATATAAGTACAAAGATACTATCATTGATAAGTCTAAAAAATATAAACGGTATGAGTGCTCCGTTTGCAAAAAAACCAAACTGGAAGAGGTGTCCTTCGGTTACGAGATCTCAACATCCCATGAATATTTCTTCTATTGCACCACCGCCGCCGAGGACTATGTAACTCAATTTTTGAATTACCCTCTAAACTCCACATTTCCTTCGCACAACTATATGAAGGTATATAAATCCGCCAACGAATATACTTGCGTCGGATATGTAGATGCCTCCAATGCCTTTGGTGTCAAAGAAAGAAAATATTTTGCTGTGACCATGACCATCAGCCTTTACGGAGAAAAATTTTCATATTCAGTAATCGATTTTGAGATTTATTAGTCTAACAAAAGGAGGCAACAAACCATGATAGAATACTACATCAGCTCAACTAAATATAGCCTCCAAGAGCGCCAAACGAAACTCAACGGACGCGTCTATGATGTGGTTTTCCGTGTCGTTACCCTCGACGGAATCGAAAAACAAAAAAAGCTCTCCGGCTTCAAAACCAAAGCCCTCGCCAAACAGGCCTATACCGATTTCGTCACTCAAAAATGCGAGCTCGTAAAAAACAATCCCCTCAAAAAGAAAAACGAGAAAAAGGATAAACTGACCGTCGGCGACCTCATGATCCAATATCTCGGTTCCCTGCATAACCAGTGCAAAGAATCTACGATCTATGACAGATCTTCTGTTTTAAAAAACTTCGTCCTCCCTCACTTCAAAGATACCGACATAAAAGAGCTGACAAAACAAAAACTTTACCTCTGGCAAGATGAGGTCTGGAAAACCAAAAACCCCAAAACCAATGAATTTTATTCCTATAACCACTTGATCAAAATTCGCCGCTACTTCTATTCCTTCCTATCTTGGGTGCAGGTACGCTACGATTTCCCCAATAACCTCGCCAATGTCCCCGCCCCAAAACGCAGACTCCCCAAAACCGAAATGAAAATTTGGACGCAGGAAGAATTCAACCAATTCATATCCGTGGTCGATGACCCCATGTACCGCTGCCTTTTCTCCCTCATGTTCTATACAGGAAGACGAAAAGGCGAACTCTTTGCCCTCTCCCCCGAGGACATCTCCGACTCTGCAATCACATTTTCAAAATCCGTCACCGTAAAAACACTGGACGGCTCCCCCTATAAAGTCACGTCAACAAAAGCCGAAAAGAAAAGCGTCACTCCCATCTATGAGCCTATCGCAAAAGCATTGGAAGCATACCAAGGTCAATCCCCTTTCTTCTTTGGCGGCAATCGCCCCCTCCCTCCCAACACAGTAACCAAACGTTTCCAGTCCTACTGCAAAAAAGCGGATGTCAAAATCATCCGACTCCACGACCTCCGACACTCTTTTGTTTCCCTGCTGATCCACCACGGAGCAAACCCAACCGTAGTAGCTGATCTAATAAGTGACACACTGGAACAAGTGACAAAAACCTACGCCCATATGTACAGTGAGGACAAAATCTCTGTCCTAAACCGTATTCACACCTAATCACTCTCAAGCTTTTTAAAATCAAAAAAGCGATCTAAAATGTTACTAAAATGTGTCAAGCGTCAAAAATGCACTATATATAGCGTCACAAACATCAAATATTTACAATATATAGCAGCACTTCGACTCCCCCCGCCTCCACCAGTCAGTCTCACATAAAGGCTAAAATTAAGAGAACACCGATTCGTGCAAACTTCCCTTGCCTTGTCGGTGCTCTCTTTTCTATTCTCCTTTAACCATTCCAAGTAAGTTTTGGCAGGTTTCAATCATTTCTCTTTTCAGCTTCCCCTTCAAGAAGAAAAAGAGCGAAAAGCGGTTGGAGACATATTGGTATGCTTTTTGAAAAAATTGCTGAAATAGTATTCATTTTCAAAACCGCAAGAAAAAGCGATATCCTTCACAAGCAGATCGGTATCCGCCAGCAATTGCTTGGCTTTTTGCAATCTTCTCTCAGCAACGTATTCAATGGGGGACACGCCCGTAAATGCTTTGAACCGCCGCAAAAACTGAACGTATGACAGCCCGCACCGCTCGCCCATCTGTGAAAGACTTATACTTTTGTGAAGCGATCTGTTGATCTCAGCAACAATTCTTTCTATCGGCTCGTCTTCGCTTTTCTTTTTTAGCGTTTCCATTTCATATTGCATTACAAGATCGTCGAATAAATGGCTTCTGTATTCAAAGTCCGCCCCAAATACTTCGCGGTCCAGCATTTCGAGAGTAACCAACGTCGTGCTGAGCCGCACTTGATCCTTGAAAACAACGTGGTCGCAGTCAAACGCAGGGCTCTCAGCTTTGTACCTGAACAGATACATAGTAACAGGTTCCACCACCTCTCGGTGATAAAGCGTGTTTTTTCTGAACAGCATCCCTTCGTTGGCTTTCACGGTAAACATTTCGCCGTTGCATACCACGGAAAAGCTCCCCTTTGTCACAAGCGCAAATATATCGTCAGAGCCAATAAAATCTTCCATTATGAACTTTTTTCGACTAGCTCTCTGAGCAATCAAAAGTTGAAACCTCATCTGCCCTCCAAATGATAGAATATTATATCTCTATTATAAAAAAACGCATTGACTTTGTCAACATTTTATTTTACAATGGCATCAACCCAATACTTTTTCACAAGGAGAAACGAGTATGTATAAAATCGAAAACGGTATTCTGCACAATGACAAAAGAAAACTCTTTGCCATAGGCGAATCGTATTATCCCTCCTTTCATCCCTGCAAATTCCCCGTTCCGCCTGATGGTGACCGAATCGGAGAAATGAAAAAAGATCTGGCTATGATGGCGGAAGCGGGCTTTAATCACGTTCGTTTTGCCGCGTTGGGGGAGGTTGCTTACGATAGCACCGCACAGCGTGTTTCTCCAAATACGGCTTTTGTGGACAGCATGATTACGGAAGCGGAGAAAAACGGGCTTTCGGTCTCGATTCGTCTCCAAGGCTTTTCGGTTAATCTGCGAGGCTTTTCGGATGCCGACATCATAGACGAGAATGGCAACACCCCGGATTTCGCATGGTCGGATTTTGTTCGCACTACTCTGCACCACCAAGGCATTTTGGAAGATAATTTTGTATATGCCAGAGATCTGGCTAAGCATTTTTCCACCTTCCCTTCGGTGGTGGGATATCAGACATACAACGAACCCAAATTTCCTCGCCCCACTACGATTGTATGTGACTACAATCCACACGCCGTAGCCGCATTTCGGAAATGGTTAGTAGAAAAAGGCGAGCTTACCGAGGAAGAGGCGCAAGCATACGAACCGCCTCGCAGTCGTGGGGAACAATCACCTCATATGTGGGCTCTTTGGCGCATCTTTTCCACCGAAAGTATGCGAAACTTTCTCAAAAACGCATCGGACGGCGCGACAGAAGGTGCCGCACTTCCAACCTTTACCTGTCTCACAGCAGATACAGCCTGCAAATCCAACCCCATAAGAGGCGTTCATGCCTTTGGAAATGCCGAGGATATGGATATTGTGGGTTACACGATCTACAAGCATGGCTGGGGCGCGGAATATTACCCTATGTGTCTTGACGGAGATACGTTTCAATGCGCCGCCGAAGCCGAGGGGAAAGAGGCTTGGTGCATTGAGTTGGATAGCCGAACGTATATTCCGCCGTCCGTCTATAACAAAGGAACCTACGCTACCATCGGTTCGGGAGTAAAAGGAATTGTTTACTATCAATGGAGAGGCGATTGCCCTGTGGAGGGAGTTCCTCACCCCAACAGTTGCGGCATCCTCAACTACGATGGCACCAAGACCGCCAATTTTGAAAACGCGATAGCGGTCAATCGATGGATCGCCTCAATCAACGATCTTCTGGTCAATGCAAAACGGGCACGAGAAGGCATTGGATTGTTTTACTCCATGTATTCCATCGCATACCATGACGCATTGGAAAACAGTAACGGTGCGCGCCAAGAAACTCTTTTCAATGCGTCCATTCTTAACTATATTCAACTTTACACAGACATCAGAAGAGCGGGATATACGGTTACCGTTACGGACGGAAAACATCTCGCACATCAGTTCGAAGAGTTGAAGGTGTTGATTGTTCCCGATTTTGTTCACATCACAGCCGAGGAACGCGATGTCATTGAACGCTTCTTTGAAAACGGCGGAACGGTCTATACAAACGGTCCCCTCGGAGCCCAAACGATCGCTTACCCACGGCTTATCCAATATGATAAAATCGAGCGCACCTATGAAGAAAAGGTCTTCCGTCCCCGATATACGCCATACGATCTGCCGAATCTCACGGGTGTCGCACCGATCGCCGTATCACTTGACCCCAATGTGGGCGTTCAAGTGCTTGAGGGAAAAGGCTATACACTTTTGGTGATTACTAACATCTCCCCCGTCAAAGAAAAAACCGATGTAACCATCTGTGTTTCCATTCCGTTCAAAAGTGCCGAGTTCACCGCCATTGACGGAGAGCGAGAGGTTTTGATCAGCAAAAACAGTATCACGGTTTGTGATGTAACAGACGGCGGCATTGTCATATTACGGCAGTAATTTTTCACAATTATTCTCCCGCCTCTATTAAGGAAAGGATACCCCTATGTCCTTTTCCTTGATAATGAGCAGCTACGCACCGCCCTTCACCATCCATTAACACGTCACCTGTAAAATAAAAGGACACCGATCGGAGCAAGTCTTCCTTGCCTTATCGGTGTTCTTTTCTTTGTGCCCCCCCACTGACCGCACAGCGCAAGCCTTGCGGCTTTTTGATAAATCTCGGCTAAACATCACGGAGTGTGAAAAGATAATTTTTTAATCATGAAAAGCCTTTTACCTTTGTTGCGTGTTTGACAAAACTTCTAACTTGATTTAAGCAGCATATTAATGACCGACAAAAAGAAAAGTGCCATACAATATGCTTAGCAAATTGCGTCCCTCATAAAGATTTGCGTAACGCCTTCATGAGTGCACAAAAGGATGCATATCCCATCATGGACACGCATCCTTCTGTGTGTTCAGCGGCAAAGCCACCGAAATATTTGCTTGGTACTATTTTCAGTTGATCTTTTCAATTGAGAGGCTACCGTCATATTGGACTCGGTAAGTTACGGAAGCTCCCGCGTTGTCACCGTCCAATGTAACGTGAGGCGTTACTCGGATCGTTCCGTTGGAATCAATGTCGTAAATAACCAAACATGCAATGTACTTATAGCCAAGAGCTTCGGCCGTTTCCTCAACTCCGTCTACGTTAATAGAAGTAAATACAGAGTTGTAGGAATATACGCTTTGTGTTTGTACGGCATCACCGTTCTCATCAAGAAGTTCAACTGTGAATCCGATCTTATTGTAATACAGCGAATCAATACCCGCAAGAATGCGAACCGCGTTGGACGAGATCGCCTTCTGAACACCGATAATCTCCGCAGTATCCGCCTTCAAAACGGAGTAAGAAAGCTCGCCAAAGGTTACCTCTCCCACACCCGCGCGACGGAATACGCGCACTGTAGTTTCTCCCGAAAGACCGCCGTCAATGATGTGCAGACCATCGGTTACCGAAATCACGCCGTCACGTGTATAGCTTGCCAACAAATTGTTCACCGCAAATCTTACCGTGCCATTCACATCATCATAAATAGCCACCACTCGAAGCTCACCGTCGTTGGCATTGAAGTAAGTTGTACCTGAATTATTGTGCAGGTAATATTTCTCGCCATCCATTTCAAAGAACAGCTTACCCGTATCGTTTTCCATGGAAAGAAGTGACTTGGTCGTGCTTCCGTCGGAGACACGGAAGATATCGGTAACGGTGTCCTTCTCACCTGCTTCGGTATTGTGAACGGTTGTTTCAAGAACCGTGATCTTGTCATCAAGGTCAATTGATATCTCGTTGCCAAGATTGGGGTCCTCAAAGCTCATACCTTCGGTCGTGATTATAGCAACGTGCTCCTTCTTGTCGGAGGAAAGCACCTCAATACGGAAATCGTCGAAGTAGAATATGGGACCGACAACCAGAGGATTGAGGGTGAACATAGGCTCACTTGCCGCCGTTGCATTGGTGCCGAGGGTGAAATCATAAGAGATCTCCGTCCAACCCGCATTGGTAACGGTGGCAGTTTTGCTTCCTCCGTACCATGTGGAACCGGATGTGGACATCGCACCGTAAACAAACATTGCGCCCGTTTCGCTGTTGCTCTTGGCGCGGAAGGAAATGCGATAGGTAACGTTTGCATCCGCACTCGTCAGATCGTCATGAGACAGAGCATTGTAGAACTTGACACGGTTATAGGTCTGTGTAGCGACCATGGTCATAACCTGATTGTTCGCATCGTCAGGATCCACCGCCACCTTCAGTCTTGCCTCGGCACCGCCCGCACGCCAGAAATAGCTTTCCGAGGTAAAGCCGTACTCGTGGGTCGTGCCGTCCACCGTAGCGGTGTTGTTGTAAGAGGTATTATAGGTCAGCGTTTTCGACTTGGTAGCCGAATCAGCCGCGGAAGTATCGATCTCCATATTATCAAAGGTCTGCTCATAGATGTGATAATCACTCTTCTCCACCCTGATGACCAGCGTAAACACATCGCCGGTGATCTTTCCTGCCAATGCCGCAAGATCCAGCTTGTTGGTTCCCTTGGCCAGATCGTAAGTGCCAAGGTAACCGTCTGAGAAATCCGGCATAGAGTTATACGTCAGCGAATTGGTATCCACCCAATAGTTGTCAATGTAGTAAATGGATGCGCGAACTGCCGCGTCGTTCTCGACGGGAAGGTTAAAAATAATCTGCTCCATGCCTCGAATATCAGTCGCGGCGAAGGACATAAATGCCAATTTCTCGGCACTTTCCGCGCCGTTCTCTGCAAGAAGAGCATCGCCACCGTTCATCACGCGATCGGGGGTAAGAGAAGAAACGTAGCCTTCGGAAAGGGTGCCGTCTATCGCAACACCGCTGAGGCGAACACCGCAATTACCGCTTTCAATGGCATTGACCGTGGCACCTTTTTCCAACCCATTCACCACCTCAACAACACGGATATCATCAAAGTAATAATACGCATTGGTGGTTTTGGGTTCAAGACAGAACATTGGCTCGGTAGATTTCCCAATGAGTGATCCATCGAGAGTATAATCAAAGCTGATCTCGGTCCATTCCTCCCATCCGATGGAGGTGGTTGTCTTAGAGGAAATATAGGTCGATCCGCTGGAAGGAATCACACCGTACATTACGTCTACGTTGGTATTTTCGGTTGCGCTCTTGACCTTAAAGGTAAGGCGATAGGTCGTATTGGCATCTGCCGATGTCAAAAGATCATAAGACAGCGCGTTGAAGAGCTTAAAGCGGAAGCCGTTTGAGGGGCGCATAGTCTTGATCACCCGATTGGTTTCGTCGGCGGGATCGGTCACGGCTGTAATTGCCGTTGTTGTAGCACCCTTGCGGCAGAAATAACCGCCGGTAAAGCCGTAATAATAGGTGACACCGTCGATTTTCTCGGTTCCTGCATCGTTTTTCCACGGGATCGCCGCGTTTTCGCTATAGCTCTCAAAGGTTTCCTCATAGCTGTGCGCGTTTGCCCCCGAAGCACGAAGCACTACGGTAAAGACCTCGCCCTTGACACGATTGGAGATATCAAAAACACGAAGTGTATTGGAACCGCTTCTCAAGGTTGCCGTACCCGCAAGCGTACTGTCGTCCAACGTTGCCTCGCTCAACAGCTTGTTGTAGGTCAGCGTATCCTCCTTGACAGAGTAGCCGTCCAAAATATAAATGTTGACGGGCAGATCGGCAGCATTGAGGACAGGAAGTGTCAATTCCATATAATCCTTGTTCTCCAAGGGCTTGGAATAGAAGCTTGCCGCCCAGAGGTTTTGACCCGCGTCGATATAAAGCTGACTATGGCTTCCCGCCACACGGTCGGGATTTTTGGAAGAAAGGAAGGTGTCTGCGAAGGGAAGCTTGTAGTTATCCCCCCCAACAGTCATGGGGGATTTTCCCGCATTCGCTGAAACTACGGCACCGGTTGCGCCAACCTCGGTTACAAGGAGATCGTCAA
This sequence comes from Eubacteriales bacterium, assembly GCA_045537235.1. Lineage (GTDB taxonomy): Bacteria > Bacillota > Clostridia > Oscillospirales > CAG-272 > RGIG8775. The sequence goes on from JAZSPB010000125.1 coordinate 67,317, forward strand.
AGTAATACCCTGCCGAGGTGGTAAGCATCTCGATGTAAAACATAGGCTCATTGGCGGCACCCGCAAGCTCTGCGGGGCAAAAATCCATAGTGATTGAAGTCCATCCATCCGATCCGATTCCCGTTGTGTTTACGGTTTTATGGAAATCAGACGAGGAGTATCCGTTGGAATTCACCACACCCACGGCAACGCCCACGTTTTGTTCGGTAGCACTCTTGACCTTAAAGCTGATGCGGTACGTCGTATCGGCATCGTCCGAGGTCAGCTCGTCATGAGACATGGAATTATAAAGCTTGAAACGGAAAGCCTTTGAATCTCTTGTGACATACATTACCTTATTATCCGCGTTGTCGGGATCCACCGTCACCGCTATGTCTCTGGTATCACCACCGCCACGGTAGAAATACTGATCGGAGAAACCGTAATAATGTGTGATGCCGCTGACAGTAGCACTCTCCGCGCCCGTGGGAAGAACCGTCCCTTCTTCGTAGGAATCGAAGTTCTCCGCATAACTGTGACCGCCCTTGTCTGTGGCACGGATCACCAAGGTGAATCGGTTATTTTCGATCTCGTCGATGACTTTGGAGATGTCCAGCTTATTCAATCCGTCGGAAAGCGTGTAGCTTCCCACCAAAACCGCCTTGTCAAGATTCAAGGTCTTGAAAACGGAGTAATTCATAGTGGACTCATCCATAGTATAGCCGTCAATCGCGTACACGTTGACGTCTACCGTTCCGTCTACCGAAAGTGTCAGCTCCGCGTAATCCTTGTCGGCAAGATGCGCCTTGGAATAGGTGGCAAGAATGACGTTTTCCTCATCTCCGCCATTGACAAAGAGCGAGGCAGAAGAACCGTTTACCTGCTCGGGAGCATATGCGGAAACGTACGTGTCCGCAATCGCGTGACCCGTTTCCAAAGACTGAGTGATCAACGCTACCGTAGCAACATCGGACTCAAGGGACGGAAGACTGGAGGAAGGCTCAACCTCGGTAATGGTAATATCATCGTACCAGAAGCCTTGCTGTGTGGTAGACCCGCTGTTGGTCTGCAATGTCAAAAGACCGACCTGCTGCTCGACCATCGTCTTGTCTATGCTGACATAGAACGAAACGGTCTTCCATTCATTGGCTACCGTATTTACCGTGCCGTTACCCGCAGGAATATAAAAGCTTTGATTGTAAGTGGACGCGGGACCCGTATATCCGCTGACACGGGAGCCACCGTTGGCACTCATGACGCCGTATTCCACCCGACCGTCATGATCGGTCATCACACGGAAGGAAACAAGGAATTTGCGCCCTATGTCAAACTCGGTCAGTGCGGACGACGAAAAGGTGTCAAAAATCTTCAACCGTCCATAGTTGTACACACAAGTATATTTCATGCAACCGAGGGTGCTGTCAATGGCGGGAGAGCCGCCGCCGCCGATGGTATAAGCAAACACGCCTCCGTTGTCGTTCGCAGTAGAATATACCTTGTTTTCAACAGAGTCGTCCCTTTTCAGCGTTACGTTGCTGAAATCCTCGCTGAAGGAATGGGAATTGTTTGCATTGTTGCGAAACACCAGTGTAAAGGTCTCGCCGCTTACACGGTCGGCAAGATCGGCAAGATCCATTTTCACTTCCGAGTCCGAAGGAAGAACAAACACGCCGAGAAGATCCTTCTCGGAAAGCGTTGGCATAGTGTTCCATGTCAGCGACTCATCTATCGCATAGTCATTCAGAACGTAAATCTGAACATCCTGAAGAGAAAGTCCGTTACCGCTGAGCCTGAGTTCTACCTTGCCAACACCCTCAAACACCTCGGTATTGAAGGTAGCAAAATAGATGCGTTCGTCATCGCTGCTGCCACCGATATAAACCGTGTCCGCCGATCCGTAATTGGCATCGGGATTGGCTTCGGAAACGTAGGTATCCGCCACGGGACGGACAGCCTTTTCGCCCTCGGTGGTAAAGGTTCTGGAATAGGCCTTGCCGATATTCTCGCCGTCATACGTCTTGACAGTGGTAGGAATATCCACACGATATTCAGTCAAAGCCTCCATATTATCGGCAGTAAAGGTATACAAACCCGACATTTTGTTGACCCAAGACCACTCGCCGCCCACATCTTCACCGGTAGTAACATTCGTCACGGTAATCTCGGACAGCGTGTCGGTGTCGACAGGAACAAGAAACTGAACCTTGAGGCTTGTGTTGACCGAAGCCCCCACGGATCCTTCCAAAGGCTGAACCCAAAGCACCTCGGATTGTGACTCGTCGTCCTTGAGATAGTAATTGAAGAAATTAATGAGTTGAGGATATCTGTCAAATCCGCGGATATCGTCATAATAAATGGGATAATCGTGTCCCGCGTTCTCCATAGGCATGGAAAGGAACGGCGAAGTCACATTATTCTGATAATAGCTTTCGTGCCCCGGCCACCAGCTCCACATACTGTACTCATCGTTTTTTCCGCTGGAGATAACGGTGGGAACGTAGGTCTGATTTTTCAGATGACCGTTGTAGATCCACTGCGCGCCGGGACCCGAAGCACAGTAGGCGACTGTGATCTCGCTACTGATCGCGCCCGTCTTATCCGCATCGGTGCCGTAATAGTCGGCGGTACCGTCATAGCCCTGCTCATAGGTCATAAACGGTTGCTCGATCGTGGCGATCACGTTGCCGTTCTCGTCCAAGGTATCCCCTTCAAACCGATCTCCGTTGGGGTCCTCGGGGAATCTCTGATTCTCGGGCATAGCCGCGTTGCCAACGACGGAAAGCACACCGGGAGGGGGTGACCCCTTGGAAATTCCTGCAACGCCGATCAATTCATCGTTATATCCGAACTGCTCGCCGTAATAGCGGATACAACGCATGGCCGCGCGAGCCATCTTAGAAGCATTTTGTGCGTATGTGCCAAAAGCTGAAAAATAGCCGTAGTGATCGGCACGCGCCATGGGAACGTAAACAAAGTCAAAGGTAAGTGCCGTATATCCGTTGAAGGTGAAGCCGACGAAATGACAGCTGGTGTCCTCACAGGTGTGCATATGCATCTCAGCCTGTGTTGCCGCCATCGCGTATACGGGAGTCTCATAGAGGGGATCGGAAGGATATACGATATCCATACGAAGCCGATAGTCCAAAGGAGAGCCGTCCTTCTTGCGACAGTCCTCAACACGGCTTACTGTGGGGGCTTTCTGTCCTGCGGAATAGGCCACCACCTCACCGTCGATCTCTTGAGGGGCACCTGCGATACATTCTGCATCGGGATTTGCCTCGTGATCAAAGGTGCAAGAAGAATCTCCTGTATGATACGCATAGTAAACCGTTTTCTGACCCGCGATATAGTCATTCCACGCGCCCATAATATAATTCAGCGTACCGTAGGAGGCATGCTTATCCTGCTCCCAGTAAACGATGTCACGGGCTAAACGGTAGCCCGCAGGGAGAAAGTAGGCATAATTCGTGTTTACGGTGATATTCGTGCCCGAAAAGCCCGTCTTATCGATCATGTAGTAAGTACGAAGCTTTGCCAAGCTGTGCTCAATATTGGGAGAGATTGCCCGCTCGTCGTCAAGATAGTCCACGACGATGACAACGTACCCCTCATCGATATAGCTTCCGACAATACTCGTGTCAGATTCCTGACCGATGCGCTCGGTGCCGTGGTTGATGACGTAGAAAATAACGTCTCTCTTTCCCTCGGCCTCTTGTCCGTCAGTGTATATGTAAAGATGAACGGCAGTTCCAATGTACCCATCGTTCGTTTTCACCTCTGACTTGACAAGGTTATCCTTGAAGCTGTCATAAATGGTCTTTGCTTCATCGGTCATCTCTGTTTCCCCCACAGAAACCGCAAAAGCACCGAGCGGTAAGCTGCTGACAAGCAAAACCACCGTCAAAAGCAAGGCCAAAAAGCGATTTCCCTTTCTCATTTTTCTTCTCCTTTTCTACGGAATCCTCCGGATCTCCGTTTTTATTATTAAGTAATTATATCATAGCAGAATACCATTGTCAACCCCATAAAAAGCACCTGTTTTTCAACGGGTTTCGAAAAACATTTTCCTTTTTCTGCCTCCATAACTTTACTGTCTATCATGGTTGTCACCCCCGCTATGGCAAAACAAACCACATACCCTTTTCCGTGATAATGGACAGTTACGCGCCGCCTCCAACAGTCAGTCTCACATAAAGGCTAAAGAGAACACCGTTTCCATATCATTTCCGTCCCGTTCTTCTGAATTCCACAGGGGAAAGTCCTGTATGTTTTTTGAAGACACAGTTGAAGTTTCTGATGCTTTGAAATCCGCTTTCAAAGGCGATCTCCGTGACGGGAAGGCTCGTATGTGTCAGAAGCGAGATCGCATTGTCAATGCGAAAAAGATTCAGATAGTCGCTGAAGGAAGTAGAGAAAAAACTGTTAAACGCCTTGGAAAGATAGCAATAATCGTATCCGAAATGTGCAGCAATCTCCTTCAGCGTCAGCGGTCTTTTGAAGTTCACCTCGATGTATTCGACGATCTCGGGCATCAACGAGCCACTGCGAGTATCTTTGGGAACAAGCTCCACGCGCTTGAGGTATTCCGAGCAGAGGGCATAGAGACAGGCTTTGATCATCATAATATCGTCGGGCTTGTTGGTTATCAAATTTTCAAGAAGAAAGCGATGAACCGAGTCGTCGCAACGAAACCGAAAGTCCTTGCCCGTCCTGTCCCCCACCCTTTTCTGGAATTCATGGACGAAATCCTCGGAGAAAACGCCGATCCACAGCTTTGAATGATCCAAACTTTTTACCGAATGGATCTCGTTGGAAAGGCAGATCGAAAAATCGCCCTCGAAGAGAATTTGTTGCTTGCCGTTGACCGAATACAGCACTTTCCCCGACAAAACGTAGGCAATTTCGTAATTTTTGTGAAAATGGGGGGCGTAATTTGCGTTGCCATAGGTATAAACATTGTAATTGTAATTGCTTTGCGAGTTGTGAGGTTGATGGAAAATTTTCATAAGCCCTCCGAAGGAAAAAAGACAATTTGTTGCTACAATTATACAACATATTACTTGTATTTGTCAAGATATGATTATAGAATAATGATAGGTGGTGACGAAATGACAAAAGCCTTGATCTTTTCAATAGAAGAGTTTTCTGTTTTCGACGGACCGGGAATACGCACAACGGTCTTTCTCAAGGGGTGTCCCTTGCGCTGTGAATGGTGCCACAACCCCGAGGGACAGAGCTTTTCCAACTCGATCCTGCGCGCAACCAACGGTTGTATCGGATGCGGAGAATGTGTGCGCTGCGGCAAAACGGTAAACGGGAAAGTTACATATACCGCAAGCAGTATCGCGAATTGTCCGCAAAATCTTTTACGATATACGGCGAAACCGTACACTTCCGATGAGCTTTGCGAGCATTTATCCAAAAATTTTGCCATTCTGAACGCCGCGGGCGGAGGGCTTACCTTTTCCGGCGGCGAGCCTCTTGCCAATCATGTCTTTTTACTGGAATGTCTTGAATTGGTGCGCGGACGCGTCAATCGAGCGGTACAGACCTGCGGCTTTGCCACACCCGATGTCTTTGAAAAAGTGCTTGATGCGTGCGATTATATGCTTTTCGACATCAAACTTGTCTCGGATGAACAGCATTTGAAATATACAGGGGTTTCCAATGTACCGATTTTGCAAAATTTTGCCACGCTTGCCGAAAGCGGCAAGGATTTTGTTGTCCGCACCCCTATGGTGCCGAGTGTTACCGATACCGAGGAAAATATCAGAGGGATTGCCGAGCTGCTCGCCCGAAACGGGGTACGGTACATCGAGCTTTTGCCTTATAACAAGCTTGCGGGGGCGAAATATCCGCTCATGGGCAAGAAATACAGTCCAAGTTTTGACGGAAATGTCGAGCCGAAAATGAGGCTTGAAATTTTTGCAGAGTACGGTATCGAAGCCGTAATACTGTAACGTTTTGGAGGAAATCACATGACGGAAAGAGTAAAAAAGCATTACGACCTGTTAAAATCAAAAGAATACAGAGGCGCACGGCGCGAGCAGGACCTCAACGCAACCGAAGCGGTTGAGGAAATGAGTGTCTTTGAAAAAGAGTCATATTTTCTGCGTTTTATGCTATCGTCCGAAACACCTCATCTCATCGAAGACGATATCTTCGGCTTCAACCGCACGGTAAAGGGCTATCCTTATGTGATGCGTGACGGTCAAAAGGTGCGTTCGCCCAGAGCCGGCAACGTGACCCCCCATTACGGCAAGGTGCTCTTCTGCGGAATGGATGAGATCTGCCGCAGGATCAAAGAAAAAATGGCGACCTGTGAGGAAAGCCGACTGGACTTTTACAGAAGTGCGCTTTCTTGTGTAGAGTCTTCCCTGTCCTTTGCTGACCGATACCGCGAGTATGCCAAGGAAACGGGCGCACAAAGGCTTTACCGTGCGCTCTGCCGCGTTCCGAGGCAAGGTGCAACAAGCTTTTACGAGGCTTGCGTCTTTATGAAGTTTATCATTTTCACCCTTCGCTGCAACAGAAACGATCACATCACGCTGGGTGGATTTGATAAGTATATGTATCCTTATTTTAAGGCTGACCTTGACAGCGGTGTCAGCGAAGATGAGCTGTTTGACATTCTTGAGGACTTTTTCCTCTCGCTTAATTTTGATACCGACCTTTATTTCGGTGTTCAGCAAGGCGACAATGGGCAAAGTATAGTGCTCGGCGGCAGAGACGCAGAGGGGAATGACCGATTCAACCGTCTCTCCCAAATGTGTCTTGATGCCTCCAAAGAGCTTTGCCTCATAGATCCCAAGATCAATTTGAGAGTTGACAAAGGTACGCCCCTCTCCCGCCTTGAATCGGCTACTGAGCTTACCAAAAAAGGGCTTGGATTTCCCCAATATTGCAATGACGATATCGTTATTCCCGGGCTTGAAAAATTGGGGTATTCCCACGTCGATGCCTGCAATTATACGGTTGCTGCCTGTTGGGAATACATATCCGAGGGAAACGGCAACGACATACCCAATATTTCGAAGATGAATTTTCCGAAAGCGGTGGAGAAGGCGGTCAACACATACCTTGCGGAATGCGCAGACTTTAACGCATTTCTCGAACGGGTCAAGGAGTGTATAACAGAAGAATGTGAAAGCGTCGCCGACAGGGTGTGTACCCGCCGTCCGTTGTCTCCCTCCCCCTATCTTTCTGTCTTTATTGACGATTGTATCGAACGGGGACTTGACATCAGCGAGGGCGGCGCGAAGTACAACAACTTCGGCATTCACGGCGTGGGAATTGCCAACGCGGCAGATGCTATCGCGGCAGTCAGAAGGATGGTGTTTGAGGAGAAACGGTACACTGCGAAGGAACTTTTAACGGCAATTCAGGCTGATTTTGAGGGATATACCGAGCTGCGCAACGATCTTTTGTCCTGCCCCAAGATGGGCAACAACGACGATACCGTCGACCGCTATGCCGATCTTTGTATGGACATTTTTGCAAGCGTCCTGAAAGGAAAGACCAATTGCTACGGCGGCAGGTTACGCCCCGGAACGGGAAGCGCCATGGAGTATATCTGGAGCGCCGCGGAGGTTGGCGCCACTGCGGACGGAAGACACGCGAAAGCGCCCTTCCCATCAAGCTTTTCGCCCTCAGTAACAACGAAGCTTGAGGGTCCCCTTTCCTGCATTCAATCCTTCACCAAACACGACATGACCGAGATCATCAACGGCGGACCTCTTACGATGGAAATTCATGACAACACCTTCAGAAACCCCGAAGGTGTTCGAAAGGTTGCCTCCCTCGTGAAGGCATTTATCGATCTGGGCGGTCATCAGCTTCAGCTGAATGCCATCAATCGGGAAGTGCTGCTGGACGCGCAAAAACACCCCGAGGATCATCAGAATCTTATTGTCCGCGTCTGGGGCTGGAGCGGTTATTTCAATGAGCTTCACACAGATTATCAGAACCACATTATTTCCAGAACCGAATTTTTGGCTTAAATGACACGGCGATCCATACGCCATTTTCCGTGATAACGGACAATTACACACCGCCTCCACCGATCAGTCTCGCGCAGAGACCAAAGAGACTAAAATGAAGAGAACACCGATTTCGGCAAGATTTACTTGCTATGTCGGTGTTCTCTTTTTTGTTTTCTCTTGGAAAGGTGCAATAAACCTTGGCATTTCTCCTTAAACTTGAGGCAAAGAGCTATTTTCGACTTGCAAAAATTGACTTGGCGATACTCCGACGCGTTTGGAAAATTCCCTTGAAAAATGGCTTGGCGCAATATAACCGCAAAGCGCACTGATCTCGGTGATCGAAAAATCTCCGGATTGCAACAGCACTTTGGCATATTCGATACGCTTTTGCAAAATGTATTCTTTTGGCGAGATACCAAGCGTGTTCAAAAACAATCTTCTGAAATACGCTTCACTAATCCCACAAAGTGCAGCAAGAGAAGAAATGCTCAATTCATTTTCCGTGAAGCTCTGCTCGATCTTTTCCACCGCAGGAGCAAGCAAGGCGGTTTGCGCCCCCGAAACGTACCGGCGGCGGATTTCCTTGTCGATTTGATAGATCGCATCGTAAACGGCGCGCATCGCAATAATGACACGCATATCGTCTTTATTGCGCCATGCGTCTGCCGCTTTTTTAAAGTTGTGCATCGTGGACTCGCTGTTGCGGAGGGTGACACCAAAGGGAATGTCGGAAATGTCTGCCTCAAAATTGATTGCCAAGCATTCTCCGGAACGATCGGTATCTACATAATACGAGGAGCCCTTTGGCAAATAAAACAAAGAGTTTTTATGTGTATGCAAAACCCTTCCGTCATCAAATCTATAGTCCTTTTCGCAGTCGCCATAGATAAAAACAAAGCCGTGGTGCGGACGGTTTTTATGTGTCCGCTTGCCTTGGTTTGGTGCCACCAAGATCGCCTGACTGATTTCTTTGATGTATGTGTGCTTCCATTGTTGATCCATTTTATCACCTCGGCAATATTATAAGTTATTTGTATCGTTTTTGTCAAGCCTTTCGGTTTTGTTATTGAAAAATATTTCCCCGTGTGTTACGATATAAATGAAATTCACAAGGAGGCTTCGCATCATGAAGTATATTGCCCAAAATGACTACGATTACATTACGAGCAAATATCACGACGTTAATCACCCCTTCAATTCCTTTCGCAGATTTATTCGTAGAGATGAACTGTTTTCAAAGGACAGCGGAACGGAACCGCAAGATATTTTGGACGGAATTATCGAAAATGATAAGAAAAATATAAATCTGCCTCACCCGATCCGAAAGGCAAATGCGTTAGCATACGTTCTGAAAAACACAAGAATTTCTTGCGATCCGCGAGATATTTTTCCTGCGATCAATATGGTCGACCGTCCGCTTATCGCCACTTTGGTCAACCGTTGGAAGAAGGAGGTCTTTGACCTGATCATTCCGGAGACAGGCAAAAAACGCCGTCAACTGGAGACGGACGGAATCGTCACGATCTGGCCCGATTACGCTCACAGTGTGCCTTATTGGGACAGGATCTTTTCTTTGGGCTTCTGTGGATTGTTAGCAGAAAGCGAAGCCGCTCACCGTTCAAAGGAATGGACGCCGGAGCAGGACGCGTTCTTTGAAGGGATCCGAATCACCTATGAGGCCATTCTTTGCTTTATCGGCAGGCTGGAGAAATTGGCAAGAAAAACGGCAGGCTCGGAAAGGCTTGCCGCCGCGCTTGCAAGTATAAAGCAAGGTGCGCCGCAAACCTTTTACGAGGCGTTGCTCGTTGACTATCTCTTTTTCATGATCAGCGAGCATGTAGACTGTATGCAGGTTCGTTCCCTCTGCAATTTTGACCGTTTGTTCTACGGCTACTACAAAAATGACCTTAAGAATGGCGTATCCGAGGAACAGATCCGCCGTGATCTTGCCTATTTCTTCCTGCAATTCACCGCCATAGGAAATTATTGGGGGCAACCCGTTTATCTTGGCGGAGAAAAAGCAGACGGAACCACGCAGATAAATGAGCTTTCCTATTTATTCCTTGATGTTTACAATGAAATGGGAATTTACAATCCCAAAATACAGATTAAGGTCTGCCGATCCACCCCCAAAGATTTTCTTATGAGGGCATTGCGTATGATCCGCGGAGGAAACAACAGTATCGTGTTTGTAAGTGACTACAAAGTCAGAGCTTCGCTGGAAAAAGTAGGCGTTCCCGCCGATGAAGCGCGTCTTGCCGACATCAAGGGATGCTATGAGTATTCGGCTCCCTGCTCCATCGAAACGGGCGCTATGGTATATCTCAATCTCTTGAAGCCCCTTGAATATGCAATGCACGAGGGAAAAGACGGTGTTACCGGTTGCTTCTCGGGCAACCCCGGTCCGAATGTCGATGAGTATGAAACCTTTGAGGATTTTTATCAAGAATATAAGCGTCAGCTTTCCTTTATCATTGAGCAAACCATTGCGGTTACCAATTCGTTCGAAGGATACCTTTCTTACATGAGTCCGCAACCCCTTCTCTCTGCGACCTTCCCTTCCTGTCTTGAAAAGGGCGATGATGCACTCAGAAGCGGGTCGGTATACAACGATGACCGAATTATGTTCGGCTATCTTGCGGACATATCGGATTCGTTGACCAATATCAAAAAATATGTATTTGATAAAAAGATGCTTACTCTCGCGGAGCTTCGTGATATTCTCGATTGCAATTTTGAGGGCTATGAAGAATGGCGTCGCAGACTGCTTGCGGACAAAGACAAGTACGGAAACAACAAAGCGCTTCCGGACGCTTTTGCCAAAGATATTGCGAATTACGTTTGCTCTGTCGTTTGCGGGCGAGCCAACTCAAAGGAACGCGGCGGAAAATGGAATCTCGGCTTCCATGTGGCTCGACAGTCTTACGAACACGCGGACAAAACCGCCTCCTCTCCCAACGGTCGGCTTCTCGGTGAGGAGCTTTCCAAAAACATCTCGCCCTCCATGGGAATGAATCGGGAAGGCGCGACTGCCGCCATCCTTTCGGCAACCAAAATCGATGCCACCGCCTTTACCTGCGATGCCGCCCTTGACCTTGGACTGCTTCCCGGGGCAGTCTCGGGTGAGGACGGACTTGAGGCAATGTACGGGCTTTTGATGACCTTTATAAACAGAGGCGGGCACGCGATACACATCAACGTATTTGACGCGCAAACCCTTCGAGATGCGCAAGCTCATCCCGAAAAATATCAGGATCTTCAGATCAGAGTTTGCGGTTGGAACGTGCTTTGGAATAATATAAACAAAAAAGAACAGGACGGATTTATCAAGCAAGCCGAGGCACTGATATAAGAACAGGGGGCTTTGTTCAAAAGCATATTTTGCAAAATAAAAAGAACACCGATTCTTCTCTGCATTCTTAGCGGAGAAATGACTAACACCACCAAGGATTTTCTTTGGTGGTGTTGTTTTTATGAAGCAAACTTACGAAAGGCTCCCTCCGGGAGGAGCTGGCGCCGAAGGCGACTGAGGGAGAGCGCGTTATTATGAGGTCAATCTAAATTCCAAGTCACGCAGGCTCCTTCCACCACTTCGTGGTCCCCCTTCCTCCCGGAGGAAGGCTTTTGCGAGTCATTCCTCTGCGTATAGTGGGTTCGGGCTTCTGCCCGATTATGCGCGGACTGCCACGCGCTATGCTTGCCCCGGACGTAAGCGTC
>JAZSPB010000009.1:0-4651 GCA_045537235.1 Eubacteriales bacterium
ATAAAGCTTGTCTTCCTAAGACCGCTTGGCCTCCGACTTCAAAGTTTGAGCGAACATATTGCACCCCATGGAGTGCCGCTATGTTCGCTCAAACACCCAAAAGGGCGCAATAGAAAAGTTTTTTGCGGAGCTTTTTTCAAAAAAGCGACCTCTTTCTTGCTTGTAGGCGGCGCTCAAGGATGTCGGCAATTCGGGCAGAGGCATTACCGTCACCGAAAGGGTTGACGGCTTTTTTCATGCGTTCGCGGAGACGGGGGGAATCGCAAAGCTGTGAAAAGGTGCGATAGATGCCGTTGCCGTCGGTTCCTGCCAGGCGGAGGACACCGGATTGGATGCCCTCGGGACGTTCGGTACGGTCGCGGAGAACCAGTGTGGGGACTCGCAGGGCCGCCGCTTCCTCTTGAATGCCGCCGCTATCGGTCAAGATCATCTCGGCACGCGCAAGGATATTATGAAAATCGAGCACGTCCATGGGGGGACAAAGCCGCACATTGGGGCAATCACCGAGAATGCGTTCTGCGGTTCTCTTCACCGACGGATTGGGGTGGACGGGAAAGATCAGACGCAAGTCTTTTTTCTCTTTTGCCACGCGGCGTATGGCATTCAGCATTTGTTCCATGGGGGCACCGAAGCTTTCTCTTCGGTGGAGAGTCACTACTGCAGGGTGTCCTTCTTTCGCCCACGTCAGCAGGGGGGAGCGGTAGTCGGGGCGCACGGTGAAGCGCAAGGCATCCAAGCCTGTATTTCCTGTGACAAACACATTTTCTGCACTACAGCCTTCCTCCGTCAAATTGGCGGCGGCGATTTTGGTGGGGGCGAAGTGGTACTGTGCCAAAATTCCTGTCACTCGGCGGTTGAACTCCTCGGGGAACGGGGCGCGAATATCATATGTACGGAGCCCCGCTTCTACATGACCGATGGGGATCCCCAAATAGAAGCAGGTCAGTGCTGCGGCGAAGGTAGTGGTTGTGTCGCCGTGGACAAGCACCAGGTCGGGGCGCTCTCGCATGAGCGGCAGGGGCAGTGAGGAAAGCATGGCGCTTACCAGGTCTTGTTGGCTCTGCCCTTCTCGCATCAGGGCGAGGTCGTAGTTCGGCACCACGCCGAAGGTTGCCAGTACGCTGTTGAGAAGCTCGCGGTGCTGTCCGCTGACGGCGGTGATCACGCGCCATATGCCGCGAGAGGACAGTTCTCGCACCAAAGGACACATTTTGATGGCCTCCGGTCGGGTTCCAAAGACTAACATTACGGTTTTCATCGGTGACCTCCCTTCTGCTTTAGTTTATGCGGGAGGCGGGGGAATGATTCGAAAAAAGGGGGGATGGAGACTCACATTGCTTGGGAGCCTCGCGTCTTGCTTTGCTCGATTCTTGTCGGTGAAAATTACTTCATTTCTCCACTGTTATTCAAAACCAATGTGCTGTAAAGGAAAAGAACATCTTGGGAATCAAATTCAATAAAATTTCCGAGAAGGGTGCCGGAAAGATATCGAATATCTATGGCGGTGATCTTTTTGTAGTCCTCTGTCAAAAGTGGGATGAGACTGCGTCCGAAGGAGTCGCGAAAAACGATCAGCTCGCGATCTGTCTTGGCTTCGGGATTTTCGATTGTGACCATAGACAGCTCGCCCGACAAAAAAATATCGTACGGATCCTTTCCCGTCGCTTTGGCCATATCGTACAAGGCGATCTGTTTATTATTTTCATGGTCGAAGACCGTGATGGAATCCATGGTGGCATGGGTCAGGTAGCTCAAGGACTCGGGGGGGACGGGGCGACCGACTCGACCGCTGTACACGCCGTAAAAGGGATGGTCTAAAGTATGGCTTTCGTAGGTGCCGGTATAATTCCCTCCCATTCCGTTCACCAGAAGGGCGGCCACATGGGGCAGACGCTCTTGTCGCCAATGGGTATCGGTCTTATAGTAGTCCTCGATGGAAAGCGAATCGGTGATATCTATATATTGGGCAAAGGGGGTACTTTCCAGCAGTTTGTTGATAAAGGCATCATAATCCATGGAAGGGTAGCCGTTCGGTGCGGCGAGAAAATATGCTTTGTCGGGGATGACCGAGAGGTACGGGCGAATTCCCTTATCCTTGAGATACCGTTCATAAATATAGCGGAGCCGTTCTGCGGCATGTGCCAGCGAGGCTTCATCGATCGTCTCTTGCATCTCGGCAACGTAGCCGTCTGCCATGAAGATACCGTCCTTATCTCGTTGGCGGAAAACATAGTTGACGACCGCGCCCTTGAGTGAACGGAAGGTATCGCGGAACGGGAAATTGTCGGGGGCATAGTTATCGTCGAAGTGCTTCATGAAGCTGTCGCCGTACTCATTGCCGTCCTTCGTGACCGAATCCAAGGTCAGTGCGGGAAAGGGGGCGGGAGCGCGACGTTCGCTGTCAAGGTAGTCGGGCTTTGGCAAAAAAAGGCAAAGCAATGCAAATCCGAACACAAAGATGCCCATGACGATGCACAGGACGGTATTTTTTGTCTTACTTTTCATAAATCCTCCTCAGAATCGGAAATACAGGAACGGGTTGGAGGAAGAATCCACCAAAAACGCCGTCACGACCACCGCCAACACCGCCACGGCACACGGCTCCGCCAAGCCCATGAGCCGTTCGGTCTTCGGGGAGATCGACAGTCTCGTCGCCACATTTTTGACCAGCGGTGTTGCGCCCACGACGGCGGCGATCAAAAGGACGGCATAGCTACGCAGATAGTAGAGCGACATTTCATTGACAAGCGGCACGTCACCCGCACCGAACAGACCGCCGATATAGGAAAAAGCCTCTCCGAGGTCATTGACATGGAACACGATAAAGCTGACCATGGCGGCGAGCAGGATATACACACGTCCGATCACGCGGCTCTTTTCCAAGAAGCGAAGCAACCAAAATTTCTCCGCGACCAGCAAGACACCGAAAAAAAGCCCCCACAGAATAAAATTCCAAGCGGCGCCGTGCCAAAAGCCCGTCAAAAGCCAGACGGCGAAGATATTGATAAACCACCGCCCTCTTGACACGCGGTTTCCGCCCAGCGGAATATACACATAGTCCCGAAACCATGACCCCAGCGAGATATGCCAGCGCCGCCAAAATTCGGTCACACTTTTGGAAATGTAGGGGTAGTTGAAATTCTCGAGAAACCGAAAGCCGAAGATCCTGCCCAGACCAATGGCCATATCGCTGTAGCCCGAAAAGTCAAAGTAGACATACAGTGCCACCGAAATGCCGTACATCCAGTAGAGCAGCACCGACTTTTGCTCGGCGGCATAGAGGATCTCCGAAAGGTCGAACATGGAATTGGCGATCAGCACTTTTTTGGAAAGTCCCACGACAAATCGGCGGATGCCCTCCCCTGCGGCATCCACGCTGTGAGTTCGGTGTTCCAGTTCACGCGCCACGTCAGAATAGCGAACGATGGGACCTGCGATAAGCTGGGGGAACATGGAAACGTATGCGGCGAGATTGACGGGATTTTTCTGTGCCCGTTCGCCGCGGTAAACGTCCGCCACATAGCTGATGATCTGGAAGGTATAAAAGCTGATACCGATGGGGAGCGCCAGCCGAAGGAGGGGGACGGAAAGCCCCGTAATGCGGTTGAAATTTTCAATGAAAAAGTCGGTATACTTGAAATAGAGCATAAAGGAGATGACCGTGGCCACGGCCATAAGCAAAAACAGCTTGGCAAGCGGTTTTTTTCTGTATTTTTCGATCAAAAGACCGAAGACATAGCCTATGGCAATGGCGACGAGCATCAAGACCGCGTAAGCCACGCCGCCCCATGCGTAGAACAGCAAGCTGAAGATCAAAAGGACGGCATTTTTGAGCCGTTTGGGGACTAAAAAATAGGCGAGAAGAAAGGCGGGGAGAAAATAGAATAAAAAGGTGATGCTTGAAAATAACATGGGTGCCTCCAAAGGGTATTTTTTGGGTTTGGGGAGAAGGGGTGCGGGCATCGACGCAAGCGGTTTTGTCGAAAAGCTTGGTGATCCCGCAGTTCCCTCCTCCTGCGGCTTATCCGATGTTTTGTTCTGCCACGACCGTCGCTCCGTCGATGACCGAAAGGGTCTTCGCCGCAAAGGTATCGACGGCACCTTCGCCAAGTCCCCACATGGTCATCAAGTAATTTCCGGGGAGTTTAATGATCACGGTTTTTTCGGGGGAGCCGCAGACCCACTGTCGGGCGAGAATATTCTTGCGGATCGGCTCCACCATGGCTGTCACGTCCGCGCTGTCGGCAAAATGGAAGACTGCGCAGGTGAAATTATTGACATTCATGCCATGGAACAAGGATGCGGCATCATCGATCTTGGACACATCCGCCGCGGGGTAACCGAGGAGATCGTCGTAGTCTCTGTCGGAAAGTGCGACGAACTTCCCGGGGGCGCCTTCGGTCATGGTGTCGGGGTTGTGGGTGTTTCCTCCGCCTACATAGAACCGGTCTTCTTGGGGAACTGCGTTCCATACTTGGGAAAGCACGTCCTCGGCGCTTTCGTAGGAAAGGGGGGATTCGGAAGTGGCACCTTCCGTCTCGCTTTGGGGGGTGCCGCCACAGGCGACAAGGGTTAGGGGCAGCAGGGCTGCCAGTAGAGTGATGATAAGGGGTTTCATTTTTTTCTCCTTTGAAATTTTTTGGTTTTTTGG
>JAZSPB010000176.1:0-2259 GCA_045537235.1 Eubacteriales bacterium
TTGCGGAGCTTTTTTTCAAAAAAGCGACCTCTCCCGTCCCCCCAAAGGAGATTTTTATGAAAGTATGTTTTATCGGTATGTGCGGTCACAGCAAACAAGCCCAGCGCACCCTCAAGGAGCATTCCGACATTCAAATGATCGGCGTTGCTCCGGGAAGCGCCCATGAAAACATGACCGCCTCTTTCTCGCCGGATATCCCGTTTTTTGCCGATTACCGCGAGATGCTGGACACCGAGCACCCCGACCTGGTCGTGCTCTCACCCGTGTTCGGACTTACGGGCGCGATCCTTATAGAATGCGCAGAGCGAGGGATCAACGTGTTTTCGGAAAAGCCCGTGGCATCGTCACTTGATGAACTTGCCCGCGTCAAGGAGGCGGTCACTCGGTCGGGGATCCGCTTTGGTGCCATGCATTTCTTGCGATATTCACCCGCCTTTTACCACGCAGGTCGGATGGTGCGCGAAGGGGCGATCGGTCGTGTTCGACTGATCCATGCGCAGAAAAGCTATAAATACGGTACCCGCCCCGATTGGTATTTTGACCGCGAGCTATACGGCGGCACCATTCCGTGGGTGGGCATTCACGCCTTCGACTGGATCGCCTATTTCACAGGAAAACGGTTTCTCTCGGTGGACGCTTTGTCATGGGGAACCCCCGAAATGACAGCACTTTGCCAATTCCGTATGGAGGACGACATCCTTGCCTCGGCAAGTATCGATTATTACCGCCCCTCCACTGCCTCTACCCATGGCGATGACCGCGTTCGTTGCGTGGGCACCGAGGGTGTCATTGAGGTGCGAGACGGCGAGATCCATATCATCGATCGAGACGGCGAAAGAACGGTCGTTCCCGATCCTGCCCCCGATCTTACGGAGCTTTTCCTTGGTGGCGAAGGACTCTCGCCCGATGAAATATTTGATATCACAAAAGCGGCTATTTGCGCTCGCGATGCCGCAGATTCCCGTCAAACGGTCACAATAGGAGGATAAAAAATGAGAGTCTTGTTGGTTGGAACGGGTGGCTATGCTTCCATTTATGTCCGCGCACTGCTGGACAGTACCGATCCCGATGTCATTTGGGAAGGCGCGGTGGATCCGTATTTTTCGGCAGGAAAATATGCGGATGAGATCCGCGCAAGAGAAATTCCCGTGTATGACGATATGGATTCGTTTTACCGCGAGCATGAGGCCGATTTTGTAATTGTCGCTACCCCTCCTTTTTTGCACCTTGAGCAAAGTCTCTGTGCGCTCCGTCACGGCGCCTATGTGCTTTGCGAAAAGCCCGCAGCACCTACGGTGGCGGAGGTCGAGCAAATGATCGCCGCAGAACGGCAGTACGGTCGCTTTCTCGCCATCGGCTATCAGTGGTCATTCTCCGATGCCATTCTCGCTCTGAAACGCGATGTCATGAGCGGTGTGCTCGGCAAGCCTCTTTCGTTCCGTACTTTTATCAGTTGGCCGCGCAACTATGCCTACTATGCTCGTGGCGGCGGTTGGGGCGGTAAGCTGTACCGAAACGGGAAACCTCTCTACGATTCCATCGCTTCCAATGCCTGCGCCCACTATCTGCATAATATGCTCTTTGTCTTGGGCGATCGCATGGACCGCGCCGCAACCCCCACTTCCCTCGAGGCTCGCTGTCTGCGCGCCAATTCCATCGAAAGCTTTGATACCTGCATCATCCGCGCACGAGCCGCGGAGACCGAGCTGTATTTTGCCGCCACTCATGCTGCCGAAAAACAGCACGATCCCGAATTCGTCTATACCTTCGAAAATGCCGAGGTGCGCTATTCCCAAAAAGGAGAGCCGCCCGTCATCACCGCGACTTTCCGCGACGGAAGTCAAAAAATCTACGGCGACCCCTTCGCACAACCCGCCGTATATAAAATGTGGGAATGCATCCGCGCCATCCGCGAAAACACCACCCCGATCTGTACTGCCGAAACCGCCATCGAGCACACCAAACTGATCGGACTCCTTCACGAAAAAACGACGATCCGATCCTTCCCCCAAGAACTCCTTCAAGAATCCCCCCAAAAAGATGCCATCTTCGTAAAAGACCTATACGAAACTCTATATCACGCCTACGAACGCGGAGCGGTCGATTGGGAGGAGTGAGAGGAGCGAGGCGCCTGCGGGCGGGGAGGTCGCTTTTTGAAAAAAGCTCCGCAAAAACTTTTGATCCGCGCCCTTGATAATGTTTGAGCGAACATACTGCACCTCATTGGGGTACGCTATGTTCGCTCAAACTTCCATAAGG
>JAZSPB010000143.1:0-3007 GCA_045537235.1 Eubacteriales bacterium
TGGAATTTCGATGCACCAAACAGCCACGATATGATCAGCATAGAGGATGCCGTCGAGCACATCGTTCCCTTCTTCAATCAGGTGCTTTTCTGCTTCGAGGTGCACGAGCCTGCCAGCGCGAGTGAGTTTCTTGCCGAAATCTTGCAGGTGGAGGCTAACACCCTTTGGGAAACGTTTTCGAAAGATGGGATGTTCGAAAGAGATTCGATTTCTCTTTTTGAGGTTTGCCAATCCGCTCTGAGGTGTGCCTTTGTAGAATGTGTAGAAACATGGGATGAGAGAATCTATATTGCCACACTTCATTTTGCATACTTTCTCTATAAAACCTATTCCGAGATTGACGGTTATAAATGTTCCTGCTTATTCGACAATTATCTGTCGTTATATATCACACAAGGCTTACCGAAGAACAATCAATCAAAGAATTTAGCTGCATTATTTTTGGCTCGCTTGTATGAATACGATACCGAATACGTAAAGCTTGACGAAAACTGCGACTACTACGAGTTGGAGGAGCTGTGCGGTGATGAATTGACGCGGTTGCTTTCCGCTGATACGGTATTAAGCTTGAACACGCGGGGGTGTCTTATTGACCCGAAGAACTTCGTCGTCTGCGGCGACGATAGCGATCAAGTCGACGAAAATGGGATCCAAACCTTTACAACCAAAGACGGAAACACCTATCGCGGTTACGTGGACAACGATGGCCTTTGCCACGGTTGGGGCAAAATGTGTTATGCCGACGGCAATACGTACTTCGGCTTTTTTGAGCATGGCTATCGCCAAGGCTTTGGTATTAATTATATTCCATACGACGGCATTATATTTGGTAATCATGAAAACGGTTACGCGAGCGGACTGTGCTTTGAGCGTTCCCTTCTTGTGGACGACTACGAGGAGTTCTACCCCATGACAAACACCTATTTTGAAAATGGCGATGGAGTGCCCTCTCCCGATTTTGGTTATCCGAGCGAGGGGTATAGGGGTGCGTACTCCGAGGATACGCAGTATTTCGGCTACCTGGACGAGGATGAGTATGCCCACGGCTTTTGCATCCTGTGGACCTCTTCCGGAGATCCCCTGTATCATGGAGAGGGCATATATGAGCACGGTAATTTAAAATTTGGACTGCGCACTTGGTTGTATACCGATGAAAGCACCACGTGGGCATACGGGCCCTTTATTAGAAACAGCGACGGAACGGGCTATTTACTGAACACCACGCCTGAGCATCCCATAGGACAAAAGGGCTCTTTCAAGGTGGATAGTTTTGAAGAGATTGTTACTCTTGAATTCTATGACGTGGGCGAGTTTAAAAACAATTATCTTAACGGAAGGGGTACCCGCGTATTTCCGGATGGCTTAACCATCAGCGGTTATTTCATCAATGGCGGAGTGGCGCGTATCGAGCGCGTCGTTTTGCCCAACGGCGAGGAAGCGGATCCCGCTGATTACACCCATTATTTAAGCGAAAAACAGTCCAGCGAAATAACCTGGGATGAGCTTTCGGATATGTCCACCGAAGAAAAGGACGCATTTTTTGCCGAATGCCCCATCCTGATCGTTCCTAAGGGAGTGAAGAAGATCCCCGAGTATATGTTCTACAAGTGCGAGAACCTGCAAGGGGTCTACTTCAACGAGGATCTGGAGGAGATCGGCAAGAACGCTTTTGCGTGGTGTAAAAACTTAGGCCCCGTTTTGGAAATTCCTCAAAGTGTGTACCGCATCGCCGAATCGGCATTTTCGGTATGCAACAGTATCAGAACCATCTATCTACCCAACAACATCACGGTCGCCAAGTGGGGCTTTATGTGCGGTGTGCATAACGTTTTCTTTGAAACCGACCCGCCGCGTGGCGTTATCTTGGATAACGGTGCGTTCTCCGATAGTGATATGGTTATGTCCAAGGATATGATTAAGAAAATCAAAGCGATAAACCGCAGAGCGTTTAAGTAACCAAAGAATTAACCTATTTGTTGAAAAGGAGGCGTTGGAAATGAAGCTGAAATGTCCTTATTGCGGCTCACACCGCACTGGGACGGTTGGCGGTGAGAACGGCAATCCCTTCGACCGACGCCCCGAAAAAACCGTCTGCCTTGATTGCGGCAGAACTATAAATAGCGATATAGATATTGCAGATTTATTGAAAAAGGTCGATGAATCGGATAAAATGAAAGATGGTGATTGATACGGTATGACCTACATAAAAAAAGGATTTTTCCTCATCGTCGGCACAGCGCTGATGGTAATACTCTTGCTTGCGGCGGGTGGTGTACACTTGCTGCCGGAGTACGTGTTTAAATCGCTAATGGAGAATGAGTTGTGGAGCGCTGTCGGGGGAATGTACAGTATGATGCTGCTCCCCGGTGCGGTGGTTGGCTTTGCCGCCTGCCACAGTCGTATTCTCGGTGCGGTGGAATTTGCCGTCTTTGTGGTATGCGGTTTCATCGGCGGACTAAACTTGTGGTGGATCATAACGGCGGTGCTGTTGGTTCTGTCCTATCTGTTCTGTATCCGAGATAACGTGGGGTTCTACGATGACCTAAATACATATGACAGAATAAGCGTACTGGTGCCCGCCATCGGTGCAACACACTTTATTGAAGAGTTTGGGTTAGAGGATATTTTCAATACCATCGGTAAAATCGTAGCGGTGATCTTAATGATCGGCGCGGTGGTGTGTCCCTACTTCCAAACCTTCGCCAATCAGAATATTGAGCGAGGTACGGTTGTGGGAGGTGCCTTGGCAGGCTCACCTCTTGTGGCCTTCGGCAATACGCTGACAGGTGTTATGCTGTATCACGTGTTTTTGCCGCTGTGTGCCGTGCTGTGCGCCAAGTATCTGTTCTTCAAACTAAAACTTGCAAAGGTCATCGCCTTTGTCTTGGGCGGATACAACGCTTACCGCGGATTGTTTATCCTAATGCCGATTCTGCTTAGCGTGTCAAACGGCGGTGCAACACCCGACCAGGAGATCGGTCTACCCGTGTTTGATAATTTGTTCGGT
>JAZSPB010000103.1:0-20159 GCA_045537235.1 Eubacteriales bacterium
TCATCGTGTAGAGAGCGTCGATTTGCGCGATCTGCTCTGCGGTCAAGCCAAGAGCAGTGAGATCCTTTTCGTAGCTTTCGCGTGTGACCTTGTTTTTGCGGTCGATAACCTTGGATACCTGACGGCTACCCTCGGCATCCTTGCCCGTAATAGCGGCAACAACGTCGTTGAAAAAGCGGCGGTTGTTGATGCGCACGGTGAACATGGTCTCGTCCGCGCCGTAGGCGCACATAATGCGAATGGCGCTTGTAATGACCTCGAGGTCAGCTTCATAGGTGTTGCAACCGAAAATATCGACGTTGAGCTGCCAGAATTCGCGCAAACGTCCCCTTTGCGTTGCCTCGTAGCGGTACATATTGGGAATGGAGAACCACTTTAAGGGATAGTTAAGTTCGCCCATCTTGGCGGCAACCATACGAGCCACCGAGGGGGTCATTTCCGGACGGATGGCCAAGTCACGCCCGCCGCGGTCGGTAAAGTTGTAGGTCTGTTCGCGAGCCAGCTCGTCACCGCTCTTGGCGGCGTAAAGCTCCAGCGATTCCAGCATGGGACCGTTGTATTCATCAAAGGCGCAAAGCTCCAGTGTCTCACGGATCTTGCCGAAGAACCAGTTGCGGAGCTTCATTTCATTGGGGTAAAAATCCCGAGTGCCTTTGTAAGGTTGGGTAGACAGTTTTTCGTTGCTCATGGTAAGCCTTCTTTCATGTAGTAAGATAATCATAATTATTATAGCATATTTTGAGCGGCTTGTCCATAGAAAAATGGGATTTTATATTCTTTTTTGCACCGAAGAAGGGAAGGGAGCCTCTGCGAGAGAGATTGAAAATCGGACGAAAGAGAGGTTCTCTTATTTTTATGCTTTGATGTGCTCTTGGTTGACACCGCTCATTTGGAATGTTTTTCGAATCTGCATTCCGTCGATGCCCCTTGACAAAGTGGTTTGAGAGTGGTATAATACTTCCATGACAGTCGATTTTTGTCATAATATTGGAAATTCAAAGAAGGAAAAGAAAATGAAAAAGACAGCAATGAAATGGATCGCTCTTGTTTTGTGTCTGCTTTCGTGCATGACAGTGTTCTGTGCGTGCGGAGGCGGTTCCTCGGAATCTCCTGTTGGGTCGCTTTTCAGTGAGGGCCTTCTTGCAGTAGAGCTTTCTGACAAATGGGGTTATATCAATAACAAGGGTGAGTATGTTATCAATCCGCAGTTTGATGATGCCTCTCCGTTTGCTTCCAACGGTCTGGCGTGTGTCGGTGTGCGCTCAAGAAATAGCAGCTACGACTATACTTGGGAATACGGCTACATCAACAAGAAGGGTAATTATGTGATCGAAGCACAGTTTGACAGTGCGGGCAACTTTGCTTCTAACGGTCTTGCCTGTGTCGAAATGGGAGATCGGTACGGATATATTAACAAAAAGGGTGAATATGTGATCAATCCCCAGTTTGATTATGCCGGTGACTTTACCTCCAACGGCCTTGCCCGTGTCAGAGTGGGGGGAATGTACGGATATATCAACAAAAAAGGCGAATATGTGATCAATCCGCAGTTCGACTATGCCTTTGATTTTGCTGACAATGGCTTGGCGATCATTGAGGTAAACGGTCAGTTCGGTTACATTAACAAAAAGGGTGAATATGTGATCAATCCTCAATTTGACAGAGCGGAAGACTTTAATGAAAACGGTCTTGCTTTGGTCAGAATGGACGGCGAGTACGGATTCATCAACGAGAAGGGCACTTATGTAATCAACCCGCAATTTGATTATGCTTCCGATTTCTCCAACGGTCTTTCGTGTGTTGAGGTTGGTGACAAGTGCGGTTATATTAACAAAAAGGGCGAGTATGTGATCAATCCTCAATTTAATTCTGCCTATCCTTTTTTGGATGAAAATATAGCTATGGTCTCCTTTAATTATCAATTCGGTTTTATCGATAAAAAGGGAAAGTATGTGGTGAATCCTCAGTTTGATGGTGCGTTCCCCTTCTTGAACGGTTCGGCTGCTGTCGAGTCGGGGGATAGATGGGGCTATATCAACAAGAAGGGTGAGTATACAGTAAACCCGCAATTTGATGAGGCTTCCCCCTTCTTTGATGACGGTTATGCTCTTGTGGAGGTCGGTGGTTCCATTGGCGTGATTGACAAGAAGGGCAAGTATGTTGTAAATCCTCAATTCGACAATGTTGAGATCGGCAGTGGCTTTAATTTTTAATGGATAGGAGCCGATGAAATAAACAGAGCGAGATGCGCAGAGTGTCTTGCTCTGTTTTTTTGAGGTTTGTCTTTCATTTTTTGTGGGGCGGAGAAGATATTTGAAAGGATTTGCTTTTTGAGACGAAGTATGTACATAGTTTGTGTGGAATGAACCTTTTTTTGATTTTGCTTTTATTTTATGCTTTTGGCTTGACAATCTTCTTTAATTATGATAAAATAAGTAGGCGCTTGATGTTAAGAAAGCGTGTTTGATTGACTTTGGAGGGTTATCGAAGTGGTCATAACGAGGCGGTCTTGAAAACCGTTTGCCCTCTGGGCACGTGGGTTCGAATCCCACACCCTCCGCCAAATAAAAACGAACTTTTGTCTACCAGATAAAAGTTCGTTTTTTCGTCTTTTGGGAGCGTTTTTGAGGCGAAATGACGCTAAATCAAGGAAAATCACATAAAAATCAGAGTCGCGTGGTCGAAAATGCTGCTCCGGCTCTATTTTTATACCCGAAAAAGCCAAAATTGCTGGTGTACTTTTGTTCGTTTTATGCTGCTGCAAGAAACGAAGAAAGGGTGCGGACAGAGAGATTTGAATGATTAAAGCTTTATTTTATATAAAACCAACTATAAAAAAACTACAGAATAACTATTGACAACTTATAGTTGCTATGATATAATTGAGTTGTTAGAAGGAGGGCATATATATGGAGTACGAAAAAATCATTCTTGATTTGTTAATTCGAGTAAAGTCGTTAGAGGAAAAAGTAGAACAGCTTTTCGCTGTAGAGGAAAAAAACGGCAGAAAGCAATTAGGAACAGCAGAAATAAAGCAATATATTCTAGAATTAAAGGAGAGAGCCGCTGAAAAAGGTCTTTCTCAAATTAACCTAAAAGCTAATGATATTCATAAAGCGTTGGGGTTAAAAAGTCGTATGCCTGCTGTTTGTAATGCAATGAAACAATGTATGACCCCTGGCGATGTTGTGTTACACGAAACTGCTAGCGGTTTTTCTTCAACATATGAAATACAATATAAGGTGTAAAATGAATTATTGGAGCAATTACTATATTTACAAATGGATAAGGGAGGGCGACAAGGCAAATGAACGAAGAAAAGCTGAAAAGTCGCTCAAAAAATTCAGAAAGAAACATATGATATCCGAATATGGATATGAATATTACTTGCGGGATAAAACATGGGAGAAAATAAAAAACCAAAAGAAAAAAGAATCATATGAAAGCTGGAAAAAGCGGTTGGCTATATACGGTTTTACAGTTCATGGGTTTGATACAAGAAGAAATGAACAGCATTTCGGGAAACCACTTGTTCATGAATATAATTTTTTTGATCAAACAGACAATTCCGATACATTTAAAAAGGGGGATAACATAATGCATAATTTAACTTGGAAAGAAATACTTGAATCTTTTTCTAAGAATCCGCGTGATGTGATCACACAGCAACATGGTGTATGGTTTTATACATATACTGAAGAAAAGAATATTTATGTGGAAACGGGAAGAAATCATACAAATTGTTCAAAAATTACTACACGCAGGAGACTGGATAGCAAGAATTTTGAAACGATATATGATATGTACCTAAGTAATGCTCCTCGTAGTAAAGTTTGTGGTATTACTCGCAATGCATCATATTGGTTTGGCATATTTTCTGATTTGCTAAATTCAAAATAAGGAAATAATATTTTCCAAATGCACCTTTTTCTTCGTTTTTACCTCTGTTTACGCACCTTTTAGTCACTTTTAGGCAAATTTTGAACAATAGAAGCACTTGGTTTTGGTGATGTTCGCTAAAAATCAGGTGCTTTTTACTATATTTTGCACGCTGAAATCTCGTTTTGGGGGGCCAAAAAATTTGCCTTGAAGAGAGTTTTCGAATTCTCTCCTGACTCCCGAAAAAGCCTTGTGGCATAAGGATTTTTCAGCTTTCCCGCGTGCTTAAAATCGCCGTATTTTGGGGTAATTTTACGGCACTTTCCATGGCTTTGGCGGCATTTTCCTTGCCGCTCCGGTCCAAATGCGTTTAAATATTTAGCGTTACACTCACGGCGGAATGTCCTAAATAGTCTTGCGTTTCCTTGGGCGAGGGCCCCATTTTGTGCATCAGACTCGCGCAGGTGTGGCGCAGATCGTCAAAGCGGATCTTGCGCAATCCGTTGCGTTCAAGAATCTTTAGGAAAGCGTCCTCAATGTAGCGCGCTTGAAGCGATTGCCTATCTCGTCGGTGAACACGTAAAAGTGTAAGTCAATGGTAAAAGTTCGTCAGTAAATGTAGAGTAACATCAAAAGTTCGTCCATAAAACTGTGTTTTGAAGAGAAATACACGCGCCCCTATCATAAAAGTGCCGTTTGCGGCAAAAAAATCAGATGAACGATTTGCAGAAGAAAAGGATGGCTCTCACGAACCACCCTTGCGTGTTTTTATATGTGTTATTCCGCTGCCTTGAAGTTGTAAATGGGCTTGATTCTGCAAATGATCTCTGCGGTAGGCTCAATGTTCTCAACGATCTCGTCCATGCTCTTATAAGCCATAGGTGACTCGTCAAGCGTGTCGGGAACGACGCAGGTGGAGTAGATACCCGCCATCTCTGCCTCGTACTCTGCCATGGTGAGACGCTCGAAGGCAGCGGAACGGGACATCAAACGTCCTGCACCGTGAGGTGCGGAGCGGTTCCAATCCTCGTTGCCCTTGCCTATACAGATAAGCGAGCCGTCGCGCATATTGATGGGAATGAGAAGCTTCTCGCCCGCCTTTGCCGAGACTGCACCCTTACGGAGGATCATCTCGTTCACGTCTATGTAGTTGTGAATGGTCTGGAAGGTCTCAATTGCCGTCCATCCGCAACGCTCAAGAATGATCTCTGCCATCTTTGCGCGGTTTCTCTCTGCAAACTTCTGGCAGATATCCACGTCGTGGAGGTAATCCTCCATAAAGGAACCGTAAAGGAAACAAAGGTCACGGGGGAGCGTAGGCTCCTTGGCATTGAACTCCTTCTCAAGCGCTTTGATCGTTGCCTGAATCTCGGTACGTCTGCCTTGCTCTTTATAGGTGCGGATGATCTCCTCGCGCTGACGGAAATACTCCTCCTTGCCCACGTTGAGGTCAACGGCGATCTGCTGGTAGAACTCAGCAACCTGTGTTCCGAGATTACGAGAGCCTGAGTGGATAACAAGGTACTTGCCGCCGTTCTCGTCTACGTCAACCTCTATAAAATGGTTGCCTCCACCAAGCGTTCCGAGAGAACGCTCAAGTCTCTTGGAATCCTTGAGATATCTGTAACAACGGAGCTGTGTGAGGTCAAATCTCTCCTGTCTGCCCTCCCAAACGTTTCTGCCGCAGGGGATGAAGTGTGCCGCTTCGTCAACCTTCTCAAAATCGATATTGATGTCACCAAGGTATACGGTGTACATTCCGCAACCGATATCTACGCCGACCATCGAGGGAACGATCTTGTCGGTTATGGTCATAGTCGTACCGATGGTACAACCCTTGCCCGCGTGAACATCGGGCATAATTCGGATCTTCGAGGACGCAAATGCCTCGGTATCACACACCGCCTTGATCTGCTCACTTGCACCATCCTCAAGGGTGGTGGTGAAACATTTTGCGGTGTTAAAATTTCCTATAATCTCTATCATGTCTTTCTCCTTTCATATCGTACGGTCGGGCGTTTGTTTTTGATATGTGTTAACAACGCGCCCGACCGTCATCGGATTCAGACGTTGTTTCCGTTCAGAATGGCTGTAAGCTGCGTAAGAATGTTGCCGTTGCCATTCAAAGAGATGTTGCCGACATTCTCGCAAATGCGCTCAACATACTCCAGCTCCTTGAGCTTGTAAAGGGTCTGGTTTTCATCCATCAGTTTTGCTGTGTTCAGCAAGGAACGAGTGGATGCAACCTCCTCGCGACGAGTGATAACGTTTGCCTGTGCACGCTTTTCAGCGACAAGGACGGTGTTCATGATCTCGCGGATCTCACCGGGAAGGATGATATCCTTGACACCGGCATCCGTAATTTCTACGAAAAGCTCTTTCTCCTTGGCTTTCAGCTTAGCAAATACAAACCGGGACATCTCTGCCTTGTTTTCAAGGATCTCATCCAGCTTGTATTTGCCTACGTATTCACGCAGAGCAAGCTGTGCCGCCACATGCATTTGTTCTGCGAAATCATCGATTTCGGTCAGAATCTTGACATAGTCGGTCACGCGGTAGTTGCAGACGAAGTTGATGCGAAGAGAAACCTTATCCGCAGTAAGAATCTCCTGACCCGTGATATCCATTTGTGTCAAGCGGGTATCCACAAAGCTTACGTCAACCTTGATGGGCGTTTTCCAGAAGTAGTAGGTACCTGCATCCAAAATGCGTTCAAGCTTCTGATTGAAGTAAAGTCTTGCCTTTTGATATTCCGCAACATCGATTTTGATGTAGTAGAGCTGAGGAATCTTTGAGAAGATGTACTTGGGGATGGATTCGTCAACCGTGGGGGTTGAAATGTCCACGATCTTAAATTCGTGCTGATCTATGATAGACCAAAAGGCATATTTTCCGTGACGAAGCACAGAGGAAAACTTACCGTTCACATAGTGGAGTGCAAGCTCCTCATCGCCTACCTCAACGACTGTCACACGGTTGGAAATCGCTTTGTCTGCAAGCAGGGTTTCAAGAGCACACTTGTTGCACACGATGGGCAGTTCCAAGTTGGAAATCTCAATCTCCTTGCCGCCAAACAGGCGATATTTGCCCGCGCCCAGCAACTTGATATACTTTCCGTTTTTGAAAAGAAAGCCCCGTTGGTTTTCATTGATAATCATCTTTTTCATAATATGTAATCCTCCTTAAAGGTAGTAAAGTCGCCTCGTTATCACTCATGCAAAAGCAGCGGCTGAAGATTTGAGTGCCTCCTTCGCAGTGCGGAAAGAAATCTTTTGGCACTGATTGGGATGACACGGTATCCACCCTCAGGCAAGGCTTGCTTTTGCATTGCTCTGTGAGATGTACCGAAGACTTCTCACTTTGCCGAATGATAACGAATGTTAGAATAGAAACGTTCTCGCACACGATTTCGTGTACCGTTCTTTTGGCGTCCCGAAGGACAAATCTCCAAGCCACTGGCGATATGCTGTAATTGCATACGGCGGGATTCGAACCCGCGAATAGAGAGCTCACAGGCTCAAGGGGCAGGGTTATCTTGGCATACACTTTGGAATATCCTTGTGCACCGCTGTGAAGGATGGACTCAAACACCGGCTCGAAGTAACCTTGCAAGCAAATTATACCATTTCGGTTGCTGTTTTTCACGGAAAAAAAGCTGCGAACTCAAACGGTGCGTATAAATTATCGGTAATTTGAACGTCAATTTGCACCGTTCTGAAATATTCCTCGCAGTATAAACAACTGCGTTTCGCAAGCGAAAACGAAATATTTCCCAAGAAAAATGAAAAAGATGCCCCCTTATCAGGAGGCATCTCGTTACTTGAGCTCGCAGTTTTTCTGTTTTTTCAGCTTTTCGGAGACTAAATTTTTAAAGGATTCCGATCCGATAACCTCAACCAACAAAAAACGCACTTTTGTCTACCGAAAAAGGTGCGTTTTTGAATGATGTTTGCCTTCGGCAAATGATGTTGGGCTTCGCCCAATGATGACGGCTACGCTTAATGATGCGTGGCTTCGCCACATTTTATGGCAAACATCGCATCATTGCGGAACGAAGTGGAGCAACATCATTTTGAGCGAAGCGAAAAACATCATATCGCTGCGAAGCGATGCATCATTTGACATACAAGCGGTTTTATGATATAATAACAGCAGAAAGGCGGTGTGATATGAGCAATAACCTTTTTTCCAAGATAGACGGCAAATCAATTATTGTTGGTGGTTTTCAAATCGAGAACCATAACCGGAATCTGAATATAAAAATAACGTGTATTTCCGAGGATCAAAACGCTTATCTTATCGTCTTTGAAAATGTTTCCAAACTAAAAATGTCCGACGTATCATATCCATTCCAAATTTGCGGATTTGAAATATTGGATTACAGTTCACGCGGATATCTAAATGATTCGCAGTTCTTTGTGAACGATTACGAAGATGGAAAACTTTCATTTTTCTGCGAGAATTTTGAAGTTTTTAATGCCAACAGATAAAAATAAAGTAGCACTTTTTTGCGTTTTATCTACATTTACGCACCGTTTGTGCGCTTCTTCGCATCTCTTTTGAAGCGTAGTCAGTGGCATTGTTGGCTTATGCTCGAGAGCTGTAGCCATATTCTTCCAATTTGATTCGTTGACAATTTCCAAGGCTTGGTGGCTGACGAGAAATTCGATGACCGAGATTTTGCGATCATTCACACACCTTTTCACAGAGGTTTTCAATATAGTCTCTGCGTTTTAATGTATTGAGCCACTTTGGGGGGATGGATTCATAGCCGTAAAGTGCACCGGCGAGACCGCCTGCTATGGCGGCAACCGTGTCGGTATCCTCCCCGAGGTTGACCGCTTTTAGCACGGCTGATTCGTAATCAGCGGTATTTAGAACGCTCCAAATCGCTGCTTCAAGGGTATCTACAACGTAGCCGGAGCTTTTGATCATGGCTCGAGGGGTTTGGTCAAAGTGTTTTCCGAAAAGTCTTTTGTAATGCCCAAATTCACTATGATTTCGGTAGTATTTTGAGGCTTGCTCCAATCCGTGAAGAAGGGAAGCTTTGGTTGGTGTTTCAAGCAAGTTCAGCAAGACAAACGTATATATTCCGCAAGCAACCTTCGATCTCTCGTGCCTATGTGTCAAAGCCGATGCCGCGTGGACAAGCTCTATGCAAGCATCGGTTTCCATATTTTTGATATGGGCATAAAGGACAAACGGGTGTATTCTCATCAACGATCCGTTTCCATTTGAATATTCGTCTGTTCCGCCGCATTCAAGCGGGGATTTTTTGTCCGACGAAACATAACGGCGGATAGCGGCAAGGCAGGTTCGACCGATGTCAAAGGTTTCGCCTGTGGAAGTGTATTCATTTTCCCAGCACCAGCGAACAAAATTTTCCATAATCTTGTTAAAGTCAACCCCCTTCTTAACGAGGCTATCAAGAGTTGCTAACGACATACCGGTATCGTCTGACCATGCTCCCGCCGGAACAGGATGGCTACCGAATCCGAGCATATCGGTTACCGGGGACTTATCAAGCTCCTCTCGTGTGCAAAATTCCACGGGGACACCTAATGCGTCACCTATAGCATGACCGATCATAACTGCTTTGATTTTGTTTTTGGATGAATGCATCAATTATCATCTCCTTCAAGGTGCTTTTTGAGGTTGATCTCATTGGGGCAACAAGCTCTTACTGCTGTGATCGCCTTGCTCATAGCACGGTAACTTCTGCTAACCCCCTCTGTTGTTTGTTGGTAGTTGGCGGCGCGATCACGGCGGATGCCAAGGCTTTCGACCGTTTCGGTGACATCAATGTTGGCGGCAAGGAAGATAAACTCCCAACCGTAATGCTCGGTTTGGTTCTTGATCTTGGATTTAATGTCAGTGCTTGAATAGCGGTGGCTGGCGTTTTCCATGCCGTCGGTGGTAATGACAAAAATCGTATGCTCGGGCACGTCCTCCGGGCGAGCGTACTTGTGGATATTGCCGATGTGATGGATAGCGCCGCCAATGGCATCAAGGAGTGCGGTGCAGCCGCCTACATGATAGTCCTTTCGGGTCATCGGCTTGATCTCGCTTATATCTACGCGATCGTGAATGACCTCGCTTTCGTTGGCAAAAAGAACGGTGGAGACGTAGACCTTTCCATTCTGCGCTTTTTGATTTTCGATCGTGGAATTGAAGCCTCCGACGGTGTCGTCCTCAAAGCCCGACATAGAGCCGCTTCTGTCGATAATAAATACAAGTTCGGTTAGGTTGTTTTTGATCGTTTTTGCCACGGTCAAATCCTCCAAAATAGAAATATGACTGTTCGGTTTTTGCCTTACAGTCATATTTTATCATGTTTTCTTTTATAAAAGGTCGCTTGACGGGGGACTTTTAAAAAGAGCCAAGAGGAATCTGATCAAACTCGAACAGAGCCTCGTTGATCTCAAAAATATTGTAGTTTTCGTTTATAATAAAATAGCGGATAATTTTATCAAACACCGAGCTGTTAGATAGGGTAAAGCCCACAGTCGCAAGCAGGGCTTGGGTGTCCTCAAGATCCAGCCGCAGAGAAACAGCAAAGGCAATAACCGTTTGTCGGGACGGCTTATAGTCCTTGTTGCTCTTGATCTTGGAGAATGTCCGCTTGTCCACGTTTGCCTTTTTGTAGCACTCAACATCACTCATTCCGCTGGCATCGATCAGCTCGAAAAGCATCTCGCGAAAGCTCTTATCCTTCTCGTCAAGGTACTCGCGGAGAGACACTCCCATCGCGAGGGAGCTTGGCATCGGGGGAATCATCGTGGGATTCGGTGGGAGTTCTTCGGCTTTCGTTAAAATTTCTTGATCGTAGAAATCATCGTCATGCGCAACCACATAGTCATCATCAATAAAAGCCTTGATGTCCGAAAACAGCTTTTGGCTGAAGGAATAGGACTTCTTATCAAAAACGCACAGGTAGACGGTCAGTTCGTGGTCAAACAGAAATTCGGTTATTGTTCGAATTGCAAATTTCAATACTTGATCTTTGGGATAACAGTATACACCTGAGCTGATCAGCGGAAAAGCCACCGATTCGCAACCGTGCGCGACGGCAAGCTTCAAGGACTCAAGGTAGCAGGAGCGCAAGCTCTCGCTTTCGCCGTGTGAGCCACCTCGCCAAGTGGGTCCCGAGGTGTGGATCACGTACTTGCAGGGCAACCGGTATCCGCCTGTGATTTGCGCATGACCCAATTCGAGAATGGGAAGAGAGGCGCATTCTCGATCAAGCTCTTCGCCCGCTACGGTATGTACAGCGAGGTCTACACCGCTATAGCCTATCATTTCTGCATTTGTTGTGTTCACTATGGCATCCACATTCATTTTGGTGATGTCTTGTCTGATGATTTGAAGCGGCATATTTCGCTCCTTTCCGTTGGGGTGTTTTTCCTTTTTGGCGACGGTTTCGTTGCCTCAAAGCTGACGTTTGTGAGAAAGCGTATTACATCGGTGGGCGCATCAGGGAGGAGAACGGATATCCAATGAAGCTTGTTCATGTGATAGGCGGGATAGACACCGTCGGCTTCACCGAAGGAACCGAACATTTCGGTTGGAAGCTTTAGGTTGATGACATCAATCACCTCGTTGCTCTCCAATCCGAATTTTCCCCGCGAGACCTTCATCGCAATCGCATACCATTTCCGATTGCCTCCATGTCGCAGTACCGCCGTCTCAAAATCCTCGTCAAACGGATAGTCCGGGGAAGTGCCGTATGTAGAAAGGCAGTATTCAAGAAATTCTTGCTTTGTCATTATCGGACCTCCGAATGCTTTTATATAGGGGATTGATCCGTCCGATTCCATTTTGGTGCCAAGGCGGACAGCTTCAACGATATTATTTTTAGTATATCACCGACAACATTACTTGTCAATGTCGGATTGCTCGTTTTTGGGAAAACAGTTAAAACGCAGGCTTCAAAGATCGGCACATTTTTAGAAGGGCGGTTATAGGCATAGGCTTGAAATATCGGGAGTCATCCATACGTTTTGGGACTCATGCTCTCACCAAATGAATTTTGTAATGCTAATATCACACAAGGGGATTGCCTTTTCTTGGCTTTTGTGATACAATACATGTAGAAAAATCGGAGGCTGATTTTGTATCTGTATTTATGTGCAGTCCCCGAATATAAAGGTTAAAAGAAGAGAGGTTCCCAATATGAATATTATTCCTCGAAACGAACATCCCCGTCCCGACCGAAAGCGATCCGAATGGATCAATCTAAACGGAACATGGGATTTCGAAATTGACAACGGCATCTGCGGCATCTACAAAAAATTTTATGAAAGAGAGCATCTCGACGGCACCATCACCGTTCCTTTTTCGCCCGAGAGCGTCCTTTCCGGTGTCGGATATACCGACTTTATCAATGCGGTATGGTATCGCAGAGATATTGACATTCCCGCCGAATGGAAAACCAAGAGAGTCATCTTCCACATAGATGCCTGCGATTATGCTACTACCCTGTATGTCAACGGCAAAGAGGTCGGCAAGCATCGCGGCGGCTATACATCCTTTGCTTTCGATATTACCGACTATCTGTGCGAAAGCGGAAACTATGTGACCGTATATGCCGAGGACGATATCCGTTCCGAGAGGCAGGTTTCCGGTAAACAGAGCCATCGGTTGTACTCCAAGGGATGTCACTACACCCGTACCACCGGCATTTGGCAGACTGTTTGGATGGAGGCTGTGGAGCCGGCATATACCAAGAGCTATAAAGCCATTGCCAACATTAGCGCTCCCGCGGTCACCCTTGAGGTGATGACAAGCGATGCCGCTGTCGGTGCTATGCTCCGTGTGAAGGCAAGCTACGAGGGACGCGCCATGGGAGAGGCCGTTGCCGAGATCGTATCCCTCTCAACCACGCTTACCCTTCCGCTTCTTGAAAAACATCTTTGGGAGGTCGGCTGCGGCAGACTTTACGATTTGGTTTTCGAGGTGGAAAAGGACGGAAAGATCGACCGCATGGAGGGCTATTTCGGTTTGCGCGAGGTGGCGCTGACGCGGGAAAAAGGATTGCAGATCAACGGCAAGACCGTATTTGGTCGTTTTGTTCTTGATCAAGGCTTCTATCCGGACGGTATCATTACCGCCCCCTCCGATGAAGCGCTTGTTTTTGATATCCAAGCATCCATGTCCTGCGGCTTTAACGGCGCAAGACTTCACCAGAAGGTTTTTGAACCCCGTTTCCTTTATCATGCCGATCGCATGGGGTATATGGTTTGGGATGAGCTTGGCAACTGGGGACTGGATATCACCCTTGCTGAGAATATTTACAACATTTTGCCCGAATGGCTCGAGGAAGTGGAAAGAGATTTCTCTCACCCCTCTGTGATCGGTTGGTGTCCCACCAACGAGACCTGGGACAACCACGGCAGACAGCAATGCAATGCGATGATGGATATGATCTATGACGTCACCAAGGCATTGGATAAGACGCGCCCCGTTATTACCTCCAGCGGCTCCTATCCTACCGAAAGAACAGATGTCCACGACGTGCATGACTATGAGCAGGATCCCGAAAAGTTCCGCTACAACTATTCCGAAATTGAGCAGGGGATCGTGCGCGATCAGCTCTACAGAACCAATCCCAAGAGACAGATCTGCAAGACACATCTTCCCATCTTTGTCAGTGAGTACGGCGGAATCAAGTGGGTGATGGGACAAGATGCCTCTGCTTGGGGATACGGTGTCTCGGTCAAGAGCGAGGAGGAATTCCTTGCACGTCTGGAGGGACTGACCGATGCGCTTTTGGAAAATAAGGATATTTTTGCTTATTGCTATACTCAGTTGACCGATGTGGAGCAAGAGCAAAACGGCGTTTTGACTTATGACCGTCGGTTTAAGTTTCCCACTGAAAAATATGCGGCGATCTTTGGCAAAAAGGCTGCTATCGAGGAATGATGGCAGGAAGGAGCTTCCTGCGCCCGTGAGCTTTGGTACTTGCGACTTTGGTCTTTGCCCCATTGAAAATTTGATGAAAATGTATTACAATGGGGACACAAAAATGAAAAGGAGTCCATAATGTACGATATTATCACACAGGCGGTAGGCATTGTCGCGGCGGCGGCGATAATCTTTTCCTATCAATTCAAAAATAACCGAATGCTGTTTTTGTTTCAGGCTTTGGGAGGGTTGCTGTTTTCGGTCAATTTTCTGATGCTGGGAGCTTATACAGCAGCATTTCTCAACCTTGTCAATCTGTTTCGCGGCGGCTTGCTGGCTTGTGGCGATCGGTTTAAGAGCTATTGGTTTGCGGCGGCGTTGATGACAGTTTATACGGCGGTGACGGTGGCTACTTATGACAGTTGGCTTTCGCTTTTGATCCTGTCCGCGCAGTTGGTGGGAACGGTGACGATGTGGTCGCGCAACGGCAAGTGGATCCGCTTCGGTCAGCTTGTATTTGTTTCCCCGGTGTGGCTGATCAACAATGTTATCATCTTTTCTTTGGGGGGCATCATTACCGAGGTGGTCAGTATTGTTTCGGTCATTGTCTCGCTAATTCGTTACAGAAAGGGATTTGATGAGGAGTAGTCCGAAAAATCTCGGCTTTTACAAACAGTGTACAGCACGGAGCTTTAACGGTTTCGTGCTGTTTTTTTGCGGAATATATGTCGCTGTTAAAATTTCACCGTTGGTCAAAGGGGCAACAATGTCCGCGCAACGGATTTTTTGCTATAGAGGGGGCAGACAGTGACTTTTTTTCTCGGTCGGTTCAATACCAAGGTGAAAGGCGTACGGCACCTTTGAAAAATCCGCAATATATGGAGGGGGAAAACGGTATGTGCTGACTATTGGAGATAGATATAGGTCGATCATCTGCCTTTTTGTATTTGCCTATTGCATTTGACGGTTGGGGATGATATAATAAAAATGTATAATGAATTTTTGACTCCAAGGAGGAACGGTGTATGGATATCAAAAGCATTCTTTCGAAATGTGATCACACGCTTTTGGCACAGTCGGCCACATGGGATGAGATTCGTGCTGTTTGTGATGACGGTATGAAATACGGCACTGCATCGGTCTGTATTCCGCCCAGCTTTGTCAGACGCGCTAAGGAATATGTGGGCGAGCGTCTTGCCATTTGCACGGTCATCGGGTTTCCCAACGGTTACAATACCACGGCGGTCAAGGTATTTGAGACAGAGGATGCGATTGGCGAAGGTGCGGATGAGATCGATATGGTGATCAATATCGGAGAATTGCGAGCAGGCAATAATGACTTTGTTCGTGAGGAGATCGCGGCGGTTAAACGTGCTTGCGGGGAAAAGATCCTCAAGGTGATCATTGAGACCTGTTTGCTCACCGAGGACGAGAAGTTGACCATGTGTCGCCTTGTGACCGAGGCGGGCGCGGATTATATCAAGACCTCCACCGGCTTTTCCACCGCAGGAGCAACGAGGGAGGACGTAAAGCTGATGCGCAAAAATGTAGGTGTCGAGGTCAAGGTCAAAGCCGCGGGCGGTATCGGAAATCTTGCGGATGCCGAGGACTTTTTGGGCTTGGGAGCCGACCGACTGGGAACCAGCCGCGTGGTCAAGGCCGTCAAGGCGATGGAGGCGTAGTATGAGCGACCGCGAGCTGATGAAATTGGCCGAGTCAGCGAGAGAACGCGCCTATGCTCCTTATTCCGATTTCACCGTTGGGGCGGCGTTGCTCACGGTATCGGGCAAGGTGTATACGGGCTGTAACATCGAAAATGCCGCGTTTGCTCCAACCAACTGCGCCGAGAGGACTGCTTTTTTCAAGGCGATCAGTGAAGGGGAGCGTGATTTTGCCGCCATTGCCATCGTGGGTGGAAAAAAGGGAAAGGAGCCCTCATTTTGTGCGCCGTGCGGTGTATGCCGACAGGTTATGGTCGAGTTTTGCGGCGGTGATTTTCGTATGATCTTGGGCAATTCCGAGAAATTTGAGGTGCATACTCTTTCCGAAATGGTTCCGTTTTCGTTTGGTGCGGCAGATGTGAGGTAGTTTGGTTTTGTGGGCGGTCTCGGGGAATATTGGTGCGAAAGGATGTTATTATGACGGTATATGATACTGTGATCGTGGGAAGCGGATACTACGCATTTGGGTATGCAATGACCCATGAAAACACACTGATCGTGGAAGAGACTCAACTTGCGGATCGGCATTTTTCCGGATGTCTGCGCGGATTTTCCTATGAAGACTCTGCGCTTGTCGGTGCGGGCGCCAATGCATTGGTTTCCTATATGCGTGACACAGGGATCCTTCGGGGGAATCGGGTCTGCGCACCTGCGCTGGGGGCGGGGCTTTGTGACTTTTTCTCGGAACGTATGCCCAATGTGCTTTTGGGGACGACCTGCATGGAGATCGTTTCCGATGAGGGGGGGTATCGGTTGACGCTTTGCAACAACGAGGGGCTCAGCGAAATCTGTGCACATCGGGTCGTGGATACGAGGGTCGGACGGGGAAATGTTTTGAATGTTCTGGTGCTTGGTGATGTGAATGCGGAAGGCGCGGAGGTTTCGGTTTCCGAGGCATTTTATGATCGCCAAAAGATCCTTTCTCTGTATTTGGGTGAGGAGACCGATATAAATCGCGCCAAGGTCAAGGCATATTCGATATTGAAGCAATTGCTTTCGTCCACGGGGGCACAGATCCTTTTGATGGCTTACCGTATGTACAACGTCGATGCTGCGGCACCTTATGAGGACGGGCAGGGGATTCTTCATGTGGACGAGACCTTCTTTGGCGATCCTTTTACCGCTTTTGAGAAAGGAGAATTGCAAAAATGATGCAGCTTTCTATACTTGAAAAGTCCGAGCGGAAAACGGTGTCGGTAGAGGGAGTAAGCTTTTCGGCACACTGTGACATTCTGGTGATCGGTGTGGGAACGGCGGGAAGCTTTGCCGCGCTTGCCGCAGCCCGTGAGGGAGCGCGTGTGATCGCGGTGGAAAAGGATGAGAACATTGGCGGAATGCCGATCAACGGTCGTGTGACGACCTATTACTACGGTGCCTCGGGGGGAACCTTCGAGGAAGTCGATGCGGTGGCAAAAGAGAGAGGCTCTTTGTTTACCGCGGGGATGATACAGGAGGATCTGCGGCAAACGGTGCTCGTCGAATATATGGAGCGATACGGTGTGGAGCTTATGACTGCGGCCTCCGTGACAGGGGTATATTTTGAGGGGGATCGTGTTGTGGGTGTCCGCTTGTGGCAGGACGGAGAATATAAAAATATCCGTTCTCAAATGCTGATCGATTCGACCTCTGACGGGCATATTATCAGAATGTGTCCCGTGGAAACCATGCTCGGGCGACCCGTTGACGGAAAAACGGTGCCCTTTACCGTGCGTTCCGAGTCGCTCTTTGCCGACGGAAAATGCCGATACGAAAACGCGGACAGCGGGTATTGTGATCAGTACCGTGCGGCGGCGTACTCGAAGAAGGTCTTGACCGCCCACGCCGCTAAAGTGGAGGTGGTCAAGAGTGACAAGGAGCTGTTGGCTGTAGCGCCCGTTTGCGGTTTGCGCGAAGGGATTCGTTTTGTTGGCGAGGAGACACTCCGTTATGATGACATTATTATGGAGCATACGCCAAAGAAGGTGCTGTTTTATGCCTATTCCGATCTGGATAAGCACGGACACGATCTGGCGCTGGATGATCCGTTGTTCCAAAACTGGTGGTGCATCAGCAATTTGGCTACAGTGACGGTCAGCATTCCCGTTCCCATGGGAGTGGTGGTGCCTCGCGGACTTCGCGGAATCGTCTCTGCGTGTCGCTGTCTTTCGATCGATAGCTATGCGTCAAGTGCCGTGCGCATGATCCGCGATATGTACCGTATCGGTGAGTGTGTTGGCATTGCTTGTGCGCAAGCTGTGGCTTCGGGATGTGATTTTATGGATATTGATTACGGTCGCTACAAGGAGCGCGCGGAACATTTCCGTTGCTTTGCAGGTGAGAGGGAAAAGAACTTCGGTTTCCATGCTCCCGGGGAGAATAAGCCGTATACTCCCGTGGATTTCCACATGAGCAATGACGAGATATTGCAAAGACTTTCCACTGACCGACCGGGTGCCGCTATATGGTCATGCTTCCGCCATGGGGATGATGTGACGGCAGCGCGGTTGATCGAGGCTCTTGAGAACACGGACAACGAATTCCTTTCGGGAAATGCCGCGATTGCTTTGGGAATTATGGGGCGGCGCGAGGGACTTCCCGTTCTCCGCGAGCTCGTGAAAAAGCGCGATTGCTTCTATTACAAGGACTGTCGGCGTTCCAACCAATTCCGCAGTGCCATAGCGATCTGTCTTTTGGGACGTTTGGGAGACAAGGAGGATATTGATCTTTTGCGCGAGCCGGTGTTTGATGACGGCGAGTTTGAAAAGCCGATGTATCACACCTTGGAGCCGGATTACCTTTTCTCGTCACTGAAAAATTGTAATACTGTTTTGTTCCAGCATTTTACTCACGCGGTCATGGCAATTTTCAAGCTGGCCGAGCGGCACTGTGTTTCGGTGAAAAAGGAGCTGTGCGAGCGATTTTCGGGTGAGTCCCGTGAGCGGATCTTGGCGGCAATGACCGAACTGCCTCCGACCTCCTCATTTTATGGCGAGGTTTCGGATTTTATGGATCATGTGATCCGTTTGTGTCAAAAGGCTTGACTTTTTGACGAACATATGCTATTAATAAAAAAGCAATTTTTCCGTTTCCGTATTCAAACGGAGAGGGTTGCTTTTTGAAAAAACTCCGCAAAAAAAACTTTTCTATCGCGCCTTATTGTAGTTTGAGCGAACATAGTGGAACCCCACGGGATTACAGTATGTTCGCTCAAACTACAATAAGGCGTAATAGAAAAGTTTTTGCGGAGCTTTTTTCAAAAAGCGACCTCCCCACGCCCGCAGGCGCAACATCGGAGCTTCAGATCTTCAACTTGGCGAGACCGCCTTCGGAGGTTTCGCGGTAGGCGCGGGCGATATCGAGACCGGTTTCTTTCATGGTGTGGATGACTTTGTCGAGCGATATTTTTCGGGTATCGCTGAGGAAGGAGGCAAGGCTGACGGCATTGATGGCACGCATGGCAGCAACGGCATTTCGCTCGATGCAAGGGATCTGTACGAGACCGCAGATGGGGTCGCAGGTAAGTCCGAGGTGATGCTCGATGGCGATCTCGGCGGCGTATTCTATCTTGCCCATATCCAATCCGAACAGCTCTGCGAGTGCGGCGGCAGCCATGGCACAAGCACTTCCGATCTCGGCTTGGCAACCGCATTCTGCGCCCGATATGGAGGCGTTGGTTTTGATGAGGTTGCCGATGAGACCGCCGGTTTCCAAGGCGTGGATGATATCGCGGTCACTGTAGCCGCGCTTTTTTTGTTGATAATACAGTACAGCGGGGAGCACGCCGGAGGCACCGCAGGTGGGGGCAGTAACGATGGTTTCACCTGCTGCGTTTTGTTCGCTGACGGCGAAGGCATAGGCGCAAACCATGCGGTTTTCTCTTGTTTCGGCACTTTCGTCGATGTGCTGTTGACCGAAGAGGTGTTTGGCTTTGCGTTGCACATTCAAGCCGCCGGGAAGGATCCCCTCGGCTAAAAGTCCTGCTCGCACCGACTGCTTCATCGTCTCCCAAACGTGTTCCATGTGAGCGGTGAGAGCGGCACCCTCCACTTGCTCTGCGTATTCATAGAGACGGAGATCGTTTTCGCGGCAATAGGTGGCGATGTCTTCAAAGGAGCGGTGAGGATAGACGGTGGGAGCCGTTCCCATTTCTTCTCCCACGGTGCGGATCCTGCCACCACCGACGCTGATGACGCGGATGTGGTCCATCTCTTGTCCTTCACGTTCGGCAAACAGTTCCATGGTGTTGGGGTGGGGAAGATCGGTCGCCTCAAAATCGAAGATCACCTCGCACGGGATCTCGGCAAAGGTGGCTTTGATCACGCGATCGGTACCGTGTCCTTGACCGGTCTTGGCGAGGGAGCCGTAAAGCACCGCGCGGAAACGGTCGGCGGAAGGGTTTCGGTCGAGAAACAGCCGACACGCACGTTCAGGCCCCATAGTATGAGAACTGGAGGGTCCTCGCCCCGTCCTATACAGTTCCGAAAGCGATTCCATTCCGATTTCGGGAGAGAGTTTTTTTATTTCCATGGTTCTTTCACCTCATTCGATTTCTCTATCCCATTATAATATAAAAAGCCAAAGTTGTCAAGCCAACGGTTGCGCCTGCGGGCGCGGGGAGGTCGCTTTTTGAAAAAAGCTCCGCAAAAACTTTTCTATTGTGCCCTGCTGAATTTGAGC
>JAZSPB010000049.1:0-13388 GCA_045537235.1 Eubacteriales bacterium
TGTAGTTTGTGCGAACATAGCGATACCCCATGGGGTGCAGTATGTTCGCTCAAACTTCAGCAAGGGCGCGGATCAAAAGTTTTTTGCGGAGCTTTTTTTCAAAAAAGCGACCTCCCCCCCGCCCGCAGGCGGCTTACTCCAAAGCGGAGCCGCCCCGGATCAGGAGAGCGCGGACATCGTGTCCGTCGAGATCGGAAACACTCTTTTGGCTGTTCAAGGCGAGGTAGGCTGCGACGCCTGCCGCTTCACCGAGCTGATTGAGATTGACCATTACGCGGAGCGCACCGAAAGCGCCTTCGTCCGCATGGAGCATTCGCCCTGCGGGAATCAGGTTGCGCACCTTGTCTTGAACTAAAATGCCGAAGGGAACCTCGTAGTGGTCGGCAGGTGCTTCGGTAAGACCGTAGTCGCCAAGCCAGCTTCCGTTTTCACGTCGATCTTCGCGCCCGTAGATGTTCACCGAGCGACCGTCGAGATATTTGAAGGTGATGCCACCGTCGCCGCTGTGGTGGATGTCGATGCGGTAGGAGCCTCGCATGATGGTGTCGGAATAGGTAACACCGCACAAGAGAGACTTTTCGTCGGCACGGAAACGGGTGGGATAGTGGGTCGTCTCACGAATCCCCACCGTCGAGCAAAGTGCCACAAGACGCGTATCTTCCGAGCCGTACTTGGTCAACAACCGCGTCAGTGCCAAGGCCTTGCGCCGTCCGTCCACCTCGGCCAAGGTCAGATCGTCGGCGCGACTGCAATCGACGTTATAGGTGTGAAAATCCGCACGGAAGCTGATCCCGTTGACCCCGGGCACCGTGCCGCTCCAGCCCCAATCGTCTTCAAGACCGAACTCCTCGCCATGCTCTATCATCAGTTTACGAACCCTCATGTCCGCAGGCATCTGCAAGAAAAAGCAAGCGGAAGGCGGCTGGATAATGTCGCTCCGATAAGGCGCCAAGCCTACGTCGCGGCAAAGATCACCGTCGCCTGTCGCGTCGATGAAAAAGGCGGACTTGATCGCCCCGCGACCGTCCTTGTTTTCCACCAAGACCGCGTCGATGCGGTCGCCGTCCCGAACAAGCGACGCATAGGCGGTGTGCAGGAACAACTTAATGTGGTTTTCCTCCACCAATGCATCCAGCTCACAGGTCAAGACTGCGGAGTTGAAACGAATGGCACCGGATTCGCTCTTACTCACCACCGCGTCGCCGTGCTTGATCATCCGTTCGACCGTCTCCTCGGTCAGACCGGCAATGATCTGACGGCGGTCGTAGATATCATAAAGACTGTGCCAAATATTAACAAGACCGTTGCCTGCAACTCCGCCAAGGCGTCCGGATGCCTCGACCAGCGCCACACGAAGTCCCAGTCGTGCGGCGCGCACAGCCGCAAAAACACCGGTGCAACCACCGCCGATCACCACAAGGTCACATTCGTGAATTACGGGAATTTGCTTTTGAGGTTCCGTTATAAAATTCATTTTTTTGTCCTCCGTGGGAGTTTTTTTCATTGTAGCATATTTTTTTGCAAATTGCAACAGGAAGGGGGATAGATTAAAAAAATATTGTGCGCTAACCGTTGCCGGGCGATGTTCCTTTTTTACGCCCCAAGAGAAGCAAAGCCCCCCTGTGAATGCTTAACACACAACATTATTTCCATATCCTCCCCAAACACAATCCCCCTTCATCAAAAAAAGCTCCGCCAATCCCTTCCCCATCCATTCTCGCCTTTGTGCCACCAAAACCCGGAGGTTGCATCCGTTAGCACAAACCTCAACCGAAACAAACAGGAAAAGTTTTTTGCAAAGCTTTTTTCCAAAAAAGCGATGATCAAAAGTCTCTTCTGCCTTCCAAAGCGCGAAACAGAGTGACCTCATCGGCATACTCCAGATCCGCGCCCACGGGAACACCGTAGGCAAGGCGCGTGACCTTGACCCCCAAAGGCTTGATCAATCGCGAAATATACATCGCCGTAGCCTCGCCCTCCACCGTGGGATTGGTGGCGACGATGACCTCCTTGACCGACTCGTCCAGCCGCACCAAAAGCTCCTTGAGCTTGAGCTTGTCCGGTGTAATGCCGTTCATCGGGGAGATCACACCGTGGAGCACATGGTACAGCCCCCGATATTCTCTCACCTT
Source organism: Eubacteriales bacterium (assembly GCA_045537235.1). Lineage (GTDB taxonomy): Bacteria > Bacillota > Clostridia > Oscillospirales > CAG-272 > RGIG8775. Next base: position 2,133 of record JAZSPB010000049.1, read on the forward strand.
CTCCACCGACATGACCGCCTTGGCGTCCTCCACCACGCAGATGACCGAACGGTCGCGATCCTCGTCCTCACAGACCGAGCACAACTCGCGATCGGTCAAATTCTGACAAACGGGACAGAGGTGGATCTTGCGTTTGGCATCCAAAATGGCATCCGCGAAATCCGCCGCCTCCTCCATGTCGAGTGCCAACACCGAATAAGCCATGCGCATGGCGCTTTTCCGACCGACTCCGGGGAGCCGACCGAACTGCTCGGCAAGGCGAACCAGCGATTCGATCTCCGCCATATCAGAACAGACCCGGCATACCCATGCCGAGGCTACCCGTGATCTTCTGAATCTCGGTCTCGTTGGTGGACTCCACGCGCTTGATGCCCTCGTTGACCGCGGCTACCACGATGTCCTCCAAGGTCTCCACATCATCGGGATCGACGATCTCGGGCTTGATCTTGATGGAAAGAACTTCCTTCTTTCCGTTGATCTTAAGCTCCACCATACCGCCGCCTGCGCTGATGTCGTACTCTCTTGCGTCCAGATCTTCCTGGAGCGCCGCCATATCCTCCTGCATCTTCTGCGCCTGCTTGATCATGGCGTTCATGTTCTGAGGGCCGCCGCCCATTCCCTGAGGCAATCTTGCTTTCATTGTGAAATTCCTTTCTTACTGTGCGTTTTGAATGATTTGGTCTATGATCAGGTCTTCCTCGTCCTCGGGAAGCGCCGATTCGGTTCGTTCGAAGGTAACAGCCCGTTCGCCCACCTCGCGTTTGAGGCAGATGGAAAGCGCCGCACGGACATGATCGCGGGTGTGTCCCCGCTCCAGCATCATCATGGTAAAGGCATCGGGCACCAAAATGTGCACGCCGCCCTCCCCGTCGGTGTAAGCCTTGGTCTGTTTGAGATACGACGCGGCCACACCGTCTGCGGCGGCTACGCGGTCAATGACCTCGACCCAACACGAAAGGTATTTCATGACTTTTTCCGCAGTTGGCTTTGGCTCCTTCGGGGTGAGCTCGGAGGGCTTTTCGTCCGCCCTTTCCTCCGTTTTCGGCTCCTCTGCGGCGGGAGCGGGTGCCTTCGGTACCGCAGACGAACGCGCGGGGAGCCCCAACACCATGGCATCCTCCAGCTTGGAGATGCGAGACAGCAGATTTTCATTGGACGCGACCAACGTCTCGTCACACATTTTGATCAGTGTCAGCTCTGCCACCGTTCGCTTGACGGCATTGACCTTTTGGATGGCGAACAGTGCGCCCTCCAACAGCTTGCAATGGGAGAGGATCGTCTCTCTTGAAAACCGCGCGGCAATGCGCGCCAGTTGTTTTTGCTCGTTGTCGGTCAGATCCAAATATTTCGCGGCATTGGTCGAGGTCTTCATGACCAACATATCCCGATAAAAGGACATGAGATTCTGCCAAAAGACGCTGATGTCCTTGGACGATCTGACCACGCTGTCGATCTCCGAGAAAATGACCTCATAATTTTTGTCGGCAATGGCATCCACAAGACCTTCCAGCGACGAACGACCGCTGATACCCACGATGTCATTGACCGCCTGTTCGTCGATGCGCCGATCGCGGCATCCGCCCGAGCAAAGGTCGAGAAGGCTGATGGCATCTCGCATACCGCCCTGTGCCTGTTTTGCCAAGATCTGGAGTGCGCCGCGTTCGATGTCGATTCCCTCGGCGGCGGCGATCTTTTCCAAGCGAGAAACCAGCACGTCCACCGACATTCGGCGGAACTCAAACCGCTGGCAACGGGAAATGATGGTGGCAGGTAACTCATGAAGCTCGGTGGTAGCGAGGATGAACACAACGTAAGACGGCGGCTCCTCCAAGGTCTTCAAAAGCGCATTGAAGGCACTGTCCGACAGCATATGCACCTCATCCACAATGTACACGCGGTATTTGAGATTGGTCGGCGGATACACCACCTCGTCTCGGATATCGCGGATGTTCTCCACGCGGTTGTTGGACGCGGCGTCCATTTCCAGCACATCGGTGGCGCTTCCCTCGTCGATGGCGCGGCAGGCGGCACACTCGCCGCAGGGGTTGCCGTCCTTGGGATTCTCGCAGTTGATGACCTTGGCGAGGATCTTGGCACAGGTTGTTTTTCCCGTGCCGCGGGAGCCGCAAAACAAGTAGGCATGATTGAAGCTGCCTTGCGAAGCCTCGTATTTCAGGATCGAGGTAATATGCTCCTGTCCGCAAACATCGTCAAAGGTCTGCGGTCTCCATTTTCGATACAAAGCCTGATGCATATTCTCTCTCCTTCCGAAAAACATCCGTGAAAAAACAAGCTGCAAAGTAAGACCATACACCCTTGAATCGAATGTCACACCCACGCGACATACGCACCCGTTGCTCGGGACAGGCAACCTCGCGGCACATCAGGTACACCGCTTAATGCTGCTTGGTTCCCCACCTGACATGGTTCACAGCTCCCGATTGCGCAAGACCCATCCGTCAACACAACTAAGTGCGCCACAGACCGCAAGCGATCCACCCTCAAAAAGGGAATGAACCCCTGCTGTAGCGGATTTCAGGTACAGGGCACCGCTAATTCCCCGGCTGGTATGGCCTTATTTCACAGCTTGTCAAATTAAGCTTTGACAGCTTACTTGATTATTATAACAGATTTTTGGGGGTTTTGCAAGGGGTTTTGGAACTTTTCTTTTTTTATTTTGTGGGGGATGGGGGATTTTTGAATAGATGTAAAAACAATGCTGTGTGCTTACCGTTCGCCGGGTGGGTGTTACTTCTTTGCCGGTCCAAGAGAAGCAGGAGTTGCTTCGCACCTCCCCGAAGAAACGACCTCTTTTGCACAGCCGATTGCTGCACAGCCCGATTTACGTTTTCTCTGTCGCTCGCCTTACGTTGGATCGTTAGAGGAGGGGTACCATGCCTTGCTTGGGGCTATAGACATAGGGGAACATATAAATCGTTTGTTTTCTCTGCCGCTCGTTCTTCACAAATTTGTTAGTGGAGGGGTGCCATGCGTTGCTTGGGACTATAGACATAGGAATTTGCATAAATCGTTCGTTTCCTCTATGTTTGTTTGCGCAAAATTGATGGAAAAGAATGCTATGCATTGCTTGGCTAACCCTCACGTTTATTGTCCCAAGCAACGCATGGCACCCCTTCTCTAAAAAATTGCACGAAGTAAAACACAAAGGGATAAATGATTTGTGCAAATCCTCATGTCTATAGCCCCGAGCAACGCATGGCACCTCTTCTCTAAAAAATCACGCGAAGCGAAAATACAAAGGGAACAAACGATTTGTGCAAATCCTCATGTCTATAGCCCCAAGCAAGGCATGGCACCCCTCCTCTAACGATCCAACGTGAAGCGAAGGACAGAGAAAACGTGAATCGGGCTGTGCAGCAATCGGCTGTGCACCAAAAGGTCGTTTCTTCGGTTCCTTCTTTGGACCAGCAAAGAAGGAACACCACCCAGCTAACGGTTAGCACCCAACATCAATCCCCTCCCCCTCCCCCCCAAAAAAGCAAAAAAGCCCCGCCCAAACTTCCCCCCTGCCCCCTCGGGAGTCTGCGCGAACAACCACCTAAGGGTGATTATATTCGCCCAAACTCAACCGAGAGCACAGATCAAAAGTTTTACGAAGCTTTTTCAAAAGCAACCTCAAAGCGCCCGAAGCGCTCTACCCATTAGCCAACCTTGACAACCGTCAAGCCATCACCCACTGTGATCTCATAGACCACAGCCGTACCGGCATTGTCACCGTCCACGGTAACATGAGGCGTCACACGAATGGTGCCGCTTTCATCAATACCGTCAATAATAAGACAGGTAATGTACTCATAGCCAAGAGAGGAAGCCGTTACCTCGGAACCGCCTGCCATAACGGAGGTGAATACCGAGTTGTAAGAATAAACACTCTGTGTACCGATCACGTCGCCGTTGTCATCCAAAAGCTCAACCGTGAAGCCAAGCTTGTGATAATACAGCATATCCACACCGGCAAGAATTCGGATAGAATCCGAGTCATCGGTTGCCTTCTGAACACCGAGAATCTCGGCCGTGTCAGACTTGATGACCGACGCGGAAAGCTCACCGAAGGTAACCTCGCCCACACCGCTGCGGCGGTATACACGAACCGTGGCGTCGCCCGAAAGACCGCCCTCCACAAGAGCCAAGCCTTCGGTGATGAAACGGTTTCCGTCCTTGGTGTAGCTTGCCAAAAGCTCGCCCACCGCGAAACGTACCGTACCGTTCACATCGTCATAGATCGCCGTTACGCGAAGTTCGCCGTTGTTGGCGGTAAAGTAGTCGGCACCCGAATTGTTGTGCAAGTAATATTTTTCGCCATCCATCATGAAGAACAGCTTACCTGTGTCGTTCTCCATGGAAAGAAGTGTGTGCGCTCCGTTGGCATCGGAAACACGGAAGATATCGGTCACCGTTCCTGCCTTACCGGGAGTCACGTTGTTGACCGTGGTCTCCAGAACCGTGATCTTGTCATCCAGATCCACATCCACCTCGTTGCCGTCGTTGCCGTCTGCCAGCGCAGTTTCCTTGGTCGTAAGACCGCTTTCGTCGGAAGCAAGCGTCAAGGCGGCAGGTGTGATCACATGACCGTCTGCGTTCACTTCGACAACAGAGATGTCATCCAAGCAGTAGGTCGCGCCCGCAACACCGAAGGAAACGGTAAGCAGACCCGCATTGTTGTCTATCATACCCTGATCTACCGTATAGATATGCGAGACCGTCGTCCAAGTATTGGCCTCAAGCTGACATTTGACCGTTGCACCGTAATTCTTGGAGCCGTATGTTCCGTTGGGACTCATCAAACCGATGACAGCCTCTTCCTTGGTACCCGAATTGAGCGTGTCGGTCTTGATGCGGAGCGTTACCAAGAAGGAACGTCCGATATCCTCCGCAGTCAGCGTGCTGCGTGTAAAGGAGTTGTAGAACTTCATACGGTTGTAGTTGAACGAAGTCTTCAAATAACCGATCTTATTGCCGCTCTCTTCCTTGACCTTGATGTCGGGAACCGAACCGCCCTCGCGTCCGACATAGTAGGTCGAGAACAGATCGCTCTCATTCTCGGGAGCATTGGCGCTTGCGGAATCACTGGAAGAATTGTAGGAAGGCATCACGTCGCCTACCTCATAGCCCTCGAAGTCCAGTCCGTAAGAGAAGGAAAGCTTTGTGACCGAGAAGTCATCGAAATAGTAGGATGCGCCGTTAGCCGTCTGAAGCTGAACGGTAAACATGGGATGGTTGGTCGTTGCCACATCGGCTGCCGTGACGGTGTAATCCAAGCTGACCTCGGTCCAGTCATCACCGTAAATGTCGCTGACCGTCTTGGTGGTTCCTGTCGCAAAGTCCTGACCCAAAGCCGCCATGATACCTACCTTAACGCTAACCTTGGAGGCGGTCGCACTCTTGACCTTGAAGGTCAGGCGGTAGGTGGAGCCGACGTCCGCCGTGGTCAGATCGTCATGAGACAGCGCGCCGTACAGCTTGAAGCGTCCGCTGTAGGTGGCGGTCGCCGCCGTATAAATTACATTATTGGAAGCATCCGCAGGGTCCGCCATGACAGCGAACTTGGTCATAGAACCGCCGCGGCGGTAGAACTGATATTTAGCATCCGCCGTGGGATCGGCATAACCGTGCTGAATATCCGCTTCGGTGCTCTTGCCGTCGCCGTCCACATCAGTGTAATAGGTGCCTTCGCCAAAAGCATAGCCGACGGCCAGCTCCTCAAAGTCGCGCTCGTAAACATATTCATATCCGTTGTTGCCGCGAATGGCGAGAGTGAAGTAGTCACCCGTGACGAGAGTCGCAACATCGGCAATATCCAACATATTGTCGCCTGCGCCCAGCTCATAGGAGCCGACAAGGGTCTGGAGTGAGGGCTTTGTGTTCCAAGTCAGTGCCGACTCGTCCACCTTGTAGTTATCCAAGAGGTAGATCGAAACGCTCATAGACTCGGACAGACCGCTCTTGAGATCGAGCATCAAGTAGCCGCGATCGTTAAGAAGCGCGCTGTTGTAGCTGAGGAAGGTGATCTTCTCATGATCCTTCAGCGTATCCACAACCAGCGAATCGGCATGACCGAATGCGGTATCGGGTTCGCTCTCGGAAACATAGGCATCCGCCACGGGAAGACCTGCCGCAGAGCCGTCGGTGATCATCATGTGAGACAGCGCCGACTCGTCATTGCCGGAAGCGGTCACTACCTCATTTGCGGCAAGCTCATTGCCGTTCTCATCCAGCTCGACAACCTTGAAATCGTCCAAATAGTAGATACCGCTCTTGGTTTTAAGCTCAAAGGTAAAGGTAGGCTCGTTCTCGGTGAGAAGGGCATCGGTAATGGTAACATCGTTGGTCACGGTGGTCCATCCCGCGTTGGTAATATTGGAAACCGTGGTAGCCGTATTCAAAGCGGTACTGCCGTAAGAGCCGCAAACATAAGCAAGGATAGAGAGGTTGGTCGTATTTCCGCTCTTGACCTTGAAGGAGAAACGGAATGTTCTGCCGATATCGTCGCTCGTCAGCTTGCGGAACGAAATGGTGTTGTACATCTTGGCACGGTTGTAAGTCTGGTTCGCCGTGGTCATACCCACCATATTGGTGGCATCGTCGGGGTCGGTGACCGCATAGACTGCGGGCATGGCTCCACCGCCACGGAAGACATACTGAGACGAGTAACCGCGACCGGCGGTCGAAGTGATCACTTCGTTACCGAAAGGCAACGATGCATTTTCATCGTAGCTCTCGAAATCAAGGCTATAGCCGTGCGCGTTGTCGTTGCTGACAAAGATCAGCGTAAAGCGAGTTTCCTTCACCTTGTCGGCAAGTGCCGAGATGTCAAGGCGATTGGCTCCCGCCAACAGCTCGTAGGTACCGACAAGGTCATCCTCGCCGTACTCGGGCATAGTATTATAGGTAAGAGAATTTTCATCAAAGATATAGCCGTCCAATGCGTATACCGAAATATTCATGGCACCGTCAAGGGTGGCGGGCATGGAAAGCTCGATATACTCTCTGTTATCCAGCAGCTTGCGAGAGTAGGTCGCGAGGATGATCTCCTTCATGCTCTCTCTGCCGCTCAGCTTAAGGACTTCCGCGGTACCGAAGGCGGTATCGGGCTGCTGCTCGGAAACATAGGTGTCGGTCAATGCCTGACCTACGGGAACCGTCTCGGTAATAAGTACCGCCGAGGGGGTATTCTCTACCTCGGAAGCCACGAAGGAGGCCGAGGCAAGATTCATATCGGTCACAACGATATTGTCAAAATAATAGGTTGCGCCGCTGGTGTTGAACTGAATGGTCACCATACCGATCTGATCGGTCACCATGGCTTCGGTCACCGTGATCTTCTTGGTCACCGTCGTCCAAGTATCTGCCGCGAGCTTGGTGGAGGAGGACTGTGTCCAAGTCCAGCCTTCGGGAGGCATGACACCGTACTGGACGGTAGCGGCGATATCGGTCTTGACATCGAAGGACAGGTAGAATACTCTGCCGATGTCATCCTCGGTGAGTCCCGAGGTGGTCATGGAGTTGTAGATCTTGATACGGTTGCTTCCGCTGTTGGAGGTAACCTTTGCCACCTTGTTGCCGTTCTCGACATAAACGGAGGGCTTGGGCGTTGCACCGCCCTCACGCCAAGGATAGTTGTCATCGTAGCAAGCGGTGGAGGAGGGCTTGGGATAGCCGGTGTTGTCTGCATCAGCCGCCGAGTTGTAGCCGGGGATGGTCGCGCCGCTCACATATCTGTCCGCCTCAAAGTTCAATTGGAAGGAGAACATATCGGCAGGGATGGAAGCCACGATCGCCAGCGTCACAAACTCACCGCTGACACGCTCGGAAAGATCCTTCATATCTAAAAGAGTACCGTTATAGAGCGTGTAGGTTCCCAAAAGCTGATCGTCCGAAAGCGTGGGTCTTGTGTTATAGGTCAGCGAAGAAGAGACCGAATAGCCGTCCAAAATGTAGACCTTGACCTCCTGCCCTGTGAGATCACCCTCGGGCAATCGGAGGTTGAGCTTATCAGCCGCTTTGACAGCAACGGTGTCAAAGGTCATATAAGCGATCTTTTCCTTGCCGATGCTGCCCTCGACGATCAGCTCGTCGGCAGAGGCAAAGGACTTATTGGGCTCGGCCTCGGAAACATAGGCATCCGCAACGGGCACAAGAGAGCCTTCGCCCTCGGTGGTGAACACCTTGCTTACAGCCTTCTTCAGATTTTCGGTGGTATTGCCTGCAGGTCCCGTCACGGTGGTGGGGATCTCAAAGCGATACTCGCAGCCGCCCTCCAGACCGTCACAGGTGAAGATGAAGTGGCTGTTGACATTGGCGTTGGTCGCCGTCCACTTGCCCGCTACCTTCTCGCCCGTGGTCACGTTGGTCAGTGAGATGTTTGCCAATGTCTCGGGATCGACGGTGGAAACAAACTGCACCTCGATCTCGCGGTCAAGGGTCACATTCTTCTCATTGTTCAGCGGTGTCACCCAAGCCACCTCGGGGGTGTAGAGCTCGGGGTTGATCACACTGTGGAAGAAGTTGAAATAAGCCAAATATCTGTCATAATCGCGAAGGGCGTCCCAACCGGAGGGATAGTCATGTCCCATATCCTCCATGCTGATGGAGAGGAAGGGATTCTTGGCATAGGCCTCAAAGCGAGCCTGAATGTCATCCCAGTGATTCCAACAGCCGTACTGGTCGTTGTAACCGCAGGAAAGCACCATGGGAACGTGCCGGGTCTCCTCGCCCGTGTTGGAATTGGTCGCGCCTACCTTGATCGTATCATTCCCTTGATAGAGCCAGTTGGCACCGTCGCCCGCCGCACAGTATACGACGCTGACTTCACTGCTGATCTCGCCTGTCTTTTGACCGGTATAATCGCCGTCATTGTTGCCGTCATAACCGTTCTCGTAGGTCATGTACGGCTGAACGGTCTTGCCGGCGGTCACGCTTCCGTCTGCCTCAAGGTCACCCTCGTAGTACAGACCGCGCGTGTTGACGCCGGTGCCGTCTATGGTGTAGGAGAAGGACTTCTGCTCCACAACGTATTTATTGTTGACCGTGGAAAGCACAGAGGTGGTGGGAGTACCCTTGGAGATACCTGCCACACCGATCAAAGAGTCGCTATAGCCCAGCTCCTCGGCAAAATAGCGGATACAACGGATCGCCGCACGGGAGGTCTTGGCACCGTTCTGCCAGTGGGTTCCGTAGTTATCGATATAGCCGTAGTGATCATCGCGTGCCATGGGAACATAGGCATAGTCAAAGGCTGCGGTGGCGTAACCGCTGAAGGTCATACCCACAAGGGCGGTTCTGCCTCGGGTTCCGATGTTGTTCATACGGGGAGAGTGGGTAGCAGCCTGCACGAAGAGGGGAGTCTCCTTCACATCCGAGCCGGAGGGATAGATGATATCCAAGCGGCAGGTGTAGTCCAAGGGAGAACCGTCTCTCTTGCGGCAGTCCTCAACGCGGGAGACTACGGGAGCCGCATGACCGTCGGGATAAGGCACCACAACGCCGTCGATCTCCTGGGGTGCACCTGCGATACACTCCACATCGGTATAGGTAGCATGGTCATAGGTACAAGCCTCGATAGCCGCCGTACCTGCCTCCTCATCGGCTGCAACACCTTCGATGGAGCCGGTGTGGTAAGCATAGTAGACCGTCTTGGGAGAATCGTCATCCGACAAGCCGGCGATCTCCTGATTCCATGCATACATTACATGATTCAAGGTACCAAGAGAGGCATGAACATCGGTCTCAAAGTAAGGGATGTCACGCATCACACGGTATCCTGCGGGAAGGACGAAAACATAGTCCTTATGTACGGGAACGGTGGTCGTTGTCTTGGTCTCGGCCGTGGGGTCAGCCCAAACGGTAAGCTTCTTGGCGCTCACAAAAGAGGCGCGAAGCTCCGCCATGCTCAGCTCGACCACATTGGCCACGGCGTTCTTATTGCCGCCGAAGTCAACCACGATAACAGCCGCACGGTTGCCCGACTCGACCGAAGCATCTGCCAAGATGTTGTCGGTCACGATATCCACATCGGAATCGGTACCGATGCGCTCGCCGTTCCAGTTGATGACGTAAAAGATCACGTCACGGGTGGCGGTAGCATTTTCCGTGTCAAAGTAGACGGACACTTTGACATCGCCCTTGACATAGGTGGAGTCGGTCCACATAGTCTCATACTGCTTGTAGCCGTTGAGGGTTTCATCTTCGTAGATCTCGCTCTCATAAACCAGCTCTGTCGCAGTTTCCGTTGCAAATACGCCGAGGGGTGCGACCGTCAAGATCATCATCACCGTCAACAGCATTGCAACTACGCGCTTGGTAAATTTCATTGTGCTCTCCTTTTTCTTTTTTTTGCTGAAAATATACAAATAAATACAGCGATACTTTTTTATTATACATAAAAATCGTTCAAAATTCAAGCGATTTTTTCCATTTTGTTCATCGGCTTTCTATTTTTGTTGTAAAAAACAATTTTTCCAAAAGTAGGTGGCGATTCTTTGGGCAACATTTACAAAAAGGCGACCGAACACATTCCGTCCCGAGGACGGTGCTCGGTTGCTGTGTTCGATCGCTCAAATATAAGTATGCAGGTATAAATATGCAGGCGGATCTCGATGCTTATCCGAACCTTTTTCCGTCGTAGTTCTCCCCTGCTCCGCCGACATTCTCACGGCTGTCCAAGCGTTGCGAGAGCAGCCACTTCCAGACCGCGGGATTTCCATAGGTATCGTCCCAAGAATTGTGGGCATTTTCGGGATAGACGGTCAGCTTAGCACAGCCGCCCTTGGCATTGATGGCATCCACCATTTTTTGGCTCTCCTCGCACCGCACCACCGTATCCTTGGCGCCGTGAAATGCCCAAACGGGGGTGTTTTTCAGCCGTGAGGCATTCCAGTACATACCGCCGCCGCAGACGGGGATGATGGCGGCAAACAGGGTATTCAGGCTCATTGCCAACTGCCATGTGCCGTAGCCGCCCATGCTATTGCCTGTCAGGTACAGTCTTGAGGGATCTACGAAGTCACAGGATGCCACCATTTGGGCAAAATCGAGGAGGTGTTCGAACAGATCGAACCACACTTTTCCTTTGTCGCACTGGGGTGCGAAAGTAACGCACGGGAAATCGGAGCGGTTTATGTGGGACCAGAAATTGTTGGATTTTAATTTCTCAATATCGTTTCCCACGGTTCCGGCGCCGTGGAGGAAGATCAAAGTCGGATCGTAGCCATGTCGTTCTGTGAGCCAAGGAGTTGA
>JAZSPB010000140.1:0-8623 GCA_045537235.1 Eubacteriales bacterium
CCCCCGCCGCAAGCACGGAAAGGCACTCCTTGTGGTGGGAGTGTCGCTCCTTGCCGTCCTGGTGACCTGCGGCGCGTTTTTTGCCGCAGCAAGCATAGCCCGCCCCTACTATGAAGGTCTGTTTGCCCAATGGCAGGCACAGATGAGCACAGGTGACAGTGAAACCGAGGCGGAGACCGCCGCAGACGGAACCGGCATCGGCTCCGACGCCCAATCCGAAGAAAAGGAAAACGAAGAAAGCCTCATTTTCTCCTCCGACGAGGACACGGAGATCAAAAAGTCGGATACCCCCGCCATCGTGGTAGGCGGTGCCGTGGGCGACGATGACTTGAGCATGGCCGACGTGGCGGCACTGGTGTCCGCTTCGGTAGTGGAGATCACAACCTCGGAGACCATGTGGAACGGCTTGGCCTATGAAAGCGGCGCAGGCAGCGGCGTGATCGTGACCGAAAGCGGCTTCATCATCACCAACCATCATGTGGTAGACGGTGCCACGGGCATCTCGGTTCGTCTGACCAACGGCAATACCTATAAGGCACTTCTTGTGGCTTCGGATGCCACGTCCGATGTGGCGATCTTGAAAATTGCCGCCGAGGAGAAGCTGACCGTTGCCGTGCGCGGCGACAGCGATAAGCTGGTGGTGGGTCAGGAGGTGCTGGCCATCGGCAATCCCTTGGGCGTACTGGGCGGTACGGTGACCAACGGTATCGTCAGCGCGTTGGAGCGTGAGGTGACCATCGAGGGCGTCACCATGACCCTTCTTCAGCACAACGCGGCCATCAGCCCCGGTAATTCGGGCGGTGCGCTGTTCAATATGCGCGGCGAGCTGGTGGGGATCGTCAATGCCAAATCGTCAAGCTCGGGCGCCGAGGGGCTTGGCTTCGCCATTCCCATGAATACGGTGCTGGAGGTGTATGAGGATCTTTTGGAATTCGGCTACGTTAAGGGACGCGCCGACCACGGCTTGACACTGACCTACTTCTCTTACGGCTTTAATTACTACATCGGCATATACAGCTCGCGCTACAGCGACGGGATCAAATACGGTGACCGTTTGGTGTCCATAGACGGACAGACCCCCGAGTCGGTGGATGCCGCCTATGCGTTGCTGAATTCTTATGAGATCGGTGACACGGTGGAGCTTGTGGTGATCCGCAACAATAAGCAGGTCAAGGCGACCCTTGAAATTCAAGAATATACCCCCGAAAACTGATTCGAGAGCCGCGAAACAAAAAAATTCGCGGCTTTTGTCAAAAGCATTGCAAAATTGAGAAAAATGTTATATAATATAGGGAGATATTGCCCGAAGAAAGGACGGATGGGAAAATGTACCATATTCTTGTTGTGGATGACGAGATCCGAATCCGCAGTATTATAAGAAAATATGCCGAATTTGAGGGACATACCGTTACCGAGGCGGGCGATGGCATGGAGGCAGTGCTCAAGTGTCGCAGCGGGGAATTTGACATTGTGATCATGGATATCATGATGCCCGAGCTTGACGGCTTTTCGGCTTGCCGCGAGATCCGCAAGACCTCGCAGGTTCCCATCATCATGCTGTCGGCACGGGGGGAGGAGTACGATCGCATCAACGGTTTTGAGGTGGGGGTGGATGACTATGTGGTCAAGCCCTTTTCGCCCAAGGAGCTGATGCTTCGCGTGGAGGCGGTCATGAAGCGCACCCGACGCGGCGGCGAGCTTTCCCAACAGAGAAATGAGGTCATCGAGATCGACGGCGGCGGTTTGTCGGTCGATCTGACGGCGCGAATTGTTTGTATTGACGGTGAACGTGTGGAAATGTCACCGAAGGAATATGATTTGTTTTTCTATCTTTTGACCAATAAAAATATTGCGCTCTCGCGCGAGAAGTTGATCTCCGAGGTTTGGGGGTATGACTTCTTTGGCGATGCGCGGACGTTGGATACGCATATTAAGTTGCTGCGCAAAAGCTTGGGGAGATATGCGGATCGTATTGTGACTCTGCGGGGGGTCGGGTATCGGTTTGAGGGTAGGTGAAGGGGAGTTTTTGGGGGATGGGGGAATGGTGTTGGGGTTGAAAAGGATGGGGAAATGACGTTGTGTGCTAATCCTTCGCTGGGTGGTGTTCCTTCTTTGCTGGTCCAAAGAAGGAACCGAAGAAACGACCTTCCGGTGCACAGCCGATTGCTGCACAGCCCGATTCACGTTTTCACTGTCCCTCGTTTCACGTTGGATCGTTAGAGGAGGGGTGCCATGCGTCGCTTGGGGCTATGGACATAAGGATTTGTACAAATCCTCATGTCTATAGTCCTAAACAAAGTCCCCCCCTTTTCTCCAACGATTTTAAGCAAGCAAACAGCAGAAAAGGCAAGCGATTTATGCCACTCACTATGTCTATAGCCCCAAGCAAGGCACGGCACCCTTTCTCCAACGATTTTACGCAAGAAAACGACAGAGACGGCAAGCGATTTATGTCATTCACCATGTCTATAGTCCCAAGCGGCGCATGGCACTGCTTTTCTGTCGAGTTAACGAAAAGCAAGCGATAGAGGAAATAAACGATTTATACCAATCCCTATGTCCATAGCCCCAAGCGGCGCATGGCACCCCTCCTCTAACGATCCAACGTAAAGCGAGCGACAGTGAAAACGTGAATCGGGCTGTGCAGCAATCGGCTGTGCAAAAGAGGTCGTTTCTTCGGGGAGGTGCGAAGCAACTCCTGCTTCTCTTGGACCAGCAAAGAAGGAACACCACCCAGCAAACGGTTAGCACACAGCATCATCTCCCCCTCTCAAAAAAACCTCAACTCCCCTCTCACCCCTTCGGCAACTCTGCCTCCTCACTCTCCAAAATAAAAGGCATACCATCCTCATCAAATCGGATCTTCAAAACCACATAAGTAGACTCAAAATACAACTCCCCACTACCGCCCCAGCGATCCCCAAAGTAGTAATATTCCATCTTACCGTCCTCCTCCACGGGAAGGACAAACGCCATCTGACTGCGGAAGGTCGTCTCATCCCCAAAGGGCACGATCAGCGACCAACGCCCGTCGATCTTCCCTTCTCTGGTCACCGCCGCGCCGCCCTGATTGGGGCGCCAACCCGTACACATCGAAGTCAGCACATAATGCCGATCGTTCCGCGTGAAAAAGGCTGGCGCCTCTCTCATCTGCCCCTGGAACAGCACCTTGACCGTGTCCTCCACATTCATATAGTCCTCGGTCAAGCGATACACATAAAGATCCCGATTGCCGCGCGAGGAGGACGCAAAATATGCCTCTCCGTTCGCCTCAAACACCGTGCAATCCCTCGACTCGTTCCCAAACGGGCGGAAGCAACCGTGGTACACAAAATCCCCGTCGGGCGTATCGCACGAAGCCACGGCACAGCAAGCCGCGGAGTAGTCCACCCCCGTCTCGTAGTGCATCCACATAACATACTTGCCCGTCGCCTTACAATACAGCACCTTGGGACGCTCAATGTTCGCCAAGACCCGTCCGTTTTCGTCCTTCCGTCGGAGCAAATTGCGCGAATCATCGCTCTCCACCGCCTTTTTCAGCTCCAAGTCGGCCTTGCGGATCCACTTCTCCTCGGCGCGGCTGTCGGCGGTCAGTACATGATTGCGAAATTCGAAGCTTTTAAAATCACGCGTACGGTAGCAGGACACAAAGCTGTTGCCCGTTCGATCCTCTCCGTACCAATAATAATAGTCCCCCACGCGAAGCATCCAGCCGCCGTGGGCATGGATGACATTGCCGTCCGTGTCATACCAAAACTCTCCGTTTTTCATACCGCACCTCACAGAATAATATGTACGGGAAGTCCGTTCTTATAGGTAACCGCTCTCTCGCCCTCGATCAGCGGCAAAAGATAGCGACAGCAAGCATCGGTAACGTGGTTTCCGCGCTCGTTGATAAAGCGATCGTCCACCGTCTTGATCTTGTTGGCGATCTCGGAGACATCGCTGCAACCGATATAGGTACCGTACTCCTCGCCCTCGGTGCGCAGAATGGTCATCATGACACGGGACACGCCGTCGCAAGCCGCGCCCACTGCCGCCTTTCCGACACAGACCGACTCACAAAGGTCGGTGTCCGAAGCCAAATGCGCCGCACAGCGCTGGGGAAGATTCAACTCCACCGAACGCACCTTACAGCCGATCTCGGACTTGACCGCCATCTCCAACGCCTTGCCCGTACCCGCAAGGTAACGGTGACCGAAGATATCCACCGCGCCGCTCTGTGCGCCCTCGCCCACATAATGACCGTCGGCAAAGCGCAAGCCCTCGGACACAGCCACCACCACGTTGGGCTTCTTTTCCAGCTCGCCCTTGACATCCGCCAAGAATTGCTCCATGCTGAAATCCCGTTCGGGAAGATAAACAAGATCCGGCTCCACACCGTCCACCGCACGTCCGATGGCAGAAGCCGCCGTCAGCCAACCCGCGTCGCGCCCCATGATCTCAACGATGGTCACAGCCTTGGTGGTGTACACCGCGCAATCGCGAATGATCTCGCGCACGGTGGTGGCAATGAACTTCGCCGCCGAGCCGAAGCCGGGGGTGTGGTCGGTGACCACCAAATCGTTGTCGATGGTCTTGGGCACGCCGATGACGCGCATCTCGTAGTCATGGGCGCGGGTATATGCCGACAGCTTGGCCACCGTATCCATGGAATCGTTGCCGCCGATGTAGAAGAAATAACGAATATCGTACTTCTTGAAAATGCCGATCAGCTTCTCAAAAAACTCGGGATCCATCTCGGGATCGGGTAACTTTTTACGACAAGAGCCAAGTGCCGCCGCAGGGGTGTTTTCCAGCAGATCGATGTCCGCATCGTCGGCAAATCGTGCCGAAAGGTCGATCAGACGCTCCTCCAAAAGTCCCTCCACGCCGTTGCGCATTCCGTACAGCGTTCCGATAGCACCGCCGTGCACACTTTCGTCCTTCACACCGCGGATCACGCCTGCCAAGGTCGCATTGATCGCCGCCGTGGGACCACCCGACTGTCCTACGATCGCATTTCCTACCAATTTTTTCATTTCCGTCACAATCTTATCCCTTCTGTATTGCTAAAAATTCAGTTACCGTCTTATGTGCCACCTCGCGAACCAGTGCCGCCTCCTTTGGGGTGACCTCCTCGTCGAAATCGGAAAATTCCGCATTCGGGGACTGTCCCGTCAAGGTCTCACACCAAACACACCCCAAAAGATACCGTCCCAAGCCCAAAGACGCATGAGAGCCGTCACGATGGACAGGCTTTTCCTGTGCCTTTGCCAGTGCCAGCAAGCCATGACCCGAAGGGATGATGCCGTCGGCTCCGATAAGCTCCGCGGCCTTGGCATAGGTGGCAAATACGCGCTCACTCATCTCCTCCATGGTGCGGAAGCCCATTTTTTCGACGCGCTCGGTTCCCGACTCGTATCCCCACGTTTCGTGAATATAGAGTTTAGCCGAAGGACACATCCGACGAACATATGCCGCCAGCTCCTCAATATAGGGGGTATAGCTTTCAAATCGGAAGCTTTGGGCACTGACCTGCTGAAGCGTGATCACGTCCCACTTTCTTGAAAGAAGTGCCTCCTTGATGGACATTTTGAAGCCTGTTCTGATGCCGCAGACCTCAAGATCGTACTCATATTTATCCCCCAGCATATTCCGATAATGCCGCTCCAGAGGGCACCCGCCGATATACAAATTGACGGTAAAAAGGTTTTTGGCAATCCTTGCCAAATAGGTCTGTGCATCTTGGGAAAAACTGTTTCCGATAGAAAGAACTTGCATATTGATTCTCCTGTTCCTTTTTAATTTTCTAATGAATTTAATGCTTTAAATACCGGATTTAATTTTTTAAACACCAATCGAATTTCAAAAATATTTTTTTGCCGCGATCCCCGCTCAACATCCATCCGATCAAGCTACAGAGGACTTGGACAGTCAATGCTTTTGCGTCTCCGAAAACTCGACCACCGTCTTGTGCGCCACCTCGCGAGCCAGCGCCATCATCTCGGGGGTGACCTCCACATCAAAATCCGTGAAATCCGCCGTCACGGGCTTGCCCGTCAGCGTCTCATACCAAATGCATCCAATCATGTAGCGCGCCGCACCGAGACCCGCGTGGAAGGTGTCGCGGTGGACAGGCTCACTCTGCGCCCTGCTGAGTGCCAGCATTCCGTGTCCCGAGGGAATCACACCGTCCGCACACACCAGCTCCGCCGCCTTCGCATACGCGGCAAAGACCTTCTCGCTCATCTCTTCCATGGTGCGAAAACCGTAATGCTCAATGCGTCGACTTCCCGTTTCGTAGCCCCATGTCTCCTGCAAATAGATCTTGGCATGAGGACACATATGACGAAAATAGGCCACCAGTTCCTCTATGTAAGGCGTGTATTGCTGAAAATCAAAGCTGACGGGACTTGCCTGCTGGATCGTGATCACATCCCACGGACGGGAGAGAAGTGCCTGCTCCATAGACACCCGAAAGCCCGACGAAAGACCGCCGATCATCAGCCCATACTCTTGGCTGTTGCTCAACATATTCCGATAGTGCCGCTCCAGCGTACAGCCGCCGATGGACAGATTGACCGTAGAAAGATTATTTTTTTCCGCGTGTGAGATGCGGTAAAGATAGGTATGCGCATCGCACGAAAAGCTGTTTCCGATTGAAAGAATCTGCATCTTTTTCTCCTTAATGCTTAATTTTTGTGTTTTTATATTTAATTTTTTGTCACAACATTTTTGCCACATTAAACGGATGCTTTTGGGGAGTTATTTCCAATTTATTTTGTCATACAATTTGATGTGTTTGAATTGGATTTGTCAAATTATAACGCACAAACTCCGCAAGGGCGAACTGCGTTCGAACCATAACACACAAACTCTGCAAAAGCGAACTGCGTCCGAACTGTAACGTAAAAGCTCTGCAAAGGCGAACTGCGTTCGAACTGTAACGTAAAAGCTCTGCAAAGGCGAACTGCGTTCGAACCACAGCGCACAAACTCCGTAGGAACGAGCCGTGCTCGCCCGTCAAAACAACAAAGCCTCTGCAAACGGACGAAAACTGTTCGTCCCTACGGGTTTGTGTGGATGGTTTTGTTTGTGCATAGCCATTTTAAACCCGTCGACAAAATCCGACTTTGTTGAGATTCAAGCATTTGCGGTGACAGCGCATTTTATATATGATAATTTTACATTGCCGAGGATAGGTCTGCGGCGAGGAACCCACTTTCCAAAAGAAAAGCAACGCTTCGCGCAAAAAACCTCAAAACCTTTTGATCCGCCCCCTCGCAAACCGCTATTCAACGCAGGATGTACGCACCAACCGCCCCTAAAGCGCGGAACAAAAGTTTTTTGCGTACTTTCGAAGAAAGTGCTGCTTTTCTTTCAAAAAAGCGACCTCCCCCGCGCCCACAGGCGCCTCACTCACCAAACGCGACCGCGTACTTTTTAAGCATCTCACGAATAGGCAATTCGTACGGGCAACGCGTCTCACAAGCGCCGCAATCCACACAAGCACTTGCCTTAACCGAAAGCGTAGCATACCGCTCACGCGCCCAATTTTCCAACCCGTACCGCTCCAAATATCCGCCGAACAAAAAGACACTTGGGATGGAGATCCCCACAGTGCAAGGCGCGCAATAATTGCATCTTCTGCAAAAATTAGCGCCAAGCTCCGAGCGAACGCTCGCAATTTTATCCATGTCAGAGTTGCTTATCGAGGCACCGCACGCCGCCGAAACATTCTCCTCCACTTCCCTTTCGCAGTACATTCCGGGAATGACCACACTCACCGCCGCGTTATCACAAATAAACCGCATCGCCAAAGACGCATCCTCAATGGCACCGCCCGCCATAGGCTTCATAGCAATAAAGCCCACATTTTTCTCACGGCAACGGGCGATCAGCTCTTCGCCTTGAGTCTCCACAATATTATAAGGAAACATGATCGTCTCCACCCAATCCAACTCAAGCGCGCGTTCAAACACCGCAAGCGAGTGTGCCGTCACACCAATATGTCCGATCTTTCCGACAGCTTTCGACTCAAAAAGCGCTTCAAGAGCTCCGCCTTCTCCGCAAACCGCCGCAAATTGTTCCATGTTCGGGTTATGTACCTGGTACAGATCAATATAATCCGTCCGAAGATTTTTCAAGCTGATTTCGATATCCGCCGCCATCGCTTCACGCGTCCGCGCCATGCTCTTGGTTGCCAAAACAAATTTGTCCCGCACCCCAAGCGTTTCCAGCGCCTTTCCGATCAGCTCCTCGCTCACCGTATAAGCTCGCGCCGTATCAATATAATTGATCCCATGATCCAGCACCGACTTCATCAGCCTCAAAGCAGAATCCTCATCGTTCTTCTGAATCGGAATCCCTCCAAACCCCACACGCGAGACCCGAAGCCCCGTCTTCCCAAACGTCAAATATTCCAAAATCCATTACCTCCCCAAAAATATACACAAATAGTATACCACACCCCACCCCGGATTGCAACCCCCTATTTGAAAAGGTTTTGGTTTGATTGTCGGGAGAGGCGGCGCCTGCGGGCGCGGGGGGTCGCGTTTTTGAAAAAAAGGTCCGCAAAAAACTTTTCTATTGCGCCCTAAGTCGGATCGTAGGCATGTCGTTCTGTGGGCCAAGGAGGTGG
>JAZSPB010000132.1:0-4982 GCA_045537235.1 Eubacteriales bacterium
CCCCCGAAATGGGTTGCCGTGAAAAAAGGTGCAAACACAGTTCTCCTCAGTGAAGTCTTCATTAAGGAGAACTGTGTTTGCACCTTTTTTCACGGCAACCCATTTCGGGGGTGTGGGGGCGTAGACGCCCCCGCCTCTCTCGTCCCGTTCCTTTCACTAACCTCACCCGACAAACGGACGAGGCTTTATTCGGTAACGAAGACGGTAAGGTCGGTCAGGGTTCGCATGACGTTATCCCAAAGGATATTGTCGGAGATATAGGCTTTGTCGTAGGCTTGTTCCAATTCTTCTACGGTCATTCCTTGCCCTTCAGCCAATTCTTTTACGCCTTTGGCATAATCTTCGTCGGTTACAGTGTAGCCTTCCGCTTTTACAATGGCGTAGAAGATCATTTCTTGCTTGACCAATGCTTCGGCATTTTCCTTGAACTCACTGTCCTCAATACCGACAGCGGCCAAGTATTCCTCATATGTATAGTCGTACATTTGCGCGTATTCATTGGCATTGCGACGGTAGGTGGAGTAATAGAACATGACTTGATCCTCGACAAGCTCAATGATCTCGGCCTTTTTCATTACAGCCTCCCACATGGCTTCGATCTTGACATTTTCGTACTCTTTTTCAGCCTCTGCCAAGAGCGCATTATACTTGGTCGTGCGATACTCCTCGAGAGTCTCGTATTCGGTGTTTTCGGCAATGAAGGCATCGTCAAGGGTGGGGATGGTATAATGCCCTTTGATGGAGATCAGTTTGATCTCAAAGGTAACCTCTTTGCCTGCAAATTCAGAATAATGGTAATCTTCCGGAAAGGTACCGGTCGTCTGCACTGTGGTACCGGGCATTACACCGTAAAGATCATCCTCCAGCCAATCGACATAACCGTTATTGTCTGCCAACATAATTGCCGCGCCATCTGCACTTCCGCCTTCAAAAAGCTCTCCGTCAAGATAACCCTTGAAGTTGATCTCCACATAATCACCCGCCTCGGTCACACGGTCGGTCACAGGGATCGCATATTCATTAAAAGTGGTTTTTGAGGCGATCATATTTTGAAGATCCTCCTCGATGGAGCTATCGTCCAACGAAAAGGGTTTGACCTTGACCTCAATACCTTTATATTCACCCATTTTTATATACGGTGACAGATCCAGCGCCATATAGTCAACGCTTTCGTAGTGCATATCCTCAAAAGTATCCTTCTTTCCGCAAGCCACCGAGCCTGCAAGGATACACAGCAACATCAAAATAGCTGCCAGTGATCTAAATTTCATAACGTCCTCCGCTTTTTGAAATTACAAAAATGACTCAACCGTTCACACGATGTCACGCATAGGCGGTTGAGTCTTTTTGTGGTTCGAAAATTATGCTTCCTTCTTAACGACTTCTTTGCCGTTGTAGGAACCGCAAGCCTTACATACGCGATGAGCAAGAACATACTCGCCACACTTTGCGCACTTTACCATTCCGGGCAATTCAAGCTTCCAGTTATTCGATCTTCTCTTGTCTCTACGAGCCTTAGAGACCTTTTTCTTCGGTACTGCCATTGGTTTACACCTCCTTGAAACATTTCAATACGGTTAACATGAATATTATACACCTATTTTTCCGAATTGTCAAGTAGTTTTTGAAGAACTGCGAGTCTTGGATCGATTTCTTTCACAACACAACCGCAATCCCCTTGATTTTTCGGTTTTCCGCAAACGGGACAGAGCCCCGCGCAGTCCTCCCGGCAAAGGAGCTTTTTGGGGAACATCAGCGAAATCGTTTCGGTCACTTCACAGTCGATATTGAGCATACCGTCCGCATCCAAAACCGCGTATTCGTCGAAATTTTCCTCAAGCTGTTCCTCTGTCAACGCTCCGCGCGTAACCACTGTGCGTTCGAAGTCTTCCTCAAACACACCCTCCACCTTTTCCAGGCATCTGGCACACTCGGCCACATAGGGCACCGACAAATGAAGCCGAAGCCGCATATAACCGCCATTGTCCGTGATCACGCCCACACCGTGAGCGCCTTCGGAGAAGCTGACACCCGCGTCCGGCTCGACTGCGAAATCACAATCGATAGCGATCCGATCTACCTCGCCGCGAAGCAGCGGTTTGAGATCAAAGGTCATAGGGCACCTCCTGCGAGTATTTGCAAAGCAACGGCTTATATTATACCCTATTTTTCTCCAATTGTCAATAGCTTTTTTGAAATCTTCCCTACAATTTCTTACTTTTTATTTTCGAATCCGTGGATGAAGCCCTCCACGTCCGCCGAGCAGATATCGCCGCCGATCACCTTGTTTCGATAAACAAGCACATTGGCATACACTGTTCCGTCATAGTCGGGATAATTTTCAACAACATAGGTATATCGCTTGACCTTCTTGCGCTTGTAATCCGAAAGATCGAGTCCCTGACGCTTTTGGATCTCATTGTAGGCGGCAAAGATCTTGTCAAACTCCTCGGGGATGGTGACTTCCGCGGTCTCGTGCGGCTCGGCACCTACCTGCCATCCGAATTGAGACAGAAACTTCTCCACATCGTCATCGGTCTTGACCTTGTCATAATTGTAGCTGACCGTCTCACCGACCGCCGCGTCAGCCTCATATGTGGGAACCAAAGCGATCAAGGTGATCAGCGCCACCAAGGCCACACACACCACTCCGAAAAATTTCAGGGTACTGGCCCGCATAGAATAAATAAACATAACAAACCTCCCGCTTTCAAACTTACTTCATTTTATGAAGGCGAGAGGTTGATATATTCGAATTTTTTTATTTTCGATCCAGATAAAATTTTTCCCGTCCGGCACGCACGCTATGTACCATACCGAGAATGATGTAGGTAGCCAACACCGACGAGCCGCCCGCGCTGACAAAGGGAAGAGTGATACCGATAACGGGGAACATCACAAGACACATTCCCACATTGACCAAGGTCTGAATGACCAGCATTGAGGCCACTCCCACACAAATATACCGACCGTAATCCTGTCGTGCATGGCGACCGATCATCAAAATACGAACCACTGCGAGGAACATCAAAACAAGCACGGCCAAGCCGCCGAAAAAGCCCAGTTTTTCGCAAAGCGTGGCATACATGAAATCAGACTCGGCCACGGGAAGTGTAGTATAGTAGTATCCGCCCTCGACCCCACAGCCCGTGAGACCTCCGTTGATGATGGCCTTACGTCCGATGATCGACTGCTGTCCCTTGCCCGTAGGATCCATATCGGGATCAAAGGCCACAAGAATACGCTCCTGCTGGTACAGCTCCAAATAGTCCCAAAGATACGGAAAAGCCAGCGCCAAGACTACGATCACCGCCACAAAATACCAACCCGAAAGTCCCGCACAAAACAGCATGACCGCCGTGATAGCCATATAGACCAACGCCACGCCCAAGTCACCGCCGATCAGCACACATCCGATGATAATACCCGCGTGAATGCCGAGACCAAGAAGGGTCTTGGGCTTATTGATCTTATCCTTGACCATAGACAAATGCTTGGAAAAGGTCATGATATAAGCCGCCTTCACGAACTCGGAGGGCTGAACCGAAAAACCGCCGATCTCCAACCAGCTTCGGTTGGAGCCTATGCTGACACCGAACAGTGCCGTAAAAGCCATGATCAGCACCGAACCGAGAAAAGCGACGATATAATATTTATTGACGATATGTTCATAGTCCATTGCCGCGATAAAAATAACCGCCGCAACACCGACCACAGACATGACCAATTGCATAAGAAAAGCACGGGAGCCAAAATCACCGCGTCCGCCCCAAAGGATCAGAATGCTGATGAATGAAAGCCCCAGCGTGCAAAACATAAGAAAGGGGTCAAAGCACTTGATTTTTTCCGCCCATGAGCGCTTTACGATCTTCATGCTTTTTCCCCTTCCTTTTTATCAAAATTCGATCAATACTGTCTGCCCCAGACCACCATGTGACGGGCAGGCTTGCCGCAACAAACACAAACGTCGCTCAGCTTCTCCTCATTAAAGGGAATGCAACGGGACTTCACACCGCCCGTCTCATCCTTGAGCTTATCCTCGCACTCGGAGTCGCCGCACCACATGGCGCGGATGAAACCGGGCTTGTTTTCGGCAATATCCAAAAATTCCTCATGATTATGTGCATCATGGGTCTTTTGCTCGCGATTGGCACGAGCACGGGCACAAAGCTCCTCATAAACCTGAACCAGCATCGCATTGACCTCTTGCTCCAGATTGTCAAGCGACACAAACTTTTTCTCTCGGGTCACACGGCTGACCAACACGCAAGAATTGTTCTCCATATCCTTGGGGCCGATCTCCAAACGCATGGGAACACCCTTCATCTCGTACTGGCTGAACTTCCAGCCGGTAGACTGCTCGCTGTCATCCAGCTTCACACGCAGACCGGCCTTCTTCAAACGGTCGTACAGCTCGCCGGCCTTATCCAGTACACCTTCCTTATGCTGGGCAACGGGAATAATGACTACCTGGATGGGAGCAATCGCGGGAGGCAGGATCAAACCGTTGTCATCACCGTGCGTCATGATGATGGCACCGATCATACGGGTGGATGCACCCCAAGAGGTTTGATGGGGGTAGCATACCTTATTGTCACGCCCCGTGAAGGTGATGTCAAAGGCACGGGCAAAGCCGTCACCAAAATAGTGTGAGGTACCGCCTTGAAGTGCCACACCGTTGTGCATCATAGGCTCGATAGTGTAGGTCTCCTTAGCACCCGCAAACTTTTCCTTTTCGGTCTTCTTACCCGTTATAGCGGGGATAGCGAGAGTCTCACGGTAGAAGTCCTCATAGCACTTGAGCATCTGCAGAGTCTCCTCGCGAGCCTCGGTCTCGTTCTCATGCATGGTGTGACCCTCCTGCCAGAGGAACTCCGAGGTGCGAAGGAAGGGTCTCGTCGTTTTTTCCCAACGAACGACCGAGCACCACTGGTTGTACAGCTTGGGCAGATCACGATAGGACTGAATGACGTTGCGGAAAT
>JAZSPB010000020.1:0-12597 GCA_045537235.1 Eubacteriales bacterium
GTATAGTCCAAAGAATGCTTGGCATTTATCAGTTGATTCTCGTCATTATACAAGAACCGAGCGCCCGACAGATTGATGCCTGCGGTCATGTCGTACTCAACATAATTGCGCAATCGACCATTGGCATCGTACTTGTACAGGATCGCCTTTTGAGTTGCCAAATCTTGAAATTCGGCAAGATTTCCGTCGGCGGTATAAATGTACGAATAGCGTTTTACATACACGCCTGCACTATTAGTATACCACACCGCCGATATTCTGTCAAGTTCGTCGTAGTCATATTTCACCTTCAATCCGTTGCCGTAGGTCATTTCCGAAAGCTTTCCGTTATTGGATTGATAGGTATAATCCACCAACTGATAACCACCTGCCGAAATCGTTTCGGTGTTACCAAAGTCGTCGTAGGTGAATCGGTAGGTGGTAGTGCCGGCCGTGATGCTTGACAGGCGGTTATTGGTGCTATACCCATACCGTACAGACGCAGAATTTGTCATGCTTGTATAGCTTCCATCCGAGCTGTCGTAGGTTGCGGGAAGTACTGAGACCGGTCTGCCGATCTCATCATAGGAATACACTATACCCGTTCCATCGGGAGCGATTGTCGCCAGCAGGTAGCCGTGATTGGGCTCATAAAAATACCGCGTGGTCTTGCCGAGAGAATTGGTTTCGGTGGCAAGTGAACCAAATATCCGCGTGTCATCTTCCAAATCTATGTTGTATGTGCTTTGGGTTATGATGGGAGTGACACCGGAGGCAGAGGTTTTTGCCTCGGTTTTCAAGCCGTATTGGTTGTATGTGTATGTGGTCGTCCACGCATTATTTCCTGCCGTGTAAGACTCTTGGGTCACACGGTTCTTGCCATCATATGTATATGTTACACGCTTACCGTCGCTGGTTGTCATGGATACCATTTGATGATCTGCGTATGTATACTTTTCAAAATACCGCCCTGTCTGGTAGGACGTCATATCTCCCGCTTGATTGTATCCATACAGCTCCACATCTTTATCCAGACGGGTGACGGTAATGTTATCAAAGTATGCCGTTCCGGGTTGATTTTCGTACTCACAAGCCACACGAATACGCTCTACCATTCCATATTCACCGGCCTCGGCATTCAGCTCGGGATTGGAAATAAATATGCCGCTTACAAACTGCCAATCGGTTTGGGCCGGATTGAAATTAAATGCTTTGATCTCGGTACGAAGATCGGCATCCGCGCCGTGATAGTAACGGATCTCCACCACAAGTCGGAAAGTGCTGTTCTTACTGTAAACCTGCTGTGTTCCTTGGGCAAATCCGGTAATCAGGTAGACCTTTTGTGAATCGTCGTAACTTTCCGGCGATGTATCCCAATTTTCAAAATCTTCTTGCGTTGCACGGTAAACAGTTTGTGTCGCATATTCCTTTCGTCCGATACCGCCTGTTATTTCAATAACATTTCCGAAAGGCGTGCCGGGCATGCTTGTCTCCTTAGTATTGGACGAAGAAAAAGTCCAAAAATAGTCGGGATCGTAACGGCTTGACGGATATTCAAAATTCCCGTTGGGAACCAAATCATAGTTGCTGACGCCGATACTGTTGGCCAACATCACATTATCAATGTTGACCGCTTGACCGTTCCCCGTTCCTGTCCCGCCCATAACACGTATAACAATCTCGTAGGCATCAGAACTGCTATAAACAGTGAAACCGATCGATGCACGATAGGGCTCATCTGACGCGATCTCTTCATTATACGGCACCTTCTTGGTATAAATACTACCGTCCGTAGTATTGGTAATGTCTACATAAATATCCAGATCCGCTACCTCGCGGTCTTGGACATCGAAAGATAATGTATAATCCCCTCCGGGCAGAGAAAGGGTTTGAGCAATAGAGCTATTGGTTCCGCTCGACACTACAAGAGAAGCTGCAAAACGGCTATCGGAAGTGTCAGCGATCAAATTGACAGTTCCGCTCGTTGTCCAATGCTTCAAACTACCTATAAAAGTATTGCGCTCAAGTGTACTGTTGTAAGCATCCACCTCAAAGCTTCCGTTAAGAAGATAGTTTGAGGAAACCGAACTGATCTGCGCCGATTTGGACAGGCTGTTATGAGCCATATCATTATTTTTTACATATTCGCCGTTGGACGCACCGTAGAGAATAGTACCTGATGTATCTGCGGAATATGTACTGATCGTTCGTCCCTCTCCATCGAAGGAATATGTGGTCAAAATATCATCGGAAGTACCAATGCTATCGTCAGTTCCGCTGTTTCGCACTACAGAGTAACCGTTATAATATGACAAATATATAGATTGTCCGCTACTTCCATATCCGGCATTTTCATGTACCGCGCCAACCTTGCCACCACTATAGCTATAATGAATCTCATAACCGCTCAAACCATCACGAGCTTTTGTCAGATATCCGTTACTGTCATAGCTATAGCTCATAGTGGCATCTAAAACGATAGAATCATTCGTTCCATTGGTCATATAGGATTCCCAATTGCCAACTGAACTACCCTCCTCTTGATGTGCGTACTCTACATATCGAAGATACCCTTCATTATACGGAGATGTCGTTCCGTTATAAGTAGAAGAATAGTAAAATATAACCGCATCCTGTGTACTCTCATTGAGAATATATGTCACAAGACCGAAGGCATTATAAAACAGTTTGAAATAGGTAATCTCTGTAACCGCACTTCCCGTTTGAAGCGGAATCAATGAAACGGCATTAACTCGCCCATATGAATCACAAGTAAAGTTGATTTGATTGCCATTCTTATCCGTAATACTCTGCAAAAAACCACCGACATTGAGTGTGGAAGAAGCAACAGTACTTTTGGAAAATGTCCTTATTGTGTGCTCAATATCCTCAATCGTATAACTATTCGAATTCACCTTGAGTGTAAGCAACAACCCATCTTCATCCACATAGGTTCCGGACGTATTTGTGGGCAAAAAATAATGTTCGGTGCCATCTGCATCAGACCACACATAATAATTCACCGAGGTACCGTCACCTGCAATATAGGTTCTCATGGCGATACTCTCGTTCATATTCCACTTAAACCCCTTTCCTGCCATGGGCACCGTATACGGAACATCGGTTTGCATATAGGTGTTGTACTGCTTGGCCATGGAGGAATTGTACACCAACGTAGGGGTATAAGGCATTAAACTGTCAGTGGTAGAAAGCGTGGAAATGGCAAAAGAAAGCATTCCCGTTGCATGATTTATGCTACCAATACCTGCATCCCCCACTGACTGAGAGGTATAAGTCCAATAATCTTCTACCCCTCTCATATCTTTAAAAGTAACGGTAAAGCGAGGATGATTGGAGGTAGTAGCAGAATCGGATGATTCAAAAATAGTTACGCCATTTTCGGTTGTTCCGGGTGCAATTTGGAAACCCACGCCATAATTGCTCCCCTCATCAGCATACCATTGGCGTACCAACTCGGTGATATTCCAATAAAATCGGTCATTGTCATCCGCGTTGTTAGCGGTAATACGATTGAAATCCAGCAAAGAAGAGGAGAGCTTTCCTTCCGCCATTGCCGCCACTGTCTTATTCCATGTCAATGAAGAGTCCCAATCACTGATTACCGGATACACACCAACATAATTTCCGTCCGTAGAGGTACTCTTCAAAGAAATCTTAGCCTCGGTTATATAAGCCGAATCCGGAATTGCAGGCAATGTGTTGGACTTCCAATAACTTTTCCATAGACTTCCCACATAAAGCGAAGACGATGAACTATAAGCCGTATCAGGACCGGAACTTTTGACAGAAGTGTCAGTCACAGCAGATGCAGGAACACTGATAGGGGGATCAATAACTACGGGATATGCCCTTCCTTCCGCATTCATCCAAGTAGCATCTGCATAAACTGTCAGTTGATATTTGCCGTTCCCCAATGATGTAAGTGCATAGCTGAGCTGATTGCTATTTGCGTATACCAAATTGGCATCATACGCAGTGGGTGAAGGAATCACATATTTCACTGTTCCATCCGAAGAATCGGCAATAATCACTTCCCCGACTTCATTTAAAGAAGCTTCAAGATTGTTCAATTTCATTGTAAATGTGTATGCATATGCATCACTAGGTTGCTTTACGATAATATTTTCTTTAATACCCCAAGCTTCAACAATATATTCCAGGTCTATGTTATCCAAAATATCCTTATAGAGGATTTTTGCGGAGAGCTTTTCCAGATTCATCAATTTTTGGAGCTGCGTAGAATCCGCCTTTTCGGTGGTGTTTGTTACCTCACCGGGAACGTTCTCCGCGCTATCTATACTCACGGTAAGCTTCGTGTTCCCTTCATGAATTGTAAACACAGTACCATTCCCGGTTATTTTTTTAGCAAATTTAACACGAGCATCCGAAGTCGTATATTCACTTCCTGAATCAGTAAGTGAGTTGTCTATATCCTTCCATTGACCTTTTTCATCCGCAATATGGACGGGATGATCATACAGCGCAGCTACATAGGAACCATCAAAAAGACGAAAATATTTAACATTTTCCTCTCTCATGACAACCACTTCAAAGGCATCTTTTTGTAAGGAAATAGCATCGGGCTCAAATTCGGCAGTCGTATCTACCTTATTAATCGCAAACGCCGAAACAGGAAGAAATGTTAGAACCGTTAATACGGATAAAAAAGTGCAAAGCAGTTTTGTCTTGAGTGTAAACTTCATTTTTTCTCCTTTCTTTTTTCGGTCAAGCTCGGATGGTATTCAAGAACTTAAAGTCAACCATTACTGCTTAACCACTCACAATGATTTTCGCCCTCTTATTCCTCGGAATCGGTAAGCGGACAAGTCTTTTCATATTCATATCCGGCATATTCGGGGATATTTCCGGTATAGGCATATATATCAAAAATTGCCTTATAAGTAACTCCTCGCACAGCATCAAAGGTTTCCGCTATCAGCAAGGTTCCTTCGGTTACACGGCTATACCACTCATCCACATAATACCATTCGCCATTACTGAGATAATAAAGCGCTACGGTCGCTTCTATGGAGGATGCGGTCGGTTTCATGATCGCTTTTCCCCTCACGACCCCCGTTGTACCGTCAAAAAATATTCCCAATTCAGCGCAATCAATACTGTTCCAAAGCGGTGTAATCGGCGTACCTTGGGATGGTAGAGTTGCAGCAGAAACAGTTACAACATTGCCAAACAACATAACACAAATGATGAGACACAAAATTTTTCTTCTCATAAGAGCTCTCCTTTTTTAATTTCCTATCGTGAGGTTATTATTTATAACAAAAAAACACCGAAAATGTAACGCATTTTTTCTAAACTTTTTCAAGTTCTGCGTTTTGCACAAATTCGGCATTTTTATTTTGGCTATTTTATTTAATGCTCTCCGCAACCAGAAGAAATTCCTCCAAAGTCAAAAAATATGAATAAATATGATAAGAATATTTATCGTCATTCCAAAGAAGATGTGACCCCGATCCGCTCGCCCCCTCAGCATAGACAGCATAATATCCATTGACCCCGACAACTTCTATCTTTACGTCATCATCCAGAAAAACAGGGGAATCAGTAATAGGCCGCTGACTGAATAAATACAAAAAGCTATCCTCGCAATAGTACTCCACATCTAACCCGGCTATACTTTGTTCAAGTATTCGCTCCTCCGCACCTTCAATAATGTATTGCGGCTTTCGAAATTCTTTGACCACGGAAGGAGGTTTTATATCCGTTTCGGCGGATGCGGTTTCCTCACAATCGGTCTCCTCGCTCCACCGTACCCCTATATATTCGTCATACCACTCAACAAACACCTTAAACAGCGCGCCTCGAAGAGCCGAACTGCTCATGATGGTTAAAAACGCCACAGACATAACAATAAGGGCAACAATCGCTACTCTTGATGCGATTTTTTTTAAAACCGCAACAGAGAAACTTCGATCATATCGCGCTATGATCCGCTGTTTTCTTCTACTATAATTCTTACTGAATTCAATGTTCGACACATCGGCTTGACGAAAGGCCTCTACCTCATCATTGCCACATTTTTTTATGACAAGACAGATCATCATATCCAATTTATCATCGCTTGGCAAGGTCATATAATTCATCGCCTCCGTTCGCTAATAATTGTTTTTTTGTTCTGAATATTCTCATGCGAACCGCCTCATCGGATATTTTCATGATTTTGGCAATTTCTTTACTGCTCATCCCATATTGATACTTGAGAATGAAAATGTCCCGATTCATAGGCTCCAATTCGTTTAAAAGTGTGAAAATCAAATTTAAAGTATATTCATTAACTGCCAGTCGCTCCACATCCTCATTAGGATCCTCAATCTCCATTTCGCAATATAAATCGGAATCACATTTTTTTTGAGTGGTAGACATCACATTAGCATTATCGCGTTTTTTGTTTCGATACATTGCCAAAGCTATGTTTTTGCATGAAATAACCAGCAATTTTTCGATCCCCGATTCATTTGCGTTTTTATATTGATTCAAATGTTCAATTACACTCAAAACGGTTTCATGGACACACTCCTCTGCGTCAAATTCATTTTTCACAATTCCAAAAGCCATTTTTTTCAACTTTTTCTCATATTGACAGTACAACCGCGCAACAAATCCCCTATCACTCTCATTTTCTATGGCCATAATAATCGCCAGCATTAATCCACCCTCTTTCTTTTTACCATTATAACATGAGTTCCGATTTTTTTCAACGGCAAAAATTCAAAACCGAGAAGCCTTTTTCCTCCCTCACATACCATCTCCCATCCCCGTCCCTTTGACCTATTTTGCGAAAAAGATACATCTCTTGCTATAATTGGTAAAAATTTACAATTATTTTCGGACATTTTTGTGCAGTATTTTTGCTGGAAAACTATTGCAAAATTTGGTAAAATATGGTAAAATATAGCCGTAATAAAAAGCCACTCCGAGGAGGTTAAGATCATGGAGTATAATAAAAACAATGCAAAAATTCTCATCGCTGATGAAAATCCCATGCAACGTCAAGCCCTTCGCGAGAGCCTTCGCTCCGCAGGCTACCGGAATATCGAGGAAGCACTCAACGGAGAAGATGCGCTGGTTCGCATCAACCGCTCGCATCCCGACATCGCGCTCATCGACCTTTGTCTGTCCAAGCTTGACGGCATTGGCGTCCTGCGCAACAGCAAGCAGATCAACTTTGCCCCCGACAAAGCGCCGTCCTTTATCGTGTTCTCGGTCTTTGCCAATCAAAACACCTTCATGGAAGCGGCAGGCGCAGGCGCGGAGCTTTGCCTTATGAAGCCTTACAACATGGGCAGTCTGTGTGAGCATATGGATTCGATCCTGCGCAACCGCAGCCGCGGTCTGAATGTCCCGATGGAAGATCCACAGACCCCCGACATTGAGACACAGGTGACCAAGATCATCCATCAGATCGGTGTCCCTGCGCACATCAAGGGGTATCAGTATCTTCGCACCTCCATCCTTATGACCGTTAAGGACAGCGACGTCATCAACTCGGTGACCAAGGTGCTCTATCCCTCGGTAGCCAAGCAGTATCAGACCACGACCTCCCGTGTGGAACGCGCCATTCGCCATGCCATCGAGGTCGCGTGGGACAGAGGGGATGTGGATACACTGAACTCTTATTTCGGCTACACCATCCAAAACAACCGCGGAAAGCCCACCAACTCGGAGTTTATCGCCATGATCGCGGATAATTTGAGATTGAAATATAAAATTAAATAAAGCAAACACTCTTGATCAAGGAAATAAAGCCATGATCAAGAGTGTTTTGGTTTATTTTGGTTTTTAGTGGGATAAATTTAACCCAATTCAACGGTCTTGCGGATCATACCGCGATTTTCGATCACGGGGTCATCTCCGCTTTCAATATCCAGCAGGTACAGCTTTTCAATCTCGCCCTCGTTGATCATCAAGGGTACAGGCTTTCCCGTTCGGTTATTGTGATCAATGTGTTCCAGCATCAGCGTTTTGATCTTGGTGTCGGGCATGACTCGCACGGTTTCAATGTCTCCAAGCATCTCTCTGCGTCCGATGTTTTCGATGCGAACGTGTCCGATATCCAGGCGACTGTCTATGAAAATAAAGGCAAACTGGTAATTTTTGCTCTTCTGATAAATGGGAAGTCTTGGCGCATTGGACGCAAAGATATTCTTGATGCTGATATGATCCATGATCCCCCGCGTGTTCTGCTGATAATGGTAAAATGTCAGGCTGACGGGGTTTTGATAATAGGTTCCGAACACATTGGAGATCGAAATGCGTTCCACGCGCGAATGGGTGGAAAGAAGTCTGACCGCTCGGAGTGAATCGTAGGCAAACACTCCGTCGATCTCGATATCGGTGATGGGACCCGACAGTCCGTCATCGGCATTGAGCGCAACCATATCGTCATAAGCCGTTCCTTGGATGTTATGAATGTAGCCGTGATGGCAGCCTCCGTCCACGTGTATTCCGTCCATGTTGAAGGGATAGGGATTGCCGTAATTGAAATCCAGTCGGATGTTTTCCACGGTGAAATGCTCCACATAACCAAATTCCACGCAATACTGGATGGGGTCCTTATAGGTAAGGTCATGGATGCTGACGAAGGACGCACCGTAAAAACGCATGATCCTTCCTCGGTAATAGTCACTATAGTAGGTGGCGCCCTTCCCTCTCGGATCGTCCTCGGCAAACGGTGCGGGG
This sequence comes from Eubacteriales bacterium, assembly GCA_045537235.1. GTDB lineage: Bacteria > Bacillota > Clostridia > Oscillospirales > CAG-272 > RGIG8775. The sequence continues at coordinate 8,701 of JAZSPB010000020.1, forward strand.
ATCTTGACGCGGATGTCGGTTGGTACCCACTTGGGGTGGGGATGCTGTTCTTGGTTATTGAAATCCCAAATGCCGCCGCAAACGGTGATATGCCGATCGCCTGCCTTTTCGTTTATCAGCATATAACAATTGCTGTTCGGAAGAAGTCGAATCACAGTCGTTTCGGGCAAAACCAAGCTCTGTCCGCTGTGGATCACCAGTGTACTGCCTATGGCATAGTTCTTTTGAGGGACAGGAAGAACCACGGCGGAAAGGCCGCTATCCAACATCTCCTGTATCGCGGGCGCATCGTCATGAATTCCGTCTCCGTAAAGTGTATACATTTTTCTTCTCCTTCTTATTTTTTAATTCAGTGTATCTGTGAAAATGAAAACATATTGATATTTCTATATGAACATTATACAATAAAATCGGACAGCTTTCAAGCTATATTTTACTTTTATTCGGCGCAATGTTAACAAAAAATACCACTCCGTCCCCCTAGGTGCCACTCCGAATAAAACCCCTCCTGCGAAGATAATTTCTATCCTTCCGCAGGAGGGGCTTTTTCAATTATCCGTTTTTAACGGACTTGTTTTTTACATTTCCTTATACATTTCAATATTAACGTATCTGGTTCCGGTTTTTGTATCGGTGTATACATAGAATTCAATATAGGTTTGGTCAACCACACTGTAATAACGGTCAATATAATTGCCGCTATCGAAGTTGGTGTTTCCGTCATAAATGAATCCTTCGGATTTGAGATATGCTATGTACTGTTGGATCTGAGTTTTCTTATATGCATAGACGTACTGAGGGTAGTTCATGTTATATCCGTTTACACGCACCTCGTTGTCTTCGGAATAAACACATTTTGCTCCCGTCTCTTCGTGGTAGGTATGGATATAAGAATTGGTACGGACATAGGAAGAATCCTCGGTGTAAACATAATAATCACCGTCGAAATCCTTATAGAATACATGCAATGCTTCTCTGGATTCAAAGAGATGCCATTCAACGAAATCACTGTAGGTCATGGAATCCTTATATTTGAGAGAATCAAGCTCCGCGATCTTCACCGCGATTTTCATATTTGGCGAATTTATATACGAGCCAACATGAATACCAATTACCTCACCGAATCGATTGGTGATAGGACCGCCGCTATTGCCGCCTACCGCTAACGCACTGTGCTCGTATGCCGATGCAATTCCCCAAGTATGACCGGAAGAGGTTATATTTCCTTTGTCAACCTTTGCTTCGTTCATGCCCAAGGAAAATCCGCAAGCGTAAATTTCATCGTTGACTGCGGGCAGATCGGAGGTGATCTCAAAATAAGGAACCTTTTTACCTGCCAAGTCGATCTTGAGCACGGCAACATCGCGGTTGTAATCAAACTTTACGATATCGGTTACATCATAGGAGGCTCCGTCAACCTTCACCTGGATGCCTTTATATACGCCTTGAATGGGATAGAGCGAATCGGAGATAACGTGGAATGCCGTAACAAGGGTACCGTCTTCGTCAATAAAGAAGCCACTACCGTATATGTCACCGTTAATAAGAATCGCAACGGTTCTGTTGAGGAGATATTCCTTAAGGGTAGTTTCATCCATATATCCGGTGGGGAGAATGGTTTCGGTTTTAAGAGTCTTTTTGCAGGAGGTGCACTCGATATGCTTGCTTCCTTCGACCTTCTTGGTAGGCTCTACGTCAACGATCCATTGGCTCTCGGTGTGACCGGTTTTGGCGATGGTGTCTCTCAAAAGAACGAGTTTGCAACTGACACACTCGATATGACGTGCACCGTCAGCAAGACAAGTTGCGGCAGAATCAACGATCCACTCGCTGTCAACGTGACCGTTTTTCAAAATAATATCACTCAAAATAACCGTTTTACAGGTCTGACATTCAACGTGCTTCGCACCGTTTTCCGTGCAGGTGGCCGCAGAGTCAACGATCCAATCGCTATTGGTGTGACCGATTTTGGCAATGGTGTCTCTCAACAGGACTTCATCGCAGTTTTTGCATTTTACATACTTGGTACCTTCCGCAATGCAACTGGGCTGAGTTTCAACGACCCATTCGCCGTTGACGTGACCGGTTTTTGAGATGGTATCTCTCAAAAGGATCTCATCACAGCCTTTGCATTTTACATACTTGGTACCTTCAGCGGTGCAACTGGGTTGAGTTTCAACGACCCATTCACCCATTTCGTGAGTGTGAGGGGGTTCGGTTTCTTCGGTGTCTTTTGAACATCCCACAAGCGAAAAAGCAATAAGCAATACTGTAAGGAGTCCAATGACCAGCAGTTTCTTTTTCATGATTTTTCGACCTTTCTGTTTCACTACATAATTTATATTATATAGTGAAAAAACGGGAATTTTTTCGAAAAAAGTCGTTATTTTTTGCACATATAAATATCGAATTCAAAAAAAGCCCCCAAGCCTAAGCCTCGGGTTCTAAAGGACAGTTTTAACTCTATAGGATAGCAGCGAGATAGCGGTTACCGACAGAGGCTCCCTTGTGTAAAGTGCGGCTTATTGTTTGCCTGCAAGTGCGCACTTACTCACCACCAGAGGTGGTTGTGCGAAATAAACAATATACCGCCGAGAGCGACCAAACGGTTACTCTCGGCGGTGATTTAATTTTATTAATTACGGCATATTAAAGTATGCACCAATAGCAGGTGATGTGTTTTCTTCATATTTTAGCCATCCGCTTGCGAGTGCATACTTAACAACATATCCCAGCGTAGGACTTGTTGTACATATCGATTCAAGCAATGCATTAACTATCCTTTCGTCGTCTCGGAGACACTTAGGAAGATCCGAAACAAGAATTTCACGAACCGAGTTATTGATTTTTTCAATTGTTTGCAAAATGCTTTCGTTTAACTTGCCTCTAACATTGGAGTGCTGGATGAAATCTGAACTAATTTTTTTCTTTTTACAAAACTTTAAAAAGGCTTGACATGTACTTTGTTTTACAACTGCCACATTCGGAATATACTTGTCTTCCTTCTTGCAGACATATCCATAATTAATAAGTTTTTCTCTAACAGCCTCGTTTTTAACCCTCTTATTTTCCACTATAAGCCGCAGTTCGTGAGCCTCGTTTTCGGTAAGGTTTGCCGGGGTTTTGTTTTGAATTCCGCAATATCCAAAACGGTAATGCACAAAGCCTTCATACTGACAGTGGAAGCCTACCGTATCGGGGCAAAAATCGCACTTTTCAAAACCTACAACATCCCAAACACCTCTGTTTGGTCTTGGCGTATTGCCAAGTTTGTCTTTGGGGGAGTTACCACATAGTGAATACAGGCTTTTATAAAAATCCATCAGCAACATCCATTTGGCTTCCTCATAGCTCTGATACTCACCGTAATAACAAAGACCTGCTTCTTCGTATTGAGCCATCAATCTGTCGATATCTTCTGTTATTAGCGCAATCAACTGCGGAAGGACCCCCTCATAGTAAAAATGGATTTTTTGCTGTGCCTCGCGACTGATGATCGGGAAGTTCGTTTCATATTTGTCACCGCTTTTGACAAGCAACGTTTGTGCTGTTAAGTGCTTTACCGTATCTTCCATGTATGGTAAAGCAACTCCCACCTCTATAGCAAGTTCATCCATCGTCATAGGATTGTCATAACACGCAAGGAAAATATTTTGATTTAATTTTGGATCGATCAAAGTCCAAGGCTGTCCGAGCTCTCCGGGAGCAGTGCAAATATTTGAATACACTATTTCTTCGGGGTTATAACTGCGTTTTCCAAATTCTCTTGCCATATCCATACCTTCTTTCAAAATTTGTCTTGCACGGAGAAGTCGAGATTTCACCGTGTTCGTGGAAAACGAGAGCGATTCTGCAATTTCACGAACATTTTTATTTTCAATGTAGTAGGCAACTATG
>JAZSPB010000091.1:0-6871 GCA_045537235.1 Eubacteriales bacterium
AGGGAGGCGAAAAATAGTAGCCACATCTGTGGCGGTAGGGCGAGTTTGCAAGTGTCAAATGTTTCGGTGGGCTTTCAGCCCAGCCAGTAACATGCCCTTATAGGGCTGAGCAAGCCACCGGCTTAGCCGGTGGTTATGACTACCTCTTACCTATTCACTCTTACCTCAAATGGCAGGATTTTTTGGGAAGTAATAAGTAAAAAGTAAGAGGTAATAAGTAAGGTAGCTTTTCGCTTGTGGCGAAAAGCATTTTTATTATAAAGGTTGAAGAGCAAGAGGTTTTGTGATATAATTAAATCATCAAAAAGAAAGGCGGTAAGGTTATGGCAGATAGTCCTTTGATTACGAAATCCAAAGAATTTGCTTTGCAGATCATCAAAGTTTGTAACTATGTTAAGCAAAGCAAGAAGGAAAGTGTACTTACGAATCAGCTGATTCGTAGTGGAACAAGTGTAGGTGCAAACATTCGTGAAGCATTTTACGGACACGGAACCGCGGATTTTATTGCCAAATTACAGATTGCCTTAAAAGAATGCTCTGAAAGTGAGTATTGGTTAGAGCTTTTGATTGAAAGCGGGTATTATGATAATAGAGATATTCTTGATAAATGTATTGAGGTTAAGAAGCTACTTATTACTTCAATAAATACAGCAAAAAGTAAATTGAACAAATAATTTTCTAATATTAATCTGGACTTATGACTTCCTTTCGGTATAATGGTGTTTACCAAAACCGAAAGGAAGTTTTTATATGGAATATGAACTCAAATATTATTACCGAGTAAAATATGCCCTCGTCTGTGTGCGGCAAAGCTTTCTCAAAGATCCGCCGAAGGACGATTATGAAGAATACGCCCGAAAGGTGATCGGTCGCGCGTATTTTATCATTCTGAATAAAATCGACGAGCTTGACGGCACGAATGAAAGGCTATTGAAATATTACAAAGAGAATATTGAAAAAGATTCCAAAGTGTAATATAATATTTTGGAAGGGAGTGATAGCATGGCTATTTGGTATGAAGTTGAACATTCAGAAAAGGGTATTCATAATTTTATGGACTGTAATTGGCACTTTCACGATTTCAAAATCGAACGGGTTAACTATCTACCCGATAGTTACACTGCGGAACTTTTCTTACAGGGTACTGGCTTGAACTTGCATACAGAACAAATTATATTGATGAAAAACAATATAAAATTCTGTCCGATAAATGCGCCACATTTCGCGTGATGCTTGTTTCCTCTTGCAGAACAGCAAAAGCGAATATTGATAACAAATAATTTTAAAGGAGGAATACAAATGCTTGAAAAGCTTGCCCAAAAACGAAAACCAATTGCAATTATATATGGAGCGGTCGTACTTGCACTATTGTTACTTGAAATTATCTTTGGAAATCCCGATGAAAAAATCACCATTATTGTGGTAACAGTAATAGGATTACCGCTTTTCTATTTTGGAATCAAATTCGGGTTCAAAATTGTAAGAATTAACGCATCACCGAAAATTATGCGTTTTGGTTCGTGGTTTTTCTTGATTGTTAGTGTAATTGGAATTGTTGTGAGTGTGCCGAACTATATTCGTTATTTTCCAAACGGTTTTTCTCCCCTTGTTTCCTGCGTTATGGGAGTATGGCTTGGAATTTTAACAGATGTGGAAAAGCATATTAAAGATAAATAACTTGTCATCTTTTTTGTCAATACGCCTCCAACCAAAAACGCACTTTTGTCTACCGAAAAGGTGCGTTTTTTGAATGATGTTTGCCTTCGGCAAAGGATGACGGCTCCGCCTAATGATGTTCGCTTCGCGAATGATGCGTGGCTTCTTCGCATTTTATGGCAAACATCGCATCATTGCTTCACAAAGTGGAGCAACACATGTTTGTGAAGTGAATGTATCATATCGCCAAAGGTGAGACATCCTTTGACAACCGTATGATTTTATGATATAATAACAAAGGAAAGGCGGTGTTCTTATATGGATTTTTTTCATTGCGACAAGGATGAAAAGCATCTCTCGCTACATGATTGCATTGCAGAACACGCATATTTTAAAAACGGAAAATTAGGTTTCGAGTTTAGTGACGGTTTTTGGATTGCGCCTAATCATCCGGACAGTAATCTTTCAAATGTTGTAAAGACGGATTTTTCCAAGGTGGAGTTTACCTTGGAAGACGGTGAGGATTATGACGTTACTGTATATGTTTTTGAGAAAACCTTCTTCAAAAAAGTAATCCGAATCGAATGGACGATTCAAAAATTGTTGAATAAAATCAATAGCGGCAAGTGTCGTCTTGAATTCTTGTACCAATATATTGATGGGGATTCCAGAATTGTTGAGTGCGAGCTGAAGTTGGACAAAAAACCATATCGCCACGAATGTATTATGAAAATCTCTGCAACGGAAGTCAGTTATTATTGGAACAATTTGTGTGAAGATAGATCTTGGTGAATTTGGTTATGTGGTTTGGCTTTCAAGTTTAATCTGCTGTTTTCAAAATTAAATTGTCCTTTTATCACGTTTAAGTTGAAAAAAGACGAAATTTGTGGTAAAATATAGTTTGTGACATCAATTGCAGATTGAACATCAAAGGGAGGATTTGATTTTGTTAGGCTTTTTGTTGTCCATATCCGATGAGAGCAATCATGATCGGATTGAGTATATTTATGCTACATACAGCAATGATATGCTCCGTTATGCAAAATATAAGTTGAAAAATCGTGGCGTGAGCAACTATGAATTGGATGCCGAGGACGTGGTACAAAATTCCTTTTTGAGGATCATACGTTATATCGACAGAATCAGTAGAAAGGCAAGTGGTAAAGAATTGCGAACCTACCTTTTCTCGATCGTTTCCCGTGAGGTGGACAAATTGTTGAAGGATCAAGTCTTATTTGACAGTTTTGATGTCTATTCGGATGTGATTGAGGACGGCGATTTTTGGGAGACCTTGCGCATTGAAAAACGGTATGACGATGTGGTGAAGAAGATCAAGAAAATGGATGATCGGTATAGCATGACCTTGCTTTTTTACTACTGTAACGAAATGAGTGTGAAGGAGATCGCCACCATGATGGGGCTTTCCGATAAGACGGTATACACCAGATTGTCAAGAGGTATGAGATTGTTGAAGGATTCGTTTAAGTCGGAGGAGAAGAAATGTACCGTGTAGAGCGAGAATTGTTCAAGAAAGCGATTCTGGAGGCTATGATCCAAAAACACGACGAAGAGCTTGATGCGTGTGATGAAGACAGTAGTTGTTCTGCGGCATACCGTCAGAAAATGAGTGTTCTTCTCGGAAGGAGAGCGGAAGAAAGAAAACAAAAGTCTTCAAGGACAAAGAAACGAACAATGATTGCTATCTTGGCGGCAGTGCTGTTGCTTGTCGGTTGCACGGCGTTTGTTTACAGAGAAAAAATCAAAAATTTTGTTTTGGATTTTTATGAGCAATTTATAGTGGTTACGGTGGATAATGACGAAACGGGCGAGGAGACTTTGGCACCACAGGATAAGCCAAAAAAGATAACCGAGTTCTATGCGTTGTCCTATGTACCCGAAGGATATGTTTTGGCAGACCGGCTGTGTGTTTCCTCTATCAATTTGTGCCAGTGGAAAAATGAAAGTGGGGATATTTTCACCTTTGAGCAAACACTTTTGGACAGAACATCATTCATATTGGATGCCGAAAGCGGCGATTCTACGTTGCTGAATATTGTCGGCTTTGATGTTTATTACCGAAGCCTCGGTTCCCATTGCTATCTTTGGAACGATGGGAAATACTGTATGACAATCAGAACAACAGACCCCCTGTCCGAAGAAACACTGGCAAAGGTTATAGAGGGCATCACGGAAAAGGAAGACTGAACGGTTTTTCGTCGCTAAATTTCTCCCACTGAAGGCTGTGCAAATATCCAACTAAAAAACTGAAAAAATTTCAAAAATAAAAAACCTCCCAATGATTCAAACTAACAGTAGAATCCATTTGGAGGTTTTTTATGAAAATGAATTTGTGCTGCGTAAAAACGCTGTGGAATAAACTTTGTTGCACCTTTAACACCATGGATCGCCCCATTATCCGTAAGCGCATTGATGCCGAGATGGGCATATATAGCGACAGAAAGGCAAGCAAGCCCGTCGTTGGTATTGATATTGACGGCGAGTGGACATATAAGTTGTCCTGCGTGCTCAAGATAATGGCAGCGGTTTTGTTTATGATGTGGCTTTGGTGCCGCCTTTCCCGATGGGTGCATAAAATTTTTTGATGAAGCACCTATAGGTGGGAATTTCACTTTTTAAAGAAAATCCCCCTTTTTTGAAAGCACACAAAAATTTTGCCCCACGTCCTTGCCGAAGAAAGAAAAGAGAGCGAAAGCACTACACAATGGCGTACCGCTATGTTTGCTCAAACTTCGGAAAGCGCGCAGGGCAAAAGTTTTTTGCGGAGCTTTTTTTCAAAAAAGCGACCTCCCGCGCCCGCAGGCGCATCAACTGATCGACCCACCGTCTGCGGCGAACATGGAACGAACCTCGGTGGCAAGAAGGGGGTGATCTGCCAGATCGGGGGATGCATCTACCAAAGCGGCCGCTTCTTCGAAGGCGTTTTTCATAAGAGTGTCGTCGGTGCACATATCGGCAATGCGGAAGTTGACGCCACCGCTTTGGCGGAGGGAGCCTGCCGTATCGCGAAGAAAGTCTCCGGGTCCGCGGAGCTTCAAGTCACTTTCTGCAATCTCATAACCGTCGTGAGTGGCACACATGGTGCGAAGACGTTTTACTGCTGTTTCGCCGCGGCTGTCGGACACCAAAACGCAGTAGGATTTCCGTGAGCCGCGTCCTACACGTCCGCGAAGCTGGTGAAGCTGAGAAAGACCAAACCGCTCGGCATTTTCTACGATCATCAGATTGGCATTGGGGACATTGACACCCACCTCAATAACCGTGGTCGAAACCAAAATGCCGATCTCACCGCGAGCAAAATTGCCCATGACTTTTTCTTTTTCGGAACTTTTCATCTTGCCGTGAATGAAGGCGGAAGGGATATCGGGAAATTTTGCAGCCACCTCTCGGGCATACTCTACTGCCGCTTTAAGAGGGGGTTTTTTTTCGGCAAATCCATAGTCGGTGATGTCAGAGAGGGTGACTTCGTTTTCGTCCTCCTTGTCCGATTCCTCTACGGCGGGGCAGACGATATATACCTGTCCTCCCTCTTCAATTTGTTTTCGGATAAATCCGTCGAGACGGGCTCGGTAGGATTCATTTACAAGAAATGTATCCACTTTTTGCCGTCCCGGGGGGATCTCGTCGATCCTTGTCATGTCAAGGTCACCAAAGAGAGCCAGCGCCATAGACCTGGGAATCGGAGTGGCACTCATGACCAGCATATGAACGCGCTCGCCTTTTTTGGCAAGGAGCGCACGTTGTTCTACACCGAATCGGTGTTGCTCATCCACCACCACAAGCCCGAGACGGGCAAACTCCACCCCGTCGGTCAAAAGTGCTTGTGTGCCTATCAAAATATCAATTTCACCTGCGGAAAGTCTTTCACGCACTTTCTTTTTCTGTGGAGCCGTCATAGCTCCCACAAGGAGCTCACAGCGGATTCCCAGTCTGCCGAAAAGAGGGATCAAATCTTCTGCGTGCTGTCGGGCGAGGATTTCGGTGGGAGCCATGAGCGAGGACTGGTAGCCGCTTCGAACAGCCATAAGCATGGCCGCCGCCGCACAGACCGTTTTGCCGCATCCAACATCACCTACGAGAATGCGTCCCATGGGAATATCTTTGGAAACATCGTTGGCAATATCGCGAATAGCGCGCGTCTGGGCATTTGTCAGTCGGAAAGCTAAAAGATCTTCCAAGGCTTTGGTATCGGTCTCATGCAAGATCGGAGCGCCCGATTCCCGTTGCCGTTTGAGATTGACGCGAAGCCCTAAAGCATATAGAAACAGTTCGTCAAATATCAGACGCTTTTTGGCAGCCGCCAGTTCTTCAAAACTCTGCGGGAAATGAATGCCTCGAAGGGCAGAGATCCTTGTACATAGCTTGTGCTTGAGGCGAATGTCTTCCGGCAGAAAATCTCGGATATCTTTGACGCCCAAAGAGAGAACGGTAGAGATCCCTTGGGCGATCTGTTTTTGTGAAAGCCCCTCGGTCAGCGGATATATGGGGGTAAAGGGGGGCAACGATACACCGTCCCGATAAGGCTCGTAAGCAGGAGAGGAGAGCACAGGTTTCCCCCGATCGTTTTCCACTTTTCCAAAAAAACGGAACGTGGAGCCCGGAGAAAAGACGGTCTTGAGATAGTCCTGATTGAAAAAGACGATCTCGCAAACACCGCTGTCATCATAGGCGCGGAACTTGAGCAGAGACATTCCGCGGCGAATGAGAGATGTGCGCGGCGCTGTCGCCACGGTCAAAATGACCGAACACTTTGAAAGTCCGTCACATTCCGCAAGAAGCCGAACATCGCCCCGATTTTCGTAAGCGCGGGGGAAATGTAACAAAAGATCTCCAAAGGTCTTAATGCCAAGCCGACCGTAGGCTTTTCCCCGTGCCTCACCAATGCCGGGGAGCGATGTGATATTCATCTGAAAAAATCCTGCCATCTCTGTTCCTCCTTCCGTAAAAGGTATTTATTATTTTACCACGATTTTTCGATGGAGTCAAGGATTTATTTTTATGGGAAGGGGCGCCTGCGGGCGCAGGAGGTCGCTTTTTTGAAAAAAAGCTCCGCAAAAAACTTTTGATCCGCGCCCTTTTTGTAGTTTGTGCGAACATGGCGATACTCCACGAGGTGCAGTGTGTTCACTCAAACATCATTAAGGGCGCGGATCAAAAGTTTTTGCGGAGCTTTTTTCAAAAAGCGACCTCCCGCGCC
>JAZSPB010000165.1:0-5047 GCA_045537235.1 Eubacteriales bacterium
CCTCCTCCACTCTTGACAACTCCCCCCACCCATGATATAATATACCCACAACCAAAAACCAACACCTTTACATAACTGACGGAGCAGCGGATCACCGCGGGGGAATGTAAACAGGTTTTAGCCGACCGTCTGGGCGATTTCGCTTTTCGTGAGCAGATCGGCCTTTTTTTGTCGCTCTGCAAACGGAGGCATAAAAAACATTAGGAAAGGATGGTTCTGTTATATGGAACACAAAAATTGGGAAGGCTTCCAAAACGGCCTTTGGCAGGACACCATCAACGTCCGCGACTTCATCCAAACCAACTACCGCGAATATACCGGCGACGCAAGCTTTCTCACAGGCGCTACCGAGCGCACGTCAAACCTGATGAAAAAAGTGCAGTCCCTCTTTGCACTGGAGCGTCAGTACGGTGGCGTTCTGGATATCGATACCCAAACCGTCTCCTCCCTGACCAGCTACGCGCCCGGCTATATCGACAAGGACAATGAGATCATCGTGGGAATGCAGACCAACCGTCCGCTACGCCGCGGTGTCAATCCCTTCGGCGGCATCCGTATGGCACGCCAGGCCTGCGAGTCCTACGGCTACAAGCTGTCCGATAAGGTCGAGCAAGAATTTTTGTTCCGTACCACCCACAACGACGGTGTTTTCCGCGCTTATACCGACGAAATGCGCTTGGCTCGCCGTTGCCATGTAATCACGGGTCTGCCCGACGCTTACGGGCGCGGTCGCATCATCGGTGACTATCGCCGCGTGGCACTCTACGGCATCGACCGCTTGATCGCGGAAAAGAAAAAGGACAAGGCCGCTTTGGCAGAGGGTAGCTTCAACACCGACAACATCCGTCTTTCGGAAGAGCTGTACCGTCAGATCGTATTCTTGGGTCTCATGAAGGAAATGGCCGCTATGCACGGCTTTGATATCAGTGAACCCGCCGCCAATGCGCGTGAGGCTATCCAGTGGACATATTTTGCCTACCTCGCCGCCATCAAGGAACAAAACGGCGCGGCTATGTCTCTCGGACGTGTCAGCACCTTCTTTGATATCTATATCGAACGCGACATCGAGCGCGGGATCCTCACCGAGGAAGGCGCCCAAGAGCTGATCGACGATTTTGTCATCAAACTTCGTATCGCTCGCCATCTCCGCACCCCCGAATACAACGAGCTGTTCGGCGGCGACCCCATGTGGATCACCGAAGCCGTCGGCGGCATGGGTGAGGACGGACGAACACTGGTCACCAAGGGCAGCTACCGCATTCTCAACACGCTCTACACCCTCGGCTCCTCGCCCGAGCCCAATCTGACCGTGCTTTGGTCTACTTCCCTGCCCCAAAATTTCAAAAAATTCTGTGCCAAGGTGTCGGCGGATACCGACTCGATCCAGTACGAAAACGATGACATCATGCGCCCCATCTATGGAGATGACTATGCTATCGCCTGCTGTGTCTCGGCTATGAAGGTCGGCAAGCAGATGCAATTCTTCGGCGCTCGTTGCAACTTGGCCAAGCTGCTCCTCATTGCCATCAACGGCGGCTACGATGCCGACAGCAAGATCCACATCGGTCCGCAGATGGAGCCGCTTGCCGATGACACACTGGACTATGACACGGTCATGAAGCGCTATTCGGTCTACATCGAATGGCTCAGCCGTCTGTATGTCAACACCATGAATGTCATCCACTATATGCACGATAAATATGCCTACGAAAAGACCCAAATGGCACTTCACGACACCTATGTGGATCGCTTTATGGCCTTCGGCATCGCCGGTCTTTCGGTAGTGGCCGACTCGCTCAGCGCCATCAAGTACGCTACGGTGCATCCCGTTCGCAACGAGGAAGGCTTTATCACCGACTTTTGCACCGAGGGTGAGTTCCCCAAGTTCGGCAACGACGACGACCGCGTGGATCTCATCGCCCGCGATATGGCGCACCGCGTGATCATCGAGCTTCGCAAGACACCCACCTATCGCAATGCCATCCACACGTTGTCGGTGCTGACCATTACCTCCAACGTCATGTACGGCAAAAACACGGGTGCCACGCCTGACGGCAGACCTGCCGGTGCTCCCTTTGCACCCGGTGCCAACCCCATGCACAACCGTGAAGAAAACGGCGCGCTGGCCTCTCTCAATTCGGTGGCCAAGATCAGCTACGACGACTGCCGCGACGGCATCTCCAATACCTTCTCCATCACCCCCGAGGCACTGGGTCGCACCGAGGAGGAGCGAGTGGACAATCTGGTACATATCCTCGACGGTTATTTCTCCAAGAAGGCGCACCACATCAACGTCAACGTACTCAACCGAGAGACGCTGATGAAAGCCTATGAGAATCCCGAGGCTTATCCCAATCTGACCATCCGTGTTTCGGGCTACGCGGTCAACTTCAGCAAGCTGTCCCGCGAGCATCAGCGCGAGGTCATCAGCCGCACCTTCCACGAGACGGTATGACGGGACGCATTCATTCCATTCAGAGTATGGGCGCCCTCGACGGCCCGGGACTGCGCTTTGTCGTGTTTTTCTCGGGCTGTCCTCTTCGGTGTGGGTGCTGCCACAACCCCGATACATGGGTGATGTCCGATGGCAAAGAGTATTCTGCCGAGGAGCTTGTGGAACGTGCCACGCACTATCGCGAGTATTTCGGAACCGAGGGGGGCATCACGCTGTCGGGGGGGGAGCCGCTTCTTCAGCCTGAATTTGCCCGTGAGATATTTATGCTATGTCACCAAAACGGCATCCACACCTGTTTGGACACCTCCGGGTGTCTTATGAACGGTGCCGTTCAGTCGTTGTTGGAGGTCACGGATCGGGTACTTTTGGACATCAAATACACCACCGATGAGCTATATCGTGCTCATGTGGGTTGCAGTCTTGATGCACCGCTGGTCTTTCTTGACGAGCTGGATCGCCGCAAAATCCCCACCACGCTCCGCCAGGTCATCATTCCTACCCTCAATGATGACGAGTCAAGCGTCCTCGCTCTCCACGAAATCGCCGCTCGCCATCCCTGCGTAGACAAGGTCGAGCTGCTTCCGTTTCGAAAGATCTGTCAAGTAAAGTATGACAAGATGGGGATCCCTTTCCCCTTCACCCACCTCCCCGAGCCTACCAAAGAACAAATGGATCGGCTGGTCGCCTGCGGGCGAAGGAGGTCGCTTTTTTGAAAAAAAGCTCCGCAAAAAACTTTTGATCCGCGCCCTTGCCAAAGTTTGAGCGAACATACTGTACCCCATGGGGACTCGCCATGTTCGCACAAACATCAGTAAGGGCGCGGATCAAAAGTTTTTGCGGAGCTTTTTTCAAAAAGCGACCTCCTTCGCCCGCAGGCGACCTTGACAATGAAAAAAAAACGTGCTATAATGGATTTAATAACCACGGACATTACGAATTGTGTAAAAATGGAGGAGAAGTATCATGTCTCAATCTAATCTTTCCAAAATTCAATCGTTTATGGTGGCACTGGCCATTGTGCTTTTGACCGTGCTTTCCCTGTTTTCCACATTAAAATTTCCGCTTTCGTCGGGGCAAAATGTTTATAAAACATTCGAAGACCTGCTCGCCACGGCAGAATCGATCGAAATGCAGAATGCAATGAGCTACGAAAAGGATACGGTGGACGAAAAATATCGGGCGCTTAGGACGCAGCTTCAGGGGGAAAGTCTGTTTTTCTCCCATGAAAGCCCGTTCTCCGTTAACACCATCGATTTTTCCACCTCGCTCTCCGACACGGCGGAGTGTCTTTATTACTGGTTCAAGACGGTACAGATCGATTCTTTGAGCAACAATTTGGAGGAGGCACAGAGTAAACTTTTGAAGGAAAGCGACTCCTATGACGCCGAACGGCTCAAGATCCAGATTCGGGATCTTCAAGCCGAACTGCTTGAGCTGTCCCTCGAGCTGTCAAAAATGGATCCCTCGATCGTCCATGAGCAGTCGATCAGCTACCTTCGTCTTTTGCTCACCCCCGTCACCGCCGATGAATTTGATATCGAGCAATTATTGATCTCCGATTTTTCTGCCTTTTTGGTTGCGGCGCTGTTCATCATTAAGATCGTTCTGTTTGCGCTGTCCTTTATTTTCCTTCCCTTTGGTTTGTTCATATCTGCTTTGAAGGCGATCTTTGGCGTGTTGATGTGCAAGGATCAGCAAGAAAAAGCATATACACGCGCTATGAACGAATTCGGTTCAGTCATCTCTTGGGTGTCCATCTACCTCGCCACGGCGATCATTTGGTCGGCTAAAATTTCCTTCCTCGGTCTTCTTCTCCCCGTTGTTGCACTGGGTGTCATTGCCGCCAATCTGCTGGCAAGCCGCCTCAAAAATTACAGCAATCGGGAGCTTAAATACCTCAATCTCATGCAGCTGACCTCGTTTATCGGCTTCTGCGGCGGTCTTCTCTTCCTTTGGAAATTGGGCGATGCCAATCTTTTGGATTTCTATCAGAGAGAGTTGACCAATTTTGATATCAATGCATCCGAAAATTCCATGAAAATGCTGTTCTGCATATCCTTCTCCGTATATCTCATGCTCGCCTACATCCCCATTTTCAAGGGATTGTTCGGAAAACTCGCCCGTTGCGCGTGCATGGAGCCTCGGCAAATGAAAGCCGGCAAATCCCACTCTCACACCCTTTCCGTCGTCGGCATCTTTACCCTGATCGGTCACTTGATTGTGTCCTCGCAGGTAGAGGGGAATCTCACCTCCTCGGAAAATCTCGCATTCTGGCTTTCCATCTTCGGAATCGTCATAAATATCGCAGCGTCCATTCTGCTTGATTTCCTCACCGATGACATCACCCCCAAAGAGATCAATGCCGTGCATTGCGGACGCTCCACTCTCACGACCGCCGATTCAATCGAAGAAGCTATCAGCTCCATCTCTCCCGTGTCCGTCTCGTCAACCAAAGATGAGGATGAGGACGAGGACGAAGATGAGTTGTATTAAGCTACAAGCGCCTGCGGGCGGGGGGAGGTCGCTTTTTGAAAAAAGCGACCAAGTCGGATCGTAGCCATGTCGTTCTGTGAGCCAAGGAGTTGACTATAA
>JAZSPB010000149.1:0-24677 GCA_045537235.1 Eubacteriales bacterium
GCGCCCTTGCTGATGTTTGCGCGAACATGGTGCACCCCATGGGATATCGCTATGTTCGCACAAACTACCATAAGGGCGCGGATCAAAAGTTTTTTGCGGAGCTTTTTTTCAAAAAAGCGACCTCCCGCGCCCGCAGGCGCCTCCATCGGGGCTTATCGCTTGTTTTTTCCACGGGGCATGACGGCGATGACGAGGATCACGATGGCGATGACAATGATGATGGCGACGATGATACCGATGATACCGCCGGTTTTGGTGCCGTCATCCTGACCGTCGCCGTTGGCATCGGTGTCGGCCGAGTCGAGAACGCCGTCGTTGTCATCGTCCGAATCTACGGGATCGGAGATGCCGTCGCTGTCGTTGTCTTCTACAGCGCCTCCGATGTCGGAGTCGGGGATGTTGGTGCCATCCTCAAGCGATTCGTCGCCAAGGATGCCTTCGCCCGATTCTGTGTCATTCATGCCGCTGTCCGTCGTGCCGGTGCCGTTGGGAATATCGGTTATATCGTCTACTACACTGTCGATGCCGTCAGTCACGTCGTCCACGGCACTTTCGATGCCTTCTCCGACCGTTCCGCCCGTACGACCGCCGTTCATGCCGCCGATATCAAGGGCGACCGCAGGGACTGCCGTGATCAGAACCACCAGCCACACGGCTAAAGTCGCCGCTAAAATGCGAGTCCGTGTATATTTCTTTTGTTTTTTCATATGGTTTAGCCATTCCTTTTTTATTTTGCCGAGAAGATGAGATTCAATAGCCTTGCATACTCATTTTTCCCACATAACATCTCCTTTATAGAAAACAAAAAATGGGAGCAATTTTTAAAATTTAATTTGACAAAATGCGCCTGCGAGCGGTCACCTTTTAAAGAAAAACACACTTTCCTCAAACGTGCGCAAAACCTTTTGAACCGCGCCCCAATATAGAAAGAGCGAACATATTGTACCCCAAGGGAAACCAATATGTTCGCTCAACCTTTCGCAAGGGCGCGGTTCAAAAGTTTTTTGCGCACTTTCGAAGAAAGTGTTGCTTTTCTTTCAAAAAAGCGACCTCTCGCGCCCGCAGGCGCCACTCACGTCAAATCCAATTTCAGTCAACTTCCGGCAGCTTGCGGTTTTTTGTGGCAAGCTTGAGAGCGAAAGCAGTTGCTATAGTCAGGATGACGCCCAAAGGCAGGCAGATCCAAATGTTTTGCACAAATCCGGAGATAAGGAACATTACGAAGGAGATGGCAGCTACCGTGATCGTGTAGGGAAGCTGGGTGGAAACGTGAGCCAAGTGGTTGCAGCGCGCACCGGCGGAGGACATGATGGTCGTGTCCGAGATAGGCGAGCAGTGGTCGCCGCAGACGGCACCGGCAAGGCAGGCCGACATGGCGATGGTACGCAATTCGGGCTGGTCGGAGAAGACACTGATAACGATGGGGATCAAGATCGTGAAGGTTCCCCAAGAAGTACCCGTCGAGAAGGACAGGAGACAAGCGACCAAGAAAATGATGGCGGGGAGCAGGTTAGAGAGTCCTGCTGCGGCACCGGACATCAAGTCACTCACATAATAAGTAGAGCCAAGACCGACAGTCATGTTTTTCAGTGCGGTAGCAAAGGTCAAGATAAGGATGGCGGGAACCATGGCACAGAAACCGTCGGGAAGCGCTTTGATACAGTTTTCAACCGAAAGAACACGGCGGAGAGCCAAGTAAACGATCGAAACGATCAGCGCGACCATGCCGCCCATGGGCAGTGCAGTCGTGACATCGGTTTCGGCAAAGGCTTGCGCGATGCCAACACCCTCAAGGATGCCGCCCGTGTAGACCAGCGCCAGTACGCAACAAATAAAGAGCGCAATGACGGGGAAGAGCAGATCGATCACCTTGCCGTTGGGGTTGTAGCTTTCGGTTTTTTCGGTTTTGTCGCCTTCCAAAGCGTCAGGCTTTCCGGTGGTTTCAAATTTGTATTCATAGGCAGCCATTTTGCCGTAATCGAATCCGATCAGGGTAATGGTAATAATAAACACAAGGGTAAGAAGCGCGTAGAAGTTGTAGGGGATCGAGGAGATAAACAGATTCAGTCCGTTTTCTCCGCTGTCACCTACCGCAATAGCGACGGCGGCTGCCCAGCTGGAAATGGGGGCGATCATACAAACGGGTGCGGCCGTGGAGTCGATCAGATACGCCAGCTTGGCACGCGAGATCTTGTGAGAATCGGTAACGGGAAGCATGACCGATCCGACCGTCAGACAGTTGAAGTAGTCATCAATGAAGATGAGGATGCCGAGACAAAAAGTGGCGAGAGAGGCACCAACCTTGGTTTTGATATGGGTGGATGCCCAGCGACCGAATGCCGCGGAGCCGCCTGCACGGTTGACGAGCGCCACAAGCATTCCCAGCTCGACAAGGAAAATGAAGATGCCGGCATTGCCCGAAACGGATCCGACCAAGCCGTCCTTGGTGATGGCATCAAGCGTTCCCGTAAAGCTGAAATTGCTGTTAAGCATGGCACCGCAAAGAATACCGATGAACAGCGAGCTGTAAACCTCTTTGGTGATCAGTGCCAGACCGATGGCGATAATGGCGGGAAGCAGTGCCCATATGGAGCCGCGAACGATGCGTTCGTTGTTGCAGGTCTCACATATTTCGGGGGCTTCTTCGGTTCCTTCGCTTTGGGGCGCACAGTCGGGACAGTCGACGGTACCCAAAGAGCCGTTGGTCACACCGGCAAGCACGAGCAGACCGACGATCACGACGATAGCGATAAGGAGGGGGAGTCTTTTTGTGATTTTCATAATGATCTCCTTTTGTTTTTCAAAAGAAAAAGGGCCACGGCGAGCCGCGGTCATGAAAGATCCATTCCGATAGCTCTCCACAGTTTGTGACAGACCGCAACATATTCTCCTGCGATCCGACATCGGGAGTGCCCGCCACGCCCGACATCTCGGCGGAAAGCCCTTTTGCCGATCCTGCGGGAGGATGCCTCGGCTACTCATGCGTTCCGCGCCTCTATCTTTTGTATTCGTTAAGAAAAGTATACAATATTTATAGAGATGTGTCAAGGGGAATTGTAAAAAATGGAGAAAAAGATATTTCAAAATAGTAGGAAAAATAAAATTTTATTGACAGAGCAGGGGAAAAGTTTTATAATTGAACCTGATATGATCGAAATTGGCGACGGGGAGCCGTTCTTTTGTCGGTGTCCTTGAAAAGCCGCCATAGCCCATAGTTGATGCTGTGGGATCTCTTTTTTAGGAAGGAAAACCATGAACAATTCGCAAATCAAAGATTTTACCGAGGGGAATATCACCCGTCAATTGGTCTCCTTCGCGTGGCCGCTTTTGCTGTCCAATATTTTGCAGGTCATCTACAATATGGTAGATATGATCATTGTCGGCAATGTTATGGGCAAGGTGGGAACGGCGGCGGTGACGGTCGGCGGCGATGTGACCAACCTTTTGACCTTTGTGAGTATCGGCTTCGCTTCGGCGGGACAAGTGCTGATCGCACGGTACATAGGGGCACGGGAACGGCATAAGATCGGACGCTTTGTGGGGACAATGAGCTCGTTTTTGTTTGTTTGCGCCGTAGTCATAAGCATTCTCGGTCTGGTCTTCCAAACACCCCTGCTTCGACTGATGAATACACCCGAAGAAGCCTATGAGGGAGCGGCGGCATACTCCTCTACCTGTATGATGGGCTTGGTGTTTATTTACGGCTACAATATCGTCAGTGCCATTCTTCGCGGCATGGGAGACTCCAAGCACCCCCTGTTTTTTATCGGCATTGCGGCGGGGATCAATGTGGTGCTTGACCTTTGTTTTGTTGTCGGTCTTGGTATGGGCGCGGGCGGCGCGGCATTGGCTACGGTGATCAGCCAAGCACTGAGCTTTATTTTATGTACGGTTTTTTTGGTCAAAAAAAGAGAGCAATTTGCTCTTAACATATCCTTTCGCGACTTTTTGGTTTGGGATCGGGGAATGCTTGCGGCTTTTGTCAAGCTGGGAACGCCCATGGCTATTAAGTTTGCCTCTGTGCAGGTGTCCAAGCTGTTTGTCAATTCGTGGATCAATTCTTACGGTATCGCGGTCTCGGCCTTCGCGGGGATCGCCAATAAGCTGGCATCGGTCGTGAATCTGTTCTCTAACGCCATGAATACGGCAGGCTCCACCATGGTCGGACAGAATATCGTAGCGGGAAAATTCGACCGCGTCAATCGGATTTTGAAAAACCTTTTGTTCATCACCATGAGCATCGTTTTGGTGTTCTGCGTGCTGATCTGCCTGTTCCCCGAACAGATCTTCGGTCTGTTTACCGAGGATTCGGACGGCGACGTGCTGGCCTTGGCGCGCGGCTATGTGCCCATCGCGCTCTTGATGTTCTTGGCCAGCTCCCTGCGCGCAACCATGAACGCCTTGATCAACGGCAGCGGCAATACCACCATCAATTTCATCACCGCCATCCTCGACGGATTGGTGCTTCGCATCGGTCTTGCCCTCTTGTTCGGTCTGGCACTGAATATGAAACACACCGGCTTTTGGCTGGGGGATGCTTTGGCGGGATTCACCCCCTTTGTCCTCGGCATCGTATTCTATCTCACAGGACTTTGGAAAAAAAGCGCAAAACGGTGACGCCTGCGGGCGGGGAGGTCGCTTTTTGAAAAAAGCTCCGCAAAAACTTTTGATCCGCGCCCTTACTGATGTTTGTGCGAACATAGCGAGTCCCCATGGGGTACAGTATGTTCGCTCAAACTTTGGCAAGGGCGCGGATCAAAAGTTTTTTGCGGAGCTTTTTTTCAAAAAAGCGACCTCCCCCGCGCCCGCAGGCGTCACTTGGCTTTTATATTGTGGAAGGAAAGACCTTCGCAGAGGGCGAGGGAGATGTGGGCGGGGGAATCGAGGGAGGACTCGAGAAGAAGGTTGCGGAAGGTGACGTTTTTGATCTCGTGTCCCGGCTCGTCAAAGCCGTACAGGTCGAGGACGTTGCAGGATACGGTTTCGTCGCCTTTTTGGGCGCGACCGGTCAAATGAATATTTTCGAAAAGGCAGTTTTCAAAGACGGGGACGGTTGGGGCACCTTCGCCATCGTCGTTGTATCGAACCGAATGCATCATGACGCGAGGCATGGCGCAGTTTCTTACGCGGACGTTTTTCACGTATCCGCCGCGTTTGCGTGTTCCCTTGATCTCGATGCCGAAGGTGGAACGGAGCATATCGCAGTCCCAGATGAACACATCCTCGACACCGCCCGACATTTCGCTGCCTACCGTGATGCCGTGACCGGCCATACTGCGGCAGTCGAATACGCGGATGTGTCGCGAGGGGCGGTTCACCGCGTTGCCTTCGGGATTTTTCCCTGATTTAATGGCTACGGCATCATCGCCCGTATAGAAATCGCAGTCGAAAATGGTGCAGCTTTCCGAGGAATCGGGATCCCAGCCGTCGCCGTTCCAAACCCTTTCGGAACGGAAGGTACAGCCGCAGGTCACAATGTTGCGAGAGTATATCATATGGATGTTCCAGCACGCACCGTATCCCACCGTGAGGTCGGCAATGACTACGTTTTCGGCATTGCTCATGTTGATCAGCCGAGGTCTTGCGCGACCGGGAATGGTGTTGTTGTTTTCGCACTCCTTGACCTTGTCTCCAAGACTTGCGATGTAGTCGGCAAGGCGAACGCGCTCGCGCTCAATGACACTTTCGGCTAACGCACGACCGCCGCCATAGACGGTGCCGCCGCCGCGAATGACCACATTGCGGCAGTTGGTATCGCCCTCCGCGTCCAGATGCCCGATGTTGATGAGAGCTGCATAGCACTCGCGGTGGATGCCCTCAAAGCGGCTGGGGATCTTGGGCAGATAGTCGTTCGGCTCTTGCGTGCCTTGCAGTGTTGCCCCCTCCTCCACATACAACTCGGTGCCGCTGTGCATCCGCAAGCTTCCCGACAGAAAGGTGCCGCGCGGAAGATATACTGCCTCCCCCTCACCGCAGTCATCCAGCGCTTTCTGAAGAGCCGCCGTGTTGACCGTCTTTCCGTCTCCGACCGCAGAATAGGGCGGCTTGGTTACATCGATACGGCGTTTGCAAGCGGTAGTAGCCGCCGTACACTCGCCTACCGTCAAACAAGTGTCGCCTATATCGGCGCAGACCTTCAATCGGTATTCTGTGGAAGGGCACAGCCCCTTGATCAAAAAATGCGTCTTTTCGGTCTCTCCCAAACGGACGCCGTCACAGAAAACCGTGTAGACCGCCCCCACGGGAATCGTGTCCGTCGGCTCCCAAAAAACGCGGATCATATTATCAAAAATCAAGGTGTTGATCATAACGAACAATCATTCCTCCTCATCTTTTTTTTCATTGTATCACATTCTTTCCCAAAGGTCAAGCGCCTGCGGGCGGGGGAGGTCGCTTTTTGAAAAAAGCTCCGCAAAAACTTTTCTATTGTGCCCTTGCGAAATTTGAGCGAACATACTGCCCCCCTTGGGGGATTGCCATGTTCGCACCAACTGCAAAAGGGCACAATAGAAAAGTTTTTTGCGGAGCTTTTTTTCAAAAAAGCGACCTCCCCCCGCGCCCGCAGGCGCGAAAGAACACTAACAAAATTATTATATCATAAAAATGATCGGATGTAAAGAAAAAATTGTGCAAAGAAATGAATTTCTACTTTTTGAATAAAAAAATCTTGTTAAGTTTTTACAAATTGCCAATTGCAAAAGGGGATTTTTTGTGATATAATACAGGTGAACAAAGGAGGTACGGTCCAATGGCAAATTAAATTCACGACTTTGGCACAACGGTAGAAATCCTAAAATACGGTTTGAACAGGTAGAAAATCGAGATAAGGTAGAACCGATCGTGTAGCGTGAGATAAACAGAAGTTGGGAGCGATACGTTCAGATCGTAAACAGCAAAAACACAAGCCAAAGATCGTAAGGACACTCGCCTTTTGAATCCGGAATGCACATGAAAAACAGACGGTATTCTCGTTAGAGAAATGAAAAAGAGAAGGTGTTTTTGAGTAGCAATGCGGTGAAGAGAGGTAGACTGGGAAAGAGAGGATAACAAAAGATGTTAGATATCAAGAGTGAACAGAAGTGACCCTTGATTGCGGATTTACAACCTGCGATCAAGGGTCATTTCTGATTTGTGGCTCTTTTTTTGTTTGCGGGGGATTTGCGCGGATTCTCGCCGCATAGATTCAAGTAGTGTCCCCATTTGAATCATTTCCACAAAAAATCGAACAGGCATCGCAAAATTTTATAGTATTCGAGAAGAAAATATCGTTGACAACTCTCCCAAAATATGATATACTTTAATAGATTTTTTGATTCATTCAAATCAAACGCAAAAGACAGGGTACCCATTATCGGTTGCCGCAGTCTTTATTTTAAAAGCAACGGGTTAGTTGTTGCTAACCGACGGAGGAATTCATGACAGCAGCAGAATATAAATATTTGTTGGCGATCGATGAGCTGTACGACGGAACGGGCGGAATCAAGCTGACGGCGATCGCATTGAAAATGGGAGTCTCTAAGGTCAGTGTTTACCGTGCGGTGGAGCGCCTTGAGAAAGGCGGCTATGTTAACCGTGACGAAAAAAACAAAGTCGTGATAACCGAATTCGGCTTCCAAAAGCTGGAGGAGTATCGGGCGATGATCGATTGGCTGGGCAACCATTTGGAGCATCATTGCCATGTCGCGGGCGATATCGCCTATCGGGATGCGATCGGTGCGGTCTGTGCCATGAGTGAGGAAAGCCACCGCAAGCTTTCGGCCTTGATCCTTGCCGAAAAGCGAAAGGCGTAAAATTGGATAAAGGAGAAGACAGATGATCGACAAACAACTGCTCCGTCTTTTGGGCGGAAACAAAAAATACATTTTTTATACCGTGGCATTGATGGTGCTCGGACTGTTTGCCAATGTGGGGATTACGGCGAGTATTTGTCGGGCGATCCTCTTGGCTACCGAGGGCGCGGAACCGAAGGCTTATATCGCGCCTGCGGTCTGTGCGCTGGTCGGTGTTGCCGTTCGCTATGCAACGACTCGCTTTGTGGGCGATCTGAAGGATCTTTTGGGCAGAAAAGCCAAGAAGGATCTGCGCGAAAAAGTCTACAACAAGATCGTCAGACTGGGTGTTCGCTCCACCGACGGCATGAGCATGGCGGGGCTGACGCAGGTGTCCATGGAGGGCGTGGAGCAGTTGGATCTCTACTATTCGTCCTACATTCCGCAGTTCTTTTTTGCTATGCTGGCACCCTTTATTTTGTTCGGTATTACCGTGTGGATCGACTGGCGTGTGGCATTGGTGCTTCTTGCCTGTGTGCCGCTGATCCCCGTTTCCATTGTGGCGGTGTCCAAGTATGCCAAGCGGATCTTTGCCAAATATTGGGGGAAGTACACCTCCATGGGCGACAGCTTTTTGGACAGTGTACAGGGCTTAAAGGAGCTGAAGATCTTCAAAGCCGACGCGGCGCAGCATGACAGAATGAATGAGAATGCCGAGGACTTCCGAAAGATCACCATGAAGGTTCTTGTTATGCAGCTTGCCAGTACCACCATTATGGATCTGGTCGCCTACGGAGGTGCCGGTGCGGGCATTGCTTTTGCTGTTTTTGGCGCGGCCTATCGGGGGCTTTCTCCCTTTGCGGCACTTTTCCTGATCTTGGTCGCCGTTGACTTTTTCCTGCCGCTCCGCGCCTTCGGAAGCGCTTTCCATGTTGCGATGAACGGTGTCAGTGCGGGCAAGAAGATCATTTCTCTGTTGGAGCAGCCCGACCCCGTTTGGGGCGAGGAGAACGTGACCGATACCGAGATCCGTTTGGATCGTGTTACCTTTTCTTATGACGATAAGCGCGACGTGCTCAAGGATGTCAGCATGACCTTCCCTCGGTGCGGTATGACCTCCATCGTGGGCGAGAGCGGATGCGGAAAATCTACGGTGGTCAATATGCTGTTCGGCGCGTTCCGACCGAGGACGGGTGCGATCACGGTGGGCGGCAAGGCGCTGGAAAGTCTTTCTCGTGAGTCGTATTATTCGCACCTTGCGGTGGTCAGCTACAATACCTATATCTTCAACGAAACGGTTCGCGGAAACTTTGTGCTGGCGCGCAAGGACGTGACCGACCGTGAGATCTATGAAGCTCTGGAAAAGGTCAATCTTGCCGATTTCATCCGTGAAAACGGAGGTCTTGACAAGGTGATCACCGAGGATGCCTCCAATATTTCCGGCGGTCAGAAACAGAGACTGGCGCTGGCGGTCAACCTTGTGGCAAACAAGGATATTTATGTGTTCGATGAGGCGACCAGCAACATCGATATTGAAAGCGAAACCATCATTATGCACAATATCAAGGCGCTGTCGCAGACAAAGTCGGTCATCGTTATCTCGCACCGACTGGCCAACGTGGTTCCGTCCGATCGCATCTACTATATGGAGTCCGGCGAGGTCAAGGAGCAGGGAACTCACAGCGAGCTGATGGCGGCACAGTGCGGCTATGCCAAGCTGTATACCGCACAAAAGGAGTTGGAGGAGGGCTACAGCCGTTCCTCGGATGATCAGGAGGTGAGCGAGTGATGGAAAATAAGAAAAAAATCCGCCGCAGCGGCGCACGCATCATGGCAAGCCTCATCCTGTTGCTCGGAAGCCTTGCCTATATCATGATCTTGGCCGTGCTTAACGGCTCTCTCGGATTTATTTGCGCCATGAGCGTGACTCTCTTTGGTGCCATCGGTATTGCTAAGGTATTGGGGGAGACCATTGCACTCTCCTACGGTGTGATCGTGGCTTTGGCAGTCGGTTGCGGTGTGTTGAGAGGTCTTCTTCGCTATTTTGAGCAATACAGCAACCACTATATCGCCTTCCGCCTTTTGGCGGTGCTTCGCGATAAGATCTTTGGCGCCCTTCGCGTGCTGTGTCCCGCCAAGCTGGAAAGCAAGCAAAAGGGTAGTATTATCGCCATGATCACCTCGGATATCGAAACGCTGGAGGTGTTTTACGCACATACCATCTCCCCCATTTGCATTGCGGTGATCGTGTCGCTTTGCGTGTTTATCTTTGTCGGAGTGGTCAGCGGTTGGTATCTTGCCTTGATCGCGTTGGTCGGATTCTTGAGTATCGGTATCGTTGTTCCTATGATCTCCTCCGGTCGGTTGAAGGCCTCGGGTGTCAAGTACCGTGCCGAGTTTGCCTCTTTCAATGCCTACTTCCTTGACAGCATCAAGGGTATTAAGGATATTGTCTTGAACAACGCGGGAAAAGAGCGGGAGCAAGAAGTTAATCGCCGCTCGGACGTCCTCTTGGGCGAGACCAAGAAAATGAAGCATGATACCACAAGAGCTGCGGCGGCAACCGAGCTTTGTGTGTCGCTGTTCATCATTGCCACACTTTCCGTCGGCATTTTGTTGGTCGGAAAGGGAATGCTTTCCGTGGGGAGAATGATCATCGGCGTGGTGGCGGTGTTTGGTTCCTTTGGTCCTGTCATCGCGATCTCGGCTTTGCCGGGTAACCTTACTCAAACCTTTGCCTCGGGTGATCGTGTGCTCGACCTGTTGGCAGAGCAACCCGCCGTGACCCCCGTGAAGGACGGAGAGAAGATCGAATATCACGATCTTCGTGTTTCCGAGCTGTCCTTCTCTTACGACGGTACTACACAGGTGCTTTCCGACATTTGTATGCGCGCGGAAAAGGGAGAGATCATAGGTATCGTCGGAGAATCGGGATGCGGTAAGTCTACCTTCCTCAAGCTGCTCCTCCGCTTCTGGCAAAAGAGCCGCGGTGAGATCGCTTACAACGGCATCGACATCGACCGCGTGGACGGCGAAAGTCTTTTGGATAACGTGACAATGGTCAGCCAAGTTACCTATCTGTTCGATCAGACCATTGAGGAAAACCTCCGCATCGCCAAGCCCGATGCCACGCAGGAGGAGATCGAAAATGCCTGTAAGCTCGCCTCGATCCACGAGTTTATCCTCACGCTTCCCGACGGCTATCAGACGCGCGTGGGCGCTTTGGGCGATAACCTTTCGGCGGGCGAAAAACAGCGCATCGGTCTTGCCCGTGCCTTTCTTCGCGGAAGCGAGCTGATCCTTC
This sequence comes from Eubacteriales bacterium, assembly GCA_045537235.1. GTDB lineage: Bacteria > Bacillota > Clostridia > Oscillospirales > CAG-272 > RGIG8775. The sequence continues at coordinate 11,074 of JAZSPB010000149.1, forward strand.
TTGACGAGCCGACCAGCAACGTGGACAGCATCAATGAAGGTATCATTTTGAAAGCACTCAAGGAGCAAAAGAACAAAAAGAGTATCATCCTCGTGTCCCACCGCGAGTCCACCATGGCCATTGCCGACCGCATCTACCGCGTAGACGGCGGACGTATGTACGAGCAAAAGGCAAACTGAAAACGCAAGGAGTTTCCACCGGCATCGGACAGTATTTCCAACTGTGACCGTGGGGAAACACGGAAAAGAAAATGAGTCCCTCGAAAATTTTTTATATCGTTTTGGGGTGCATCAGCATGAGTCTGGGCGCCGTGGGAGCGATACTTCCCATTCTTCCTTCCATACCGTTTCTGCTTTTGGCGACCTTCTGCTTTGCCAAAAGCTCGGAGCGGATGCACCGTTGGTTTGTTAACACCGGACTTTATAAAAAGAATTTGGAATCCTACGTCAAAGGGCAGGGAATGACGTGGCAGACCAAGCTTCGCGTCGTAGTTGCCGTGACGCTTTTGATGGGATTTGGCTTTGCCATGATGATGAGAAAGGCGCTCTACCTCCCTTGTGCGATCCTTGCCATCGTTTGGGTGGTTCACCTCGTGTATTTCTTTTTCTGCGTAAAAACCAAGAAAAATCAATAGAAAATCGACAAAATTCGAAAAATAGCCGTGGTTAGCAAAAAGTTAGCCACGGCTACTTCTTGACCCATTATAAAAAATATGATATAATATGACAGTTAAAGGGGCTATGCTCTCAAAACAAATTTAAAAAAGTCAGCCTTGGCTGACCAAAAGCAACGGTCTTAGGTTAGCGAATGCTAATCGATTGACTGAAAACGGAGGTGCTTTTATGAAACGATTTTTATCCCTTTTGCTGGCTATGATTCTGATGACGACCTGCCTTCTGTTGATTTCCTGCGGCGGTGGAAATGACACCGAGAGCGAATCGACGACCGAGACCGACGATCAAGAGATGCCGGAAGCCGTTTCCCGTTTCTTTGTGGCCGGATATGAAAAGACGGTTGCCATGGGCGAGACCGAGACCAAGATGAGCGGAAGAGTGATCATGGATCTCAAGCCCGACGGTACGTTGGATCTTTATGTCGGCTTCATCGGCATGGCGGAGCATCAGACCGCTCATTACACGGGAACCTATACCTTGGGCGAAAACGAGGAGTTTGACGAGACCATCTCGTTCACCTATACCTACGGCGAGGGCGAGACGGCTACCGTTACCGATGCGGTCATCATCGACGGCATTTTTGAAGCCCCCTTCTACATGGTGGCTTCCATGACCTCGAATCCCATCAAGTTCTACGAGACCCAGCCCATCGATTTGGACGGTGATGTCTATGTCGGTTATATGACCAAGACCGGCGGCATGGGCGCTATGGTAAACGCATATATTCTTTGCATGAAGGACGGCGGCACATTTGACGTAAGCATCATGCAGATGGCAAGCGTTATGCACGTTTGGGACGATACCAACGGTACCTATACCGTTGACGGAGACAAAATCACCTTTACTTACGACGTTGTGTCCGATGAGGGCGTTGTGGCAGAGGACTATACCTCTGAAGGAAAAGAGTATTCCGAGACCCGTCTGTTGACCGGATTTAACATTTATCAGGCTTCTGTACACGCGTCGGATGCGGAATTTATCCGCGTGAAATAATTAGCGCAATCAAAAAAGTAACCAATACATATACATAAAAGGAGAATTTTATCATGGAAAGAGCAAGAATGGAAAACGGAGAATTGAATCGCTTCTTTAGCTGGGCATACAGAACGCGCGGCAACACCGTTAAGGCACTGGCCGAGGGTAAGATGATGTCCCCCGAGAAGATATTCCTTTCCTTTACATCCCACGACCCCGTATTTATCAGCAACGGCCCCGCAGGTCTTAACGGCTCTGTTAAGGGAATCGGTTTTATCCCCCGCGAGGAATATTTGGAGGAGGCACTGGCTGCCTATATCGAGCACATCAAGACCTACGATCCCGAGGACAAGACCTACAGTACTCGCGGTCTGGAGCTTTTGATGAAGTGGCTGTACTCCGAGGAGGCCGAGAAGACGGTGGACTTCGAGCACATCTACAGCGTGGAGATGGCATTCAAGCATAGCTGGGCGAACTTCCAAGTCAATCCCGAGGCAACGCTGATGTTCTATCAGCCTCCCGTGCTTTCCTTTGAGGTGCGCGGTAAGATGGAGATCGTTGGTGAGCACAACGAGCTTGGCTCGATCTCGCCCTATGACCTCCCCCTGATCCAGCAGTTCATCAACGCACAGCATGACGTTTACCACTCCCCCAACATCGAGCGCTGGGTAACACGTCCCGCATACAAGTTTACCGTGGAAGAGATTTTCGATAATTCCGCCAACAAGATCGGCTTCGGCACCAAGATCGATTACTGATATTATGATGAAAAAGATACTTTGTGTTTTACTGATCGTCGCTACTCTTGCGACCATGGCGGTCTCCTGCGGACGGCAGGATAAGTATGAGGATTCGTTCCGCATCGGAACCACGGCGCTTCCGAAAAATCTGAATCCGTATTCCTCTACCGCATCCTCCTCTACCTTTTTTGTCAGCCTGTTTTATAACACCGTTCTCGGCAGCGATGCAATGCCCGCAGGCTATGAGGAGGGCAAGACCTATACCTTCCCCGACGGCTCGGTCTATACACCCGTAGATACCGATGTCAATCCTTTGGCCTTCACGGACGGATTGCTGGAAGCCGAGGGCGCGCTCCCCAAGAAAGAGGGAAGTGTGTACGGCTATGAGTATTTCGATCCCACCGAGGAAGAGTGGCAGGCGCAGTGTAAGAGAGAATCCATCGAGTTCGGTGTTGACGAAGCCGGCAATCCCATCGAGGAGACCGAGGAAGAGTTCCTTGCCCGTGCGCTGATCACCGTTCCCAAGACCAACTGGATGCGCTTCCGCTTTAAGGTGGTGGAAGGACATTCTTGGAGCGACGGTACACCGTTTACTGCCGAGGATGTTAAGTTTACCTTTGACTACATCATCAAGCACGCCGGTGCCTTGGGTAGCCAGGCCTATTTCTTGACCGACTACTTTAAGAGTGAGGTCGTGGACGGCGATTTTGTGTTTGTTTTGGCAAGCAACAACTATACCGCCATGAAGTCGGTGTGCAATTCCATCGTCATCCTTCCCAAGCATATTTGGCAGACCATTCGTACACCTGCCAAGGAAAAGAACCTTTCCCCTGTGGGAACGGGCGCGTATTATATTAAGGAAGGCGATTACATCGAGGACAGCACCATTACCGTCTCTCTTCGTGAAAACTACAATGAAGCACTGCTGAAGAAGATGTTTGCGGGCGAGCCGATCCGTAACATTTCCGTGATCCTTATGAGCAACGAGGACGTTCTTATCAACGCCCTGAAGGAGGGAAGCATCGATCTTATGATGGATACGGTGAATTCCTCCAAGGCTTATGCCGTTGCCAATAACGCCGCTTACGATTCGGTCAAGATCTCGGCGGTCAACAATGACTTTGTAACGACCCTTCTTTTCAATGTCGGTCCCTACGGTGCGTTCAAGGAGGGTGGCTTTAACGGCTATTCCTATGAGATCCGCAAGGCGATCTCCCTTTGTATCGACCAGGATAAACTGATCGAGGAGGTGCTTCACGGTATGGGTATCAAGGTGGGTGACTGCCTTGTGCAGGATTATTATGACCATGCCTATGTGGATGAAAACGGTAATTATGTTTACCACAAGACCGATATCGATGCAGCCAATGCTCTCTTGGATACCACATCCTATAAGATGGATGCCAACGGCAGTCGCGGCATCACCCTTTCGATCTTTGCTACGCCCGATAATGAAGTGACGGTCAAGGCTTTGGCTACCCAGCTTGCCAAGATCGGTATCGCTGTCGAGTACGATCAGGCAACCTCTACCTATGCCGATGACATCAAACAGAACAACCATGCCGATTTTGACATGATCATCAACTCGGTCACCTTTACGGCAGACAAGCTTTTGATGTACAGCGCAAGATACAGCGTGTATCCCGGCACCGGCAGTGTGCGTCTTTTCAACTACTCGGGCGTCGTCGATGAGACACTGATCGAAATGATCGCAGAGATGGAGCTGGCTTCGGACACCAAGGAGCAGTATGCGCTTTGCCGCGAGGTTCAGAATTATGTGGCAGATCTTGCTATCGAGATCCCCCTCTTCTCTGCCAATACCATTACCTTCTATACCGCCCAAAAATGGGACGGTTGGGTGGAAGTGAGCGGTTCCTCGATCTGGAACGACTATTCCATTCGCTATCTTAAAAACATTAAATAAAGTTTGTGAAATCGGAGGAATAAGTGAATGAAAGGGTATTACCTCAAAAAGGTGTTAAGCTCGCTTTTCGTGCTTTTCATCATCATATCGCTGAACTTTTTCCTGCCGAGAATGATCTTTAGTGATCCGGCTCAGCCGTATTTCGCGGGGGTTCCCGAGGATAATATCGCACTTCGCAACCAAATTCGCGAGGAATACGGCTTCAACGATCCGCTGATCGTGCAGTATCTCGAATACCTCGGTCGAATCTTCACTTTGGATTTCGGAGAATCTCATATCTATAAGGAGTCGGTTTGGACGGTTATGTTCAGCCGCATTCCGTGGTCTATGGTGTTGACGGTATCCTCTATGCTTTTCTCGATCACCTTCGGTATCATTTTCGGTGCCATTGCGGGAAAGAAGAGAGAGCACGCCGCCGACAAGGTGTTGCTTTGGCTTTCGGGCGTTACTACCGCCATTCCTTCCTTTTGGTTGGCGCTGGTCTCCTTGATGCTGTTTGCCTTTACCTATCGCATCTTCCCCTACCGAGGCGCTATGACGGCAGGATATACGCTATCCATGAACGGGCTGATGTTTCTCATCGTGTTTGCCGCGTGTATTGCGCTGTCGATCGTTTTGAAGCTGGTGACCAAAAAATCCATGTTTATTTTTGCGGGAATTCCGCTCTCGCTCGTGGCGGCCTTGCTGTCGTCGGTTCCCGTGGCGGACATTCTTGACGTGGCCTATCATGCCGCGCTTCCCGTGATGATCGCGGTGTTCTCCGGGGTCATTTCCTATGCGCTACTGGTCAGAAACAGTATGATCGCCGTTACCAACGAGGACTACATACTGACGGCTCGCGCCAAGGGCTTGCCGCCCCGCGTGGTGCTGTACAAGCACACCTTCCGCAATGCGCTTTTGCCGTTGATCACCAATGTCGGTATGTCCATGGCAGGTCTGATGGGCGGAAGCGTGCTGACCGAAAAGATCTTCTCGTGGCCCGGTATGGGACAGCTTTTGCTTGATGCCTGCAACAACGGAGACTATCTGCTTTCTCAAGCGATCCTGCTGTTGTTCGCGGTGATCACCGTGGTCTGTAACTTCATTACCGACCTTGTATACCACAAATTCGATCCCAGAGTCAAAGAGGTTTAATATTATGAAAAAGATAATAAATTCCATTCTCTCTGCGGCTCGAAGTGTGGGAATTTTCCTGCTGAAGATCGTCAAAAACCCCAAGGGACTGCGAGGCATCATTCTCGTCGGCATTGTGGTTCTGGCGGCTGTCTTCGCGCCGTATCTTACCCCGTACGAGCTGGATGCCTATGACGTGGCGAACGGACTTGCCAAGCCCTCCGCCGAGCATCTTTTGGGTACGGACAAAAACGGTATTGATATCTTGACGCAGATCCTTTACGGTGCGCGTATCTCGCTGATCATCGGTGTGGTAACCGGTCTTTGCGTGACGCTTTTGGGCGCGACGCTGGGTATCGTTTCCGCCTATTTCGGCAAGGTGAGCGCCGCCGTGATCTTAAATGTTATCAATGTTCTTCTCGTAATCCCCACCACCCCCTTGATGATGATCATGAGCAATCTCTCTTCCAGTTATGTTATGATGATCGCCATTTTCACGCTCATTGGCTGGTGCGGCACGGCGAGAATGGTTCGCGCGCAGGTGCTTTCTATCATGAATATGAACTATATTCGTGCCGCAGAGCTTGCCGGCGGATCAAAAAATTATATCATGTTCCGACACATCATGCCTTCGGTCTCCCATCTGCTCATCATGAACTGTGCGCTGTCCTGCGCCGGCTTTATGATCGCGGAGGCGGGTCTGAGCTTTATCGGTCTTGGCGACCCTTCTGTCATGAGCTGGGGTAAGATCCTCGTTGCGGCACAGGAAAGTGCCTTTACCTCGGGTCTTTGGGCATGGGTCTTGGCGCCCGGCGCTGCCATATTTATCACGGTGTTCGGCTTTATGCAGATCGGCTACGCGCTTGAGGAGATCCTCAACCCCAAAATGAAGCGCAAAAAGGTTCGCGGCGGAAAGGGAATCTCCCCCGATGCGGCCGCTGAGGCGGTATTTGCCGAAATGACCGACCAGACCGAGGAAGAAGCCAATGCCCTGAAAAACCAATTTGTGACGGGAGGGCAACGCGTATGAATGTCTTGGAAATTCAAAATCTGAAGATTCTTTTCCGTACCGGTGAGGGCTTTGTCCGTGCCGTTGAGGGTGTGGACATTACCGTGGGCGAGGGCGAGAGAGTTGCCATCGTCGGAGAATCGGGATGCGGAAAGAGCGTGACGGGGCTGTCGTGTATGCGATTGCTGACCTCGCCTCCCGCCTATGTGACGGCCGATCGGTTTCGCTTTGTCTCTCACGACGGGACAGAGCATGACATTTTGGAAAAAAGCGAAAATCAAATGCTTGCGCTCCGCGCTGAGGAGATGGCGATGATCTTCCAAGATCCCTCCACCTTCCTCAATCCCGTTATGACCATCGGTCAGCAATTGGATGAAGTCTTCATTTATCATATGAATATGAAGCCCAAGGAGGCCAGAGTTCACAGCATCGAAATGATGAAAAAGGTGGGGATTCCCGACCCCGAGATGCGTGCCGAGCAGTATCCCCATGAGCTTTCGGGCGGATTGAAGCAGAGAATTCTGATCGCCATGGCGACCTCGCTTTCGCCGCGTCTTTTGATCGCTGACGAGCCGACGACGGCGTTGGATGTGACCATTCAGGCGCAGATCTTGCAGTTGATCTCCGAGCGGTGCGAAAAGGAGAAGATGTCTCTCCTTATGATCACCCATGACCTCGGTGTTGTCCGCGAAATGGCGGACAGAGTGTATGTGATGTATTGCGGTAAGATCGTGGAGCAGGGAACGGTGGACGAGATCTTGGCTCATCCCCGTCATCCCTACACCAAGGCTTTGATCGATACCATTCCCGGTATGGACGAAAAGGTGGATCGCTTTGTGCAGATCCCCCACAACGTTCCTCACCCGATGAATAAGCCTGCGGGATGCTATTTTTCCAATCGCTGTGCTTACTGCACCGAGCTTTGCCAACAGAAGCAACCGCCCCTTTTCGACCGCGGAAACGGAAGAAAAATTCGTTGTTACTATGATCCGGAGGAGTTATGGGAGAAATCATTCTGAAAACCAATGATCTGACTGTGGATTTCAAGGTCAAGAAAAACGTATTCGGCAAAGCGGACAGACTTTCCGCCGTGCAGAACGTCAACATTGAGATCCGCAAGGGCGAGATCTACGGGCTGGTAGGCGAATCGGGATGCGGCAAGACAACACTGGCCAATGCCATTCTCGGCTTTGTTCCCATCACCTCGGGCTCTTTTGAGTGCTTCGGCCATACCATGACGGCCGCGAGCCGTGCCTCGGAGTGGAAGGCGGTACGTCGTCATATGCAGACCGTGTTCCAGGATCCGTATTCCTCGCTGAATTCCCGTTTTACCGTGTGGCAGATCATTTCCGAGCCGCTTTATATCGCGGGTGAGCGAAATGAGCGTGTGCTGCGGGAGCGGGCGGCGGCATTGGTGGAAAAGGTGGGACTTTCGCTGCCCGACCTTGACCGCTATATCTTCGAATTTTCGGGTGGACAGCGTCAGCGAATCGCTATTGCGCGTGCGCTGATCTCCGATGCCGAGCTGATCATTTGCGATGAGCCGACCTCGGCACTTGATGTTTCGGTTCATTCGCAGATCTGTAATCTTTTGCTGGATCTCCGTGAGGAATTTGAGCTGACCTATCTTTTTATTTCTCACAATCTTTCGCTGATCAAGCACATTACCGAGCACATGGCGGTCATGTATCTTGGTGAGGTGATGGAGAGCGGTGCCACAGAGGAGATCTTTGAGAATCCCCGTACCCCGTATACCGAGGCGCTGATGTCGGCTATTCTGGAGGTCAATCCTTCGGGAGACAGAGAGCGGATCATCCTTTCGGGTGAGGCGCGAAGCCCCATTAACCCGCCGAGCACCTGCCGATTTGTAAGCCGCTGTCCCAAGGCTACGGAGCTTTGCCGTACCGAGGCACTTCCGGCTGCCGTATCCGTGGGATGTGACCATGTTGCGCGGTGCCATCTGATTCAAAAGGGAGGATAAACCGTGGAAAATCAATCGCTTGATCTTTCGTGTCCTTGTATGCCGCAATGCCCCAATTACGGAAAGTGCCGTCAGTGCATTGCCGCGCACGCAAAGTTTTATACTGTTCCCCACTGTATCAAAAAGATGCAGCAGGAAATGAAGGAAAATCACTATCATCCGTCCAATCCCCACATCAAAAAGACACTCCCCGAGAGAGTGGCGGAATTTTATGAAGCCAACCCCGGCGCCCATCTTCGCACGGTGGCGGAAGAATTGAAGATCACCGAATGGCAGCTTCTTGATGCCATGCCCGATGCGATCTCGGTTCCCGTTTCCGAGTTTGAGGCGATCTATGACGGGCTGAAAACGCTGGATCAGGTCATGCTGCATCTGGATGCGGGAAGTGTGGTGGTTCAGCTTACCGTTTCGTTGCCCGACGCGCTTGACCGAATGGGTACTAAGATCGTCAAACAGCAGAGCGGAGAGATGTCGCTGACCTCGCTGATGTTTCCCAAATCGTTTTATGCGATGTTCTTGGTGAGAGAATCGCTTTACGGTGGCAAGGAAAGCATGAGCGTCGCCTTTGTGGGCGAGGATGAAAAGATCGCACTGTCTGTCTACCTTCGCCGTACGGATGACGGAAATTCCATCGAACCCAAATCCAAGGCGCTTTTTGAAGCCCTTTGGGAAAAATATAATCAATAAAAAATAGGAGAATCATTATGAAACGCATTTTAATCGCACTTTTGATCCTTGTTCTGGCGTTTTCTGTTGTGGCTTGCGGAAGCCCCAAGGAAACCGACGCAGATACCAATGACACAGCTGCCGATACCAAAGATACCGGCGACACCGAGAGCGACACCGAAGAGTCCGAGACCGACGAGATCCCCACGGAGCCCGAGACCAACAAGGGCGAGTTCAAGGCCGGCGTGTACAAGGCAACCTCTTCCTATGCCAGCGGCGAGATGAACATGACTTGGAATTTCGTTCTTACGCTGAAGGCTGATGGCACCTTCTCCCTTTCCAATGACGCAAACGAAGAGAAGGGCGCGGGTACTTATGCTCTTACCGACACCTGCTATACCATGACCTATTCCGACGAGAGATCCTGCACCTTTGTAGTTACCGAGGACGGAAAGCTCAAGATGACCTCTGACTTCCCCTACGGTGTTGCACAGATCCAGCTCGCTTTGGTAGGTGACATTGTGTTCACCTTTGACAGCGAGGTTCCCGGAGGAGATTCTTCCGACGAAGGAAACAATGAGGAGAAGCCCGGCGACAAAACCTTCTCCATTGCAGCAGGCAACTATGCCGCAAGCTACCTCAAGGAGAGCCCTATGGCCGGCTCGGTTGAGTACAAGTATACCGCAACCGTTGGTGCAGACGGAACCTTCTCCTACAAGGTAACCTTTGAGATGGGCGGAACCGCCTATGACGGCGCTGCCGCTAACGGTACCTATACCGTAGACGGCAACAAGTTCGTCTTCACCGACAGCGAGGGCAACGTGACCGAGGGTAAGCTTACCGCAGAAAACACCCTTGTGATCTCCCTCAAGGCATCGGCAATGGCTTCCTCTCCCTACGAGGTGACCTTTGCTCCCGCAACCTATTCCGTTGCAGCAGGAAACTATGCTGCAAGCTACCTTAAGGAAAGCCCCATGGCCGGCTCGGTTGAGTACAAGTATACCGCAACCGTTGGCGCAGACGGCACCTTCTCCTACAAGGTGACCTTCGAGATGGGCGGAACCGCTTATGACGGCGCCGCAGCCGGTGGAACCTATACCGTGAACGGATCTGCTTTTGTCTTCACCGACAGCGAAGGCAATGTGACCGAGGGTAAGATCACGGCTGACAATACCATTGTGATTTCTCTTAAGGCTTCCGCTATGGCAAAAGAGCCTTATGAGGTAACCTTTACCGTAGCCGAAGCGTAACTCGACGCCTGCGGGCGGGGAGGTCGCTTTTTTGAAAAAAAGCTCCGCAAAAAACTTTTCTATTGTGCCCTTTTGTAGTTTGTACGAACATAGCGGTACCCCATGGGGGGCAGTATGTTCGCTCAAATTCAGCAGGGCACAATAGAAAAGTTTTTGCGGAGCTTTTTTCAAAAAGCGACCTCCCCGCGCCCGCAGGCGCCATGTTTTTCCGGGAAAAGTGAGGTATAGAGTCTTGACATGACGCCGATAATGATTTATAATTCAAGTGAAGAACCCAAAGATAGGATGAATTTTTATGATCAAAACCATGATTGATTTTCAGCCGATCTCGTTGTCAGACAAGGCGTTTTACGAAAGCCGATTGCCCGACGGGAACGAAAGAGGCTGTGAGTTTTCGTTTGCCAATCTGTTTCTGTGGGGACGGCAGAATTTTGCGGTCATACACGGTCAGATCGTGCTGTTTTCTCAGTTTGACCGCCGAAGTGTTTATCCGTATCCCGTGGGCACGGGAGACAAAAAAGCGGTGTTGGATGCCATTATTGACGATGCCAAGACCCGAGGGATCCCCTGTCGGATCACGGGTGTCGGAGAGACGGCCAAGCAGACATTGGAAACACTTTATCCGGGGCGCTTTCGGTATCACTGTGATGAAGGCTCCTTCGACTACGTTTATGCCATCGATGATCTGGCAGATCTGAAAGGCAAGAAATATCACGCAAAGCGCAATCATTTAAACCGTTTTTGCCAGGCGGTTCCCGACTATATCGCAGAGCCGATAACCGAGGACAATCTGCCCCATGTCAAGCAGATGACAGAGGAATGGTATCGCCGTCGATTGGAAGAAAATCCCGACAGCGACTTCCATATGGAGCGGGCGGCCTTGGAAAAAGCCTTTCGCCATTACCGAGAGTTGGGGCTTTCGGGCATGATCTTGCGCCGTGGTGAGGAGATCTTGGCTATGACCATGGCCAGTCGTTTGTCCGAGGATACCATGGATGTGCATTTTGAGAAGGCGCGAGCCGATGTGAACGGGGCATATGCCGCCATCAATTATGAGTTTGCCCGTTATATCCGTTCCCATTTTCCCGAGATTCGGTATCTTGACCGCGAAGAGGACATGGGACTGGAGGGGCTGCGCAAGGCGAAGCAGAGCTACTATCCTCACCACATGGTGAAAAAATGTTGGGCTTGCTTGCTGGAGAATGGATATGATTATTGACGCGCCAAAGAGTACGCAGTTTTTGGAGCTCAGGAATCTTTGGAAGTCGGCATTCGGTGATACGGAGCAATTTTTGGACAGCTTTGCGCAGACCGCGTTTTCTCCGAATCGTTGCCGTTGTGTGACGGTGGACGGGCAAGTAGTGGCGGCGCTGTATTGGTTCGATTGTACTTGTCGGGGGCGGCGTGTGGCTTATTTGTACGCCATTGCCACGGCGGAGGCATATCGGGGACGGGGGCTGTGCCGATTGCTGATGGAGGATACCCATCGGCATTTGCGTGAGCTTGGATATGCGGGGGCGCTCTTGGTGCCGGGGGGCAAGGAGCTGTTTGCGTTTTATGAAAAAATGGGGTATCGAACCTGCGGATATATTCGGGAGATTCACTGTGAGGCATCATCGGAGTCGGTGCCTGTCAAACGGCTTGGAATCGACCAATATGCCGCCCTTCGACGGCAGTTTTTGCCCGAGGGTGGGGTGGTGCAGGAAAATGAGAATTTGAGGTTTTTGCAAAGACAGGCGGAGTTGTATGGCGGCGAGGGTTTTTTGTTGGCTGCGAGGGCGGAAGGAGATTTGCTGTTTGGAACGGAGTTTTTGGGGGATGTGTCGGTGGCTTCGGCTGTTGTACGGACGCTCGGGTTTGCTGAAGGGCGGTTCCGAACGGCGGGGGGAGATGTGCCGTTTGCGATGGGAATTTTTTGGGATAGACCGGGGGATGAGGGGGAGTGTTATTTGGGGTTGGCGTTTGATTGAGGGGAGAGGGACTAATTAAAGTTGGTACTGTTTGAATGGGGGGATCTTTCTTGGGTTGCTTTAAAAAGCGGCACTGACTGGAGTTAGTGCTATGCGAATGTTTTGTTCCTTCTTTGCTTTCCCAAGAGAAAGAGGAGTTGCTTCGCGCCTCCCCGAAGAAACGGCCCGAAAGAGGGGGACCGCTACGCCGGATGCCCCTTTCTCGACACACCCCTCTTGCTTTGGGCGGGATAAATAATAGACACGTCCTAAATAACTGCTCCGCGCGGATAAAATATATCACAGCGCAATTTAGGACAGGGAGCTGTGCCCCGTTCGTAGCCTTGGGGGCGCGAGATTAACTATTTTGAATAAACTGACGCTCGCCATATTGTTGTGGAAAAAATGAAACGAGTGGTATCCTCGTTTCTTTGGGCTGTTTTGATTTTTTATATGACTTGTTATTTTTTATTAGGATGCTATCTATAGATTGGTAACTTGAATTTGTAAAATTCAATACACCTAAAAAACAAACATATTTTGAAAACGCTGAAGTGCCTCCGAAATGCCAACAAGAACAAATTAAATGAAAGCAAATATACAGATAAAAGCGAAGGTATGGCACTTGCTCAAATCTTTTGCGCAAACGTAACCCAACGAATAACCCAAGCTCCCAGGGGAGCCGAAAGCAATGAATTAGATGCAAACGAAGGCATGGCACTTGCTTGAATTTTTGTGCAAAACGTGACCCAACAGGTGCCCCAAGCTCCCAAGGGAGCCGAAAGCAATGAATTAGATGCAAACGAAAGTACGGCACTTACCCAAATCTTTCGCACAAAACGTGACCCGACGGGTGACCCAAGCTCCCAAGGATGCCGAAAGCAACGAAATAGATGTAAACGAAGGTAAGGCACTCGCCCAAATCTTTCGCGCGGAGGCGCGACCCAACGACTAAAGCATGGCACCTCTAACCACGATGCGTGGCAGAGACAGTCCCGTTGCGAAGCAGTTAGTTTGGGGCGGGGGATCGTCAAATCTCGCCCCTAAGAGAGGGAGAGTCGCGAGAGGGGGAGAGTCAGCGGCCGCGGGAGCGGACGCCTTCCCCTCTTGCGTGCCGTTTCTTGGTTACTTCTTTGGAAGTCGGAGGCCCAAGCGGTCTTAGGAAGACAAGCTTTATAGTCAACTCCTTGGCTCACAGAACGACATGGCTACGATCCGACTTAAGGCAACGAATCAGATGCAAACGAAGGTAAGGCACCCGCCCAAATCTTTCGCGCGGAGGCGCGACCCAACGACTAAAACATGGCACCTCTAACCACGATG
>JAZSPB010000064.1:0-8120 GCA_045537235.1 Eubacteriales bacterium
CTGTTCTCCAGCCATCAAATGAGCTACATAGAAGAATTCTGCGACAGCATTGCGATCCTCAATAACGGTGTTGTTGCACTGCATGGTGATTTGCATAATATCAAGCGCGACTATCCCCGTGACCGCTTGGTTGTAAAAACAGAAACACCCGATGCAATCATAGCTGATTTTGGTTCTTCCTGTACCGTTATGGACAATGGTGATTTAATGATTCGCTTGGGCTCGCCCTCCGAAAAGAAAACTACTATGACTCGCCTTGTAGAAACTTATGATATTGACGAGGTAAAGGTTTATGAACCTTCCCTCAACGATATTTTTGTAGAATATGCAGGCGATGTAGCACAGGAGGACTAAACAATGAAACAGTTTGGAAAAATACTTAAATTTGAACTTAAAAACTATGCCAAGAATAAGGCGTTTGTCGGCATAACCATCTTTTTGATGGTGGTTATCGCTATCGTTATGTTCTTCCCCCGAATTATTGCTTTGTTTGAATCAGACGGTATTTCTGATACCACCACTGACTTTTCCATTATGCTCGTAAAGACAGATGATCCTACGCAGGCGGATATGGTGAAAGAAACGTTTGCCGCATCCTTTACAGACTATGATGTGCAGATTACAGATGAGGAAATCAGCGTAATCAAGGACAAAATCACTTCCGGTGATGTAGAGTGTGCTTTTGTAATGAACGGGGCAACTTCGTTCACATATTACGTTGATAATCTTTCAATGTACGATATGAATCCCGATATTGCCACAGGCGTACTACAACAGATCTATCAAATGAACGCTATGATAGGCGGTGGTATGTCAGCTGAAGATGCCGCAGGGGTTATGAGTATTCAGATTGATGCGCAAGTAGAAAGCCTTGGCAAAGATCAAATGCAAAACTTTTTCTATACATACATTATGATTTTTGCGTTATATATGGTCATTCTGCTTTACGGTCAAATGGTTGCAATGAGTGTTGCAACCGAAAAAAGCTCCCGTGCTATGGAACTTCTTATCACCAGCGCCAAACCCATCAATATGATGTTTGGCAAGGTTTTAGCAGCTTGTATTGCAGGCCTTATTCAACTTGTTGCCATCTTCGGATCGGCGCTTGTATTCTACAATGTGAATAAGTCCTATTGGGGAGATAACGGAATCATTGACTCTATCTTCAATATTCCGCCTGAGCTGTTTGCGTATATGCTTGTGTTCTTCCTTCTTGGCTTCTTGATTTATGCGTTCCTCTACGGTGCTATTTCTTCTACGGTTTCCAGGTTGGAGGATATCAATACTGCTGTTCAGCCTGTAACTTTCCTGTTCCTGTTCGGCTTTATGGTGGTCATCTTCTCTATGACAAGCGGAAGCGTGGACAATGTTCTGATGAAAGTTTGTTCCTACATTCCGTTCACCTCGCCAATGGCCATGTTCACAAGAATTGCTATGAGCACTGTGCCTTGGTATGAGATTGCGATTTCCATTGGCATTTTGGTTGCGTCTACCATTGGAATCGGAATTCTTTCCGCAAAGATCTACCGTGTCGGTGTTCTTATGTACGGAACATCTCCCAAGATCGGCAATATTATCAAAGCTGTGTGGAAGGCGTGATATCTTTTTCGGTGCAATGTGCCATGTTATGCATCCAATTTGGATGCCAACCCAAAAAACCCAGATGTCGTAAGGCTTCTGGGCTTTTTTATACCCATTTTTCACAGTGCAAATTGGTAGATGCCAATGGATGAAATCGACGTGTGGATGGGATTTGAACTTAAATAATCGACTTTTTAGGGGAGTTTGTGCGACTAAAAAATCACACAAACTCCCATTTTTTCGTTATTTTCAAAAAATATTTGTAAATAATTTATGTTTGAAAAAACGGATTCGTATTTAATTTTTTCTTATATTGCAACGGCGTTTCTCCGAATTTCTTTTTGAAAAGGACGATAAAATGTGAGCAATCCGAGAAGCCGGAACGCATACACGCGTCTGTAACCGAATGCCCGTTTGAAAGTAGAAGCACCGCATTGGAAAGTCTTACTGATTCGAGGTATTCTCTCGGGGATGTGTGGAGATATTTTCTGAACCATCGTGTCAGGGTGGCGGAGCTTACAAAGTGGGATGCCAAAATATTGTTGACACTACATATCTCGAAAAAATTCTCGTGAATATCGTCCAATATGTTTTGAAGCGTCTCGGGAATATCCGCTTGTGCTGTATCATGGGGCATTTTCTTTTCGAATATCGTTAAAATTTGGAGCAGATAAGATGTTTTTTCAAGCTCCGAGCCCTCTTTCTTGCATACATCCAATAGCGAGAAGACAAGATACTGTAATTTCTTCTTTGTTTGTTCGTCAAAGGAGAATAAAGGACTGAAATCTCCTTTGCGCAAAAAAGAAAATATCGGAGAAGTAAAATCCGCATCGATCCAGATACATACGTACTCCTGCACAGCGGACTTGTGAAAAATGCCCATATGGATATCGCCCGGACAAGATATTACCGCATCTCCATCGGGAACGAGATATAAATTGTTATTTACAAGGAAGGATATATCGCTTGAAACGTTAATGAAAATTTCAAGACAGTTATGAATATGCAAAGGATCGGCATCGGGATCGTCACAATACAGGTATTCGTTATGGTGAACGATAGAAAGACGAATGCCGGAAAACGCGCTTATTGCCTCATTCAGTTGTGGCAAATATTTAGGCTCGTACATATTTCCTCCAACATGAGTGAAATTTCATATAAAATGAAAGAAAAGATATATAAATATAACAATTCAAATGATATAATAACACATAAAGGGTTTTTTGTCAACCAAAATTGTATGTAAAGGAAAAAATTATGAAAAGAAATTATGAGAATTTTCGAGCAACCGATATGTACCGCACACTGTCTGAAAATTTATCCAATATGCCGTTTTCGTTTGTTTATAACGGTAAGGAATATAAAGGCTTTTCTCCGGAGCATTTTACTCTTATAAGTAAAAACGTCATACGATCCGGTGAGAAAGAAACGCAAACTTTTACCTTTGTGTTTTTTCAGACCCTTGAGGTCACGTTGATTCTTACGCATTATTTTTCTCATGGCGTTACCGAGTGGACGGTGTGGCTTGAAAACACCTCGGACAAGAACAGCGGCGTGATAGAAAAGTTAAAAACAGAGCTGTCTTTTGAGGGCAAGTTCCCTGTTTTAAAAGGTATTTTGGGAGATCACGTCAATCAGTATAGTCCCTATAGTATTGATCTGCAAAATAATATGGTGGAGTTTTCATCAGACTCGGGACGAGCGACGCATGTCAATTTTCCGTATTTCAATTTGGAATACGGTGACGGCGGCGCTATGCTTGCTATCGGTTGGGCAGGTACGTGGAATGCCCGTTTTTCTTCAAACGGTAATGAAAGCACATATACGGCAAGCTCGGTCAACGGTCTTAAAACATATCTGAAGCCGGGTGAAAAAATACGGTCCGCGCTTTTTGTACTCGCGCCTTATACGGTAAGAGACGAGCATTATGCCACAAATTTCTGGCGGGATTGGTTTATCAAGCATAATTTACCGAAGGCGGATGTGATCGGCACCTCACTTGAGCCTTTCTCTACCTGCTGTATTGCAAATGATACAGGCTTGCCAAATTCAGACGGAAGCATATCGGAGTGCCATACCACGTGGAAGCCTTCCCTTGAAAAGATGCTTGAAGAAAACGCAAAGGTTGATTACAGATGGGTTGATGCAGGCTGGTATGTATGCCCTGATGGTACAAGTGCACAGCCCTTTGTAAAGGGTCATGATTGGTGGGATACTGTTGGTAGTTGGGAGCTTGACCCCGTTAAATGGCCCGGAAAAAGCTTCCTCGAATCTACGGATTTTGCGCGCGAGCACGGTATGAAAACGCTTGTTTGGTTTGAGCCCGAGCGTGTAACAGATCCTGAAAATCTTGCAAAGAATTACGGATACAACACAGATTGGGCAATTTTTATAGATGAGAAAAAGGATCACCGCGGGAGACAGGTCATTTCAAATAACATAGGAGATCCCGAGTGCCTCAAGTGGACGACAGATCGGATATGTAAAATGCTTCGGGGAAACAAGGTAGAGATGTACCGAGAGGATAATAATTGTAATGCCGCAGAACTCTGGAAGCATCTTGACAGTCTGGAGGGTGAGAAC
Organism: Eubacteriales bacterium; assembly: GCA_045537235.1. GTDB lineage: Bacteria > Bacillota > Clostridia > Oscillospirales > CAG-272 > RGIG8775. The sequence goes on from JAZSPB010000064.1 coordinate 4,165, forward strand.
AGATACGGTATCACAGAATCCAAATTTATTATCGGTCACTATAAACTTTGGGACGATATTATCGATTGTACACTTTCCTATGGCGGTTGCGGTTTTGTTGATTCCTGCGCATCAGGCGGCGGCAGAAACGATCTTGAATCTATGCGTCGAGGCGTTCCGCTTCTTCGAAGCGACAGTGACAGAACGACTACCGCGCTTCGACTTTCCATGACTACCGCATTTAACAAATGGATACCCTTCTGCGGAGCAAGTACGAAAGAAAAAACGTCAGAGCTTGCTCTTACAGGTGTTAGTGACCCTTATGTTTGGCGCGCCTCCTATCTTCCCTCATTAAACGTGGGTTCACAGTTTGTATATGATGCGGAGCAAAATTTCGATATACTCCGATTTGGACTTCAGGAATGGAAGAAGGTAACACCATATCTACTAAAAGAGTTTTACGTCCTGACGCCATGGCATAAGGAAAAGGATAACACGGATTTCACAGCCTTCTGTTACTACGATCCGGAAAAAGAAGATGGCGTTATATTTGCATTCCGCCAAGAAAAATGTTCAAGAGATGTCCTGAACATATTCCTTCCCTTCATTGACAGCGGTGACAGATATATTATTACCGACGAAAACAGTCATGAAGAAACCGCCACAAACGGAACTGTAACACTTCAGTTTGATGGACCGCGAACTGCCAAGCTTTTATGGGTAAAAAAGATATGAGTATACCGCTTACACTTATCTTATCTCTTGCCGCGGCTCTCGGCGGCAGTATTGCGAAAAAATATTACACAGATAAAGAACCGACGGGACTTTCGGGAGGCTTTGTTTTCAACGCGGTCGCTTGTCTGAGTGCCGCCGTGATCCTGCTGTGCTGGGGCGGATTTGGTGCGTCATCCGTATTTACGATTGTGCTAGGCGTGGCGTTCGGTGCTGTTACAGCCCTGCAAGGAATCACGAGCATAGCCGCTCTGCAGGTCGGTCCTATGTCGTACACCTCGGTGATCATCTCTTCTTTTTCTACCCTGATATCCTCTCTTTCGGGCGTGATGTTCTTTGACGAGAGCTTGGGGTGGGCACAGATCGTGGGAATGGTGCTGATGCTTGCAAGCTTTGTGCTTGCCGCAAAGAGCGACGTCGATGAAAAAAAAGCAAATTTAAAATGGCTTTTTCTGTGTCTTATAGCTTTTGTTGCAACAGGCGGCATCGGAGTGATGCAGAAGGTACATCAGAGCTCCGAATACCGCGACGAGCTGAACGCGTTTTTGATCATCGCTTTTGTCTCATCGGCAGTCCTTTGTGCGTTCTTCGCTGCATTGATGAAAAGGCGCGAAAGTCGATTTGCAGACGAAAAAGAGAAGAAAAGAAATGGCAAAAGGCAGGTTTGGCTTCTGCTCGGAATCATGATTGCAAGCGGAGCTTGCGTAGCTGTCAATAACAAATTCAATCTCTATCTCTCCGGAGTAATGGACAGCGCGGTGTTTTTCCCCATCGTAAACGGCGGCGGTCTTGTGCTTACCACGCTTGCGGCAGTGCTGTTGTTCAAGGAAAAGCTTTCAACAAAGCAATGGATAGGTGTCGTTCTTGGAATCGCTTCGGTTGTTTTTTTGTGTAATCCGTTTGCGTAAAAGCGTTTTGAAATGATTGGCATCTATTAAGGATGCACTTAAAACCGTCTCAAAAACGCAAAAGCCCTTGATTTTTTTGACTTTCCCGTGGTGGCATCTAAATTGGCGGTACAACACAAAAAAGATTCCATAGTCGATACAATTTCGGCTATGGAATTTTGCTTTATATACGGAAAATGCCTCATTTTTGCCCTTTTACCGCTCATTTTGGCGGTTTTGAGGGCAATTTTTGCTTTATATACGATAAATCCGCCACCCTCTGCCCCGGCAAGACAGAAGTGGCGGATTTTGTATCGTTCAAGGGTTAAATCGTTCAGGGAATAAATTTACAAAAAAATATTGTTTTTTCTTTTGCCCTGTGATATAATATAGGCAAGTAAATAGTGACTTAAGCGGTTGCTTCGGCAATTGGGAAACTTACCTCAAACCTGACAGACTTGCGGTAACTTCCGGCAATATGCACTTTTGGTCGCAGACTCGTCAACCGATGGGGTAATTGTCATCTTGTTCGGCGTCTGCGCTTTCTGTGCGGATGCTTTTTCTTTTGTCCTCTTTGCTAATAATTTAATAAGGGGGAAACCGATATGTTTTCCAAAATTAAACTGTCACTTAGCCGTATCAACTACAAGCTCTTCGCTGCACTCCTCGTCCTTGGACTTGCACCAACGATCTACACAACTGTGAGGGTGTTCTTTCTCGGTCAGTTGCCGGGCGAATGGTCATTCTCAATCGCAGGTCAGCTTTCATGGGTGAATCTCCTCTACGAAATACTCAACGAGGCAATCATCCTTCCGCTTTTCTATTTCATCGGTAAAATCAAAGATAACAAAGACGAATTCTCAAACCGTGTACGGACGGGAATGCTGATATCACTCGGTGTGTATGCGGTACTTTCGGCTGTTATGATTCTCTTTGCTGAACCGATGCTTAGGCTTATGGCTACCGATACAAGTATTATCGATGCCTCCGCCTCTTACATACGTATTGAGAGTATTGCAAACATTTTCTCGATACTCACACAGTTTGCACTCGTTGCATTGGTCACCGTCAACAAGAGTAAATACCTTTATGCTCTTACCGGGGCAAAGCTTGTGCTGTGCCTTGTGTCCGATACCTTCCTTGTTTCCACCTTGCCCGTGTCGGCAAATCTCGGTGTGAACGGAATCGGCTATTCCAATATTATAGTAAACGCTCTCTTGCTCGTTGTATCACTCGTTCTGCTTTCAAGGGAAGGCATCAGGGTCTTCGGAAAGGCTAAACTCAACTTCATTTGGACAAAAGAGTTTTTCAAGGTTGGCGGTATCTCAGGCGTGGAATCACTCGTTCGTAACGTTGCCTATATGGTGATGATTGCGAGAATGGTGAACGTGGTAGGGGAACAAGGCACCTACTGGGTTGCCAACAACTTCATTTGGGGATGGCTCCTTCTGCCCGTGCTTCAGCTCGGTGAATTGATCAAGCAAGAGGTATCAACCGATAAAGAAAACGTCCGTCGTAACTCACTCGGCTACTTCAGTATCACGGCATTTATTTCGGCTTTGTGGTTTGCCACCATCCCGTTATGGAAATCGTTTATGACACACGTACTTTGCTTTACCGATGTGGATAAGCTGTTCGGCTTGGTAATCCTTCTTGTAGGCTTCTATGTACTTTATGCCGTTCAGAACGTGTTCGACTCAACCTTCTATGGACTCGGCAAGACGAATTATATGCTCTTTGAGTCCGTGGTGACAAATACGATTTATTACGGCATCGCATTTATCCTTTACGCCACAAACGTATGGACTCCCACGCTCACGGGAATTGCCCTCCTATTCGGTATCGGAAACGCATTTGATAGCATCGTGTCCCTTGTGGCATATGCATTCCTTTTAAAGAAAGAAAAAATCAATATTTTAAGCGTTAAATAAGAAAACTCCCCGAACAGCATCACACCCTGGTGCTATTCGGGGACTTTTTCTATTCTCTTAAAGCATAACCGTTATCTCACTGCCGTCTTTCAACGAATACACCAATCGATCATCGTTGTATACGGTTACGCGGTCGACCACAGCATGCCACAGCTTTTCGTCAAATTCGATGGGCGGTGCCTCAAGCTCGGTCAGACGGGAGAGCATACCACCGATGACAATGGACTCGACCGCCATATGAACTCGCCCCCTCTATCAAGCATTTGCTTGGATAGTGTTTTTCGAGGGCGCCTGCGGGCGCGGGAGGTCGCTTTTTTGAAAAAAAGCTCCGCAAAAAACTTTTGATCCGCGCCCTTATGGTAGTTTGTGCGAACATAGCGATATCCCATGGGGTGCACCATGTTCGCGCAAACATCAGCAAGGGCGC
>JAZSPB010000045.1:0-2583 GCA_045537235.1 Eubacteriales bacterium
CTGTCTCTGCCACGCATCGTGGTTAGAGGTGCCACGTTTTAGTCGTTGGGTCGCGCCTTCGCGCGAAAGATTTGGGCAAGTGCCGTACTCTCATTGGAATTTAATTCGTTATTTTTGGTAACAACCATATAAAAATTTAAGTAAGCCGAAAGAAACGAGGAAACCGCTCATTTTATTTCCCCACCCAACAATATGGCGAGCGTCAGTTTATTCAAAAAAGTTAATCTCGCGCACCCAAGGCTACGAACGGGGCACAGCTCCCCGTCCTAAATTGCGCTGTGATATATTTTATCCGCGCGGAGCAGTTACAAAAGAACGTGTCTGTTTTTTTATCCCGCCCAAAGCAAGAGGGGGGTGTCGAGAGGGGGGCATCCGGCGTAGCGGCCCCCCTCTTTCGTGCCTTTTCTTTGGGGAGGTGCGAAGCAACTCCTCTTTCTCTTGGGCAAGCAAAGAAAGAACAAAAACTTTGATACATCGCTAAATTTAATTTAGCGCACCAACAAAGAAGAAACAAACCTTTATTTCCGCACTCACTTCGGTTAGTGCACCCCTCCCCCAACAACAATTTTATTTAGTGGCTCCCCGTGCCACGGGAAAGGATCCTTACCATGCCCATCAAAGTCAACATTCAAAAACTCCACCCCCAAGCCAAGCTCCCCACCTACGGCTCCGAGCACGCCGCAGGTGCCGACCTCTGCGCCCTTTTGGACGCCCCCACCGACATTCCCGCCGGTGCCACCGTCCTCATCCGCACCGGTCTTGCTGCCGAGATCCCCGAAGGCTACGCAGGTCTTATCTATGCTCGCAGCGGTCTCGCCTCCAAGCGCGGCTTGGCACCCGCCAACAAAGTAGGAGTCGTCGATGCCGACTATCGCGGCGAGATCATGGTGGCTCTCCACAACCACTCTGCCACCACACAGTCCATCGAGCCGGGCGAACGCATTGCTCAACTTGTCATCACCCCCTTCCTCGCCGTTGATTTCTGCGAGACCGATTCTCTCTCCGACACCGTTCGCGGCACGGGCGGCTTCGGCTCTACAGGAAAGGTTTGATGCACAAAAACGGCGGCGCTTTTTCAAAAGAACGACCATTTTCCCTGTCTATGCAGGTATTCTCGGTCAAGTCACTTTTGAAAAAGCGCCGCTGTTTTTATATGGATTTTCGCACGTTTGCGTTTTATTTGTAATAGTAGTTGGGCGCTACGACCTTGAGACTGATGGAATCCAAAAGCTCACTGTCCGCCTCGATGCGTTCCGTGTAAGGGTCCAGTACGGCAAGGTACAGCTTATTCTCCAAGTTGGTAACAAAATCGTAAACGCCGTATGCCGAGTCGGTAAACCACTGGGAGAGATCACTGTTGGCATAAGCGCCTTTCTCCAGATCGTAACGGCGAATAATATGATAGCCGTAATCGGAAGCCACAATGGCTGTCTCGCCCACCTCCATAGTGGAAAGCTTTTTGGCAATGTCGTCCATAAAGCCCATGTTGATCGACTCATACTCCACATTGGTGGCAAGATAGCACAGATTGTCGTCTATGGTGCCGTCGGATGCCTTTTCGTCGCTGTACAGCTCACGCAAGGACTCAAAGATCCCCGCATCGCTTCCGGCTTTATCAAAAAGCTCCCATGCCATCTCTTCTCGTTTTTCCATTTCCTCGTCGGTATACAGCTCGATCTTCTGCTCACCGTCTTTGTCCAACACCGGCGAAGGCTTGCCTGTTTCTTTGTCGTAGGCGATCCTTCCGTCCTCGGTATAGTAGACAAACTTGCCGTCTTTTCCGATCTCGGGAGTTCCCTTTTCGGTATCGTAAGCAATGGCGCCCGTGTTGGTGTAGTAGATGGTATCGCCGTTTTCATCGGTGGCAAAAACATAATAGTAATTGGCAACCAAGATCTGCCGGAATGCTACATAATTTTCCTGTAGATACTCCTCCTTCACGGTTGCACCGATCTTGGAACCGCTCTTTCCGTACAAATACTCGGCCAGATAGTTCGACTTGGCTTCCATGATCTTATATTCGCGGTAGATATTAATGTTAACACCGTATTGGGAAAGAATGGAATTCAGCCCCTTCTTGGAGCCTTCTCCGTCACGGTCGATCAGGTCATCGATTCCCTTCTCGATGCTGTCCAGCGTGGCTTGGGGAAGCTTTAGCTCCATCTCGTCGAAAAGCACCACTGCCGCCAAAAGATTCTTGGCCTTTTTGTATACGGCAAGGGTATAATAATCGTCCCATGTCGTGGACTTTTCGTCGATCACCGTTCCCCAGAACTTCTCACTGTTCACGTCGCCGTACCAATAATTGATCATGTAAGCCATATTGCCCTTCTGAATGGTCAGCATCAGCTCATAAATGTTGAACGAAAGCTTCTCGTCGTCCAGCGTCATCAGCGTTTTGGTCGATGAACAGCCCATGGCGGGAATGGCAAGCATCAGCATCGCCAACACCACCGCTATTATTTTGGCAAACCGTTTTTTCATGTTATCTTCCTTTTCGTTGGTTTTTTGCGCCTGCGGGCGCGGGGGAGGTCGCTTTTTTGAAAAAAAGCTCCGCAAAAAACTTTTGTTCCGCGCCTTTTT
>JAZSPB010000170.1:0-3594 GCA_045537235.1 Eubacteriales bacterium
CGATTATACCGCCTCCAACCACGCTCCTTGGTATGCTTACCGCTACAAGATCAAGAATGTTGTGATCGAGAGTGGTATCAGCAATGTCAGTAACTATGCCTTCTATGGCTGTTCCGCCATTGTGTCTGTAGAAATTCCCGATACCGTTACCTCCTTGGGTGTCAGCTCCTTCTCGCTGTGTTCGGGGCTGACCGAAATGACGGTGCACGCAAGCGTGACTGAGATTGGCTCGTATGCCTTCTATAAGTGTACGGCAATGACCGACATCACCATTCTTTCGGCAACTACGAAGATCACCGCCTCGGTCAACACCATCCCCGCAGGCGCAGTGATCCACGGTCAAGCCGGTTCCACAGCGGAGGCCTATGCCGAGAAGTATGGCAGAACCTTCCTTGCGGAATAAAAAATAACCCCTTCAAAGGAGTCGTTTCGACGGCTCCTTTTTTGTCACAAAAATGCAAAATATTCAAAATTTGCATTGACACAAAGGGATAAATATGATAAAATATACTTTGAATTTATTTTTGTCAAATGAGACAAGGAGTTTGAAATGAAGGATAAATTAGAAGCATTGCTCCGCGAAGGAGCGGCAAAAATTCAAGCGGCGGCGACAGAGAGCGAATTGCAGGAAGTCAAAGGCGCACTTCTGGGTAAGCAGGGAACACTGACCGAGCTGCTCAAGGAGATTCCCAAGTTGGACGTTTCTTTGCGCCCCGAGATGGGAAAAGCAGTCAATAACGTAAAGACTCTCTTGACCGAGCAGATCGAAGGACGTCGTGAAGAGCTCAAGCTTAAGGCATCTGAGATTTCTCCCGACTTCGATTACACCATTCCCGGTTTCGAGCCCAAGGTCGGTGGTTTGCACCCCATTACGCAGATGTGCTACGATCTGAACGATGCGTTCCGTTCCATGGGCTTCGAAGTATTCGGCGGCCCCGAAATTACCAGTGAATATTATGCGTTTGACAACCTTAACTTCCCCCCCAACCACCCTGCCCGCGAGAGCATGGATACTTACTGGCTGGAGGGACACGACAGCGGCGAGGCCAGCGACAAGTTGTGCTTGCGTCCTCACTTGACGGGTGACAGCGTGCGTTATATGATGACTCACAAGCCCCCCTATCGCTTTGTATATCCCGGCCGCGTTTACCGCAACGAGACCACCGACGCCCGACATGAGCGCGCCTTCTTCCAGTATGAGGCGTTGATCGTGGATAAGGATTTCACTTACACAGCGGGTAAGGTTATGATCAAGAGCATTCTTTCCAAAGTGTTCGGCAAGGATGTTCCCGTCAGAATGCGTGCCGGTTTCTTCCCGTTTGTGGAGCCCGGTTTTGAAATCGACATGGGCTGTTTGGTTTGTGGCGGTAAGGGTTGTAGCGTTTGTAAGCACGTCGGATGGATCGAGATCATGCCCGGCGGTACGCCTCACCCCAACGTACTTCGTGCCGCAGGACTTGACCCCGATGAGTATACCGGATTCTATGTAAATATCGGTCTGGACAGATTGGTCATGATGCGCTACGGTGTAGATGATGTTCGTCTGTTCCATAGCACCGACCTCCGATTCTTGAAGCAGTTCCATTAAGGAGGGAAAGAAGAATGAAATTATCTCTGAATTGGATTAAAGATTATGTAAAGATTCCCGACGATATGGATCTGAGCAAGTTGGCCTATGACCTCACTATGTCTACCGTAGAGGTGGAAGGGGCAGAGTCTTTGGCAGAGCGCTTTGATAAGATCGTAGTCGGTGAGATCAAAGAAGTATTGCCTCATCCCAATGCGGACAAGCTCCGTGTTTGCAAGGTCGATATCGGTGACGGTGAGATCAAGGATATCGTTTGCGGCGGCAGCAATTTGGAAGCGGGGATGAAGGTTGTGGTTGCTTGCCCCGGAGCCATGGTTCGTTGGCACGGAGAAGGGGAGCCTGTGGAGATCAAGAATGCCAAGCTTCGCGGTGTGCAGAGCTTCGGTATGATCTGTGCTGCCGTTGAAGTGGGACTTGCCGACCTTTTCCCCGCAAGCGACGATCATGAGATCATGGACGTGACCGCCTTTGATGCCGTTGCAGGTACGCCTATCGCCAAGGCACTTGATATGGATGATATCATCCTTGAAATCGATAACAAGTCCATGACCAACCGCCCCGACCTTTGGGGGCACTACGGCATTGCCCGCGAACTTGCGGCATTGTACGATCTGCCCCTTGTGGAGTTTGCTCCTTATGTTCCCGAGACCAAGGAAGTGTTCGATGTTCGCATCGCCGATTCCGAAAGATGCCCCCGTTACATTGGCGCGCGCATCGAGGGTCTTGGCGTAAAGCCCTCTCCCTTTATGATGCAGAGTCGCATTTGGCGTGTGGGAATGCGCCCCATCAATGCACTGGTTGACATTACCAACTATGTAATGCTTGCCGTTGGACAGCCCACACACGTTTTTGACTCTGACCATATTTCTCAGTATATCGAAGTCCGCCGTGCCGCAGAGGGCGAAAAGCTTCAGCTTCTCAATGACAAGGAGCTGGCACTGTGCAATGACGACCTTGTGATCACCGATGCCGAGGGAGCAGTAGCTCTTGCCGGTGTCATGGGCGGTGCCAAGGATTCGGTTCTTCCCGAGACCGACAGCGTGATCCTCGAGGTAGCGAACTTTGAGTCTCGCGGTGTGCGCAGAACCGCTCTTCGTTATGACAACCGTACCGAGGCATCGTCCCGATATGAGAAGGCAGTTGACCCCGAGCGCTGTGATATTGCTCTTTCTATGGCGATGCAGCTTTTTGCCGAGTTGTATCCCGAAATGAAGGTCACCGCATTCAACGATCTGTATCCCAACAAGCTGGTTCGCAAGGAGATCGACGTAGAGTTGGCTTGGTTGGAAAGACGCCTTGGTAAGAGTATCCCTCAAGAGGTGATCGCCAAGAAGCTTGGCATCATGGGCTTTGAGGTCACCTTTACCGATGACAATATGCACGTTGTGGTTCCTACATGGCGTTCCACGGGTGATGTCGGAATCAAGGCTGACATCATGGAGGAAGTGGCTCGTATGTACGGCTACGAGAATTTCGAAGCTACGACTATCACGACCTCCTTTGACGGTGCCATCAATCAGCTTGATGTTGACTTGGTTCGCAGGGTCAAGGAATATTTGGCGTTCCGTTGCAATATGCAGGAGATATTCACTTATCCCTGGATGACCGATAACTTCGTAACAGCTATCCTCCCCGACCTCGACGGAGTGTTGGCTCTGTCTACTCCCCCCTCGCCTACCGAAAAGTATATCCGTTCCACCCTTTTGCCCAATAAATGCAAGGCTATAGTTAAGTACGAGCACTACTTCGATGAGTTCGCAATATTCGAGGAGGCGCAGGTGTTCGCAGATAAGGATTATTCCTCCCCCTACGATGAGAAGGAAAAGTTACCCCGCCAGCGTAAGCACCTCGGATGCGCTTTCGCAGGTAAAGCTGACAGCATAGGCGATATGTTCCGCCGCGCAAAGGGCGTTATCGGTATGATGCCCCGCTATACCCATATGGAAGGCTTCGAGTTCAAGCGCGAGGAAAAACCCTACTGGGCTGACGAGACCGTGTGGATGAAT
>JAZSPB010000039.1:0-11185 GCA_045537235.1 Eubacteriales bacterium
AAAAGCTCCGCAAAAACTTTTCTACGGCACCCTTTTGGGTGTTTGAGCGAACATAGCGATACCCCATAGGACGCAGTATGTTCGCTCAAACTACAATAAGGGCGCAATAGAAAAGTTTTTTGCGGAGCTTTTTTTCAAAAAAGCGACCTCTCGCGCCCGCAGGCGCCTCATATTAAATATCGTCGTTAATGGACATCTGCATGAAGTCCTCTTTGGAAATGAGTATCTTACGGGGCTTATTGCCCTCGGGCGCACTGACGTAGCCCATTTCTTCCATTTGGTCGATGATCTTGGCGGCACGACCGTAGCCGACCTCCAGCTTACGCTGAAGCAAGGAGGTTGCCACGCGTCCGCTTTCCACAGCCACCTTGACCGCCTCGCGGAACTTGGGATCGAGTCCGTCGGAATCCATATCGCCGTCGGGGACAGCGCCTCCGCCTCCTCCGCCCTTCTTGTTGCCGGCGGTACACTTGGCAGCCTCTTCCTCAATGCGACTCACAAACTCGTCATTGTACTTGGCACCGCGGTTATGAGCCTTGATGAACTCTACGATCTTTTCGACCTCATTCTCATGCACAAAGGCACCCTGCACACGCATGGGCTTTGCGGCACCAACGGGAGCAAACAGCATATCACCGCGTCCGATCAGCTTTTCCGCACCTGCGATATCAATGATGGTACGGGAGTCGACCTGCGAAGCCACGGTAAAGGCGATACGAGAAGGCACATTGGCCTTGATCAGACCCGTAATAACGTCAACCGAAGGACGCTGGGTACCGATGATGATGTGAATACCTGCGGCACGAGCCTTCTGCGCCAATCGACAGATCGAAGATTCCACCGCATCGGGTGCAGTCATCATCAAGTCGGCCAACTCGTCGATAATGATAACCATCTGCGGCATAAACTCACGGTCGGGATCGTCCTTGGTAACGGCGTTGTAATTGTAGATGTCACGCACACCCACCTCCTCGATCAACTCGAAGCGGCGCTCCATCTCGGCCACGGCGGATGCCAGTGCACCGGCAGCCTTGGCGGGCTCGCTGACGATGGGAGCATACAAATGGGGGATATCCTTGTAGATATTAAACTCAACCTTTTTGGGGTCAATGAGGATCAGCTTGACCTCATCGGGACGCGCCTTATAAAGAAGACTGACAATAATACTGTTGATGCAGACCGACTTACCCATACCCGTAGCACCTGCGATCAAAAGGTGGGGCATTTTAGCAATGTTAAAATACATGGGTTTGCCGCCGACATCGGCACCGAGACAGGCGGTAAGCTTGGACGATTCACCGACGAACTTCTCGGTATCGATCAGCGAGCGCAAGAACACGGTACTGGGATTCTGGTTGGGAACCTCGATACCCACGGCCGGCTTATTGGGAATGGGCGCCTCAATACGAACACCCGTGGTGGCAAGGCTGAGCGCAATGTCATCCACAAGATTGGCAATGGAACGCACGCGGATACCCACATCGGGCTTGAGCTCGTAACGGGTGATCGTGGGACCGCGGGAATAGGTAATTTCTTTGATCCCTACCTTAAAGCTCTTGAGGGTGTCCATGAGCTTTTGTGCATTGTCCATCAGCTCGGAGGTCACATCCTCATCATGGCTGTTGGTATCGGGAGCCAAAAGGTCGATGGGCGGGAAAACATACTCGGCTTCTTTCTCCTCCTCGGACTCCACCGCGATCTCTTCAATGCCATCCTCAAGTTCGGGGATCTCATCGATATCGGTAATGGGCTTCATATCGGCCAACAGCTTCATATCCATATCCGAGGCCTCGGCATTGACGCCGTCACGAACGGGATTGCGATTGATCTCCGCCTTTTGTGCCTCGGTCACAGGCTTTTCGTGCTTGAAAATTTCATCCAAAGAAAATTCGTCCTCCGAAGCATGACTGCGAACGGGTGATACCTTTTCCAGACTGTGGAAAACACCGTCATCCTCGGGCTTGACCGTCTCTTCCGACGTATGATCTTCCTGTTTTGGAGGAATAATGATCAAGGGGATCTGTTCTTCCTCGCCATAAGCATTGATGCCGGAATCCTCTTCTTCGATATGAGATACGCTCGCGTCTTGTTCTTCCGAAGGATGAATAAGGAGCGGAGAATCGGTCTCCGGGGACTTTTCTTTGTTTTTTGCGCCCTTCTTTTCCGCCTTTTTGTCGTTTTGAGGCTCCTCCGCCTTTTGTTCCTCCGCCTTTTTGGCTTCAGCTTTCAGCTCCTCACGGCGCTTGGCCTCGGCCTCCTTCAAAGCTCGGAGATGCTCACGGCGCTCGGCCGCCTCGATCTCCATCTGCTCCTTTCGAGCCTCACGCTCCAAGCGACGGTATTCCTCCTCCTCGGCGCGCTTGGCTTGCCGTTCAATGCGAGCTTCCTCGGCAGCCTCGGCTTTTTCCTCGCGACGGATCTCAGCCTTCTCTGCCCGCTGCTCGCGCCAGATCTTGAATTTATAACGAAGAACGGTATTGACATATCCCGGTGTCAAGCCGCAAAGGAAGATAACAAATACCACCGTAAAGGTAACCGTAACGATAGTCGATCCCACAAGACCGATCCCTCGGTACAAAAGCTCACCGAGAATTCCGCCGACAGCGCCTCCGCCGTCAAGCAAGACTCCCAGATCCCACAGCTTCCGCGGCATATCCTTCCAGCTACCGCCAACCGTCCAAACCGGAGCCTCCATGCGAATGATAACATGAAGGAAGGTAGAGATCATAAGCAAAGAGACGAAAGCATAAATGATCTTGGCAAGCAAAGCATTGCGCTCCACCGCCTGCCGCCAACCCACGGCCAAAAGTGCCAAGGCTACGGGCGTAAAGAACGCACCAAAGCCAAAGAGTCCACACAAGACATTGCGAATGCCTCTTCCCACATGACCCACACCCTTATCCACGTCTGCGTTCGAGAACACATCGATCAAAAGGAAACAGACCACGGTGAAGATCGCCAATCCCATGAGGAAATACGGCATAAACTGGTGCACAAAGCGGCGACTGCGCTCATCCTCCTCAAACACCTGAACCGGCTCTTTTTTGGAGCGAGAAGCACCGGAAGAAGACTTCTTGCCCGATGACCCCGATCCTCCGGAGGAGGTACTGCGCGAGCGCTTGGGCTTTTGCGCCTCCTTTTCCTCCAATTCGGAAATGTCGCCGTCGTAATCTTCCCTGACTTTGTTTTTCACCGGAGCGGCAGGGAGCGCCGCACTTTTCGACGAGGTCTTACGCTTGGCAGATGCACTGCTCTCGGTCGATTTTCCTGTCGGTTTTTGATTGGCCATTTTTTGTCCATCCTTTCCTGCGATTGATTATGTCTTTCGGCAAAAAATGCCGAGCCAAAAGCATATAACGATACATAATTATATTGTACCATCTTTTGGAAGAAATTTCAAGGGATACGCAAAATAATTTTCGAAAGGAAACCTATCTATGCAAACCGCAACCTCGCCACGCGCAAAAAACGCACTGCTAATCATCGGCGGACTCGTCTCCGGCTTCATCAACGGACTCTTGGGGGCGGGAGGCGGCATTGTCATTGTCTTTATTCTGGGGCATATCCTTTCTTCGGACAGGACGGATAAATCGGGCTTTGAGAGAAAAGATATTTTTGCCAACGCACTCGCGGCGATGCTCCCCGTCTCCGCCGTTTCGGTCATAAGCTACGCGGCACGGGGCGCGATCTCCTTTGAAGGAACCGAGATCTTTATCCTCCCCGCCATTATCGGCGGTCTGTGCGGTGCCTTTCTCTTGGATCGCGTCCAATCCAAAACGGCAACGCGCATCTTTGCACTCATCATCATCTACTCGGGACTGTCCATGCTCATACGATAAAATTCGGAGGTCTTATATGAAGATTTTTACGGTTTCACTGCTCATCGCCGTTCTTTCGGGCATGGGCGTAGGCAGCGCAGGTCTTTTGGTAACCTACTTGACGCTGTTCGAAAATGTCCCCCAACTCGGCGCGCAAGGCATCAATCTTCTTTTTTTCCTTTTTGCCTCGGGTGCTTCTCTGATCGTCCACATGACCAAAAGGAAACTCCTCGGCAAAGCGCTTCTCATCATGGGTGCCTGCGGCATCGTCGGCTCTCTGACGGGAAGTTTTTTCGCCGCTCACATTCCGGCTTCCCTTTTGGGGAAAATATTCGGTGGGATGCTGGTTGTCTCGGGGATCACCGCTTTGAAAAAAGCCAAGAGGTGAGAGTGCGCGAAAACACGGCAAACTGCCGAAAATATCAAAAAACCTCGCGACACACCTCAAGATACCCTTGAAAAAGTAAAAAAACTGTTAATTTTTCCAAACAAAAACACAAAACCCTATTTACAAATCGAAAAAAGTATGATATAATATGGGCAACGACGCGAACTCGGTGTCCGGATAACGCCGCTCGCAGCGCTTTTTTGCGTTCCGAAGCGGATTTCACCCACCGGTACTGTGTTCTCCGCCGAATATTTTTTGAAAGGTGAAAAACATCATGATCAAGGACGAAAAGCAAGCAATTATCGACGCCTACAAGACCCACGAGGGCGACACAGGTTCTCCCGAGGTACAGATCGCGCTCCTTACCAGCCGCATCAAGAACCTCACCGAGCACCTCAAGGCAAACCACAACGACAACCACAGCCGTCGCGGCCTCCAGAAGATGGTAGGTCACAGAAGAAACCTTCTCAACTATTTGCAGAAGGTTGATATCGAGCGCTACCGTGCTATCGTTGCCAAGCTGGGTATCAGAAAGTAATTATGCTTGTTTGGAGTGAAGAGCGGGAACCACCGGCTCCTCACTCCTTACTGTTTGTTTCCCTTGAACGTGGCTGTCGGGTACCGTTTTGTCGGTTCCCGTCGGCCCAAAGCCGAACGAAAACTCAAAATCAAGGTCTCACACGGATTAGCAGTTAAATATGCCCCGTGCGCACGTCGGGCGAGGCGTGTTTAAGTGCTAAACCTCTGTGAGATCCAAAAATCAAAATCGGAGGATTATCATGGAAAATTCTATCAGCACCCCTTTGGAATTTAAGAACTTTAAGAAATTCCACTACACCCTTGCGGGAAGACCTCTCGTGATCGAGACCGGCAAGGTGGCGGGACTGGCTAACGGCTCCTGCCTTGTTCGCTACGGTGACACCGTGGTTCTCTGTTGCGCAACCGCATCCGAGAAGCCCCGTGACGGCATCGATTTCCTTCCCCTCTCCGTCGATTTCGAGGAGAGAATGTATGCCGCAGGTAAGATCCCCGGCGGTTACCTCAAGCGTGAGGGTAAGCCTTCCGAAAAGGCTGTGCTCACCTCCCGTGTTATCGACCGTCCCATCCGTCCCCTGTTCCCCAAGGATCTGCGCAATGACGTGGCTCTGACCCTTACCGTTATGTCGGTAGACCCCGACTGCTCCCCCGAGATCACCGCAATGATCGGTGCTTCCTGCGCCCTTTCCATCTCGGATATCCCGTGGAACGGTCCCATCGGCGGTGTTTTCATGGGTCTTGTTGACGGCAAGCTGGTCGTCAACCCCACCGAGGCCGAGCAGAAGAAGAGCGATCTTCAGCTGACGGTTGCCGCTTCCAAGGAAAAGGTCGTCATGATCGAGGCCGGCGCAAACGAGGTAGATGATGACACCATGTTTGAGGCCATTATGCTGGCTCACAAGGAGATCAAGGATCTTCTTGAGTTCATCAGTGCTATCATCGACGAGATCGGCAAACCCAAGTTCGAGTATCCCTCCTGCGAGTTGGATCACGATATGTTTGATAAGGTCTTCGCTTTCTGCGAGAAGGACGTTATGGTGGCTCTTGACACCGATGACAAGAACGTTCGCGACGAGCGCATGGTGCCCATCACCGATGCCATCATCGAAAAGTTCAGCGAAGAGTATCCCGAGATCGCTTCCATCATGGACGAGCTCATCTATAAGATCCAGAAGAAGATCGTTCGCCGCTGGCTGTTGGTTGACAAGAAGCGCGTAGACGGCAGACGTATGGATCAGATCAGACCCCTCGCTTCCGAGGTCGGCATCCTTCCCCGTACTCACGGTTCCGGACTGTTCACCCGCGGACAGACACAGGTTCTGACGGTTGCTACCCTCGGCACCCTCTCCGAGGCACAGATGCTGGACGGTATCGACAACGAAACCACCAAGAGATATATGCACCACTACAATATGCCCGGTTTCTCCACCGGTGAGGCCAAGCCCACCAGAAGCCCCGGACGTCGCGAGATCGGTCACGGCGCTCTTGCCGAGAGATCGTTGGTTCCCGTTCTTCCCTCCGAGGAAGAGTTCCCCTATGCCATCCGCCTTGTTTCCGACGTGGTTTCCTCCAACGGTTCCACCTCGCAGGGCTCTGTCTGCGGCTCCACACTGGCTTTGATGGACGCAGGCGTTCCGATCAAGGCTCCCGTTGCCGGTATCTCCTGCGGTCTGATCACCGCCGAGGACGGAAGCTGGGATACCATGATCGACATCCAGGGTCTTGAGGACTTCTACGGCGATATGGACTTCAAGGTAGCCGGTACTCACAAGGGTATCACCTCCATCCAGATGGACCTGAAGATCGACGGTCTGACCCCCGAGATCATCAAGAAGGCACTTGAGCAGACCCACGTCGGTCGTGACTATATCATCGACGAGGTAATTCTCAAAGCTATCCCCGCACCTCGCGCAGAGGTTTCCAAATACGCTCCCAAGATGACCACCATGAAGATCGATCCCGACAAGATCCGTGAAGTCATCGGTAAGGGCGGCGCGGTCATTCAGAAGATCGTTGCCGACACCGGTGCCAAGATCGACATCGAGGACGACGGTACCATTTGCATCGCCGCCATCAATGGCGATCAGGCAGCCGCAGCCAAGGCTATGATCGATGCCATCGTATTCGAGCCCGAGGTAGGCGCTGTGTATACCGGTAAGGTCACCGGCATCAAGGAGTTCGGTGCGTTTGTTGAATATGCCCCCGGCAAGGAAGGTCTTGTTCATATCTCCAAGATCGCCAAGAAGCGTATCGATAAGGTCGAGGACGTTCTCGCATTGGGCGATACGGTCAAGGTCAAGTATATGGGTCTGGATAAGAAGGGTCGTATGGACTTCTCCATCCGTGATGCCATGACCGACGCCGAAGCATAAGCTTTCAGTCATTTCCATTGATCCTGTTGGTTCTTATATAAAATTTCGGGGAAAGGAGAGTCACATGGCAGGCAAAAACGGAGATACCAGACCTTTCACTTCCGTCAATTACAGTCAGTATAGTGTCCGTAATGCAAAGATCGCCCGTGAAAATCAATCGGCTGGCAACAATGCGTCTCGCAGTACCGCTAACCGCAGTACAAGCCCTCGAAACACGAGCCCTCGCAGCACAAGCCCCCGTAGCACGAGCCCCCGTAGCACGAGCTCCCGTAGCACAACGCCTCGCAGCGCAAGTACTCGCAGTACAAGTACAACAAATGCTCGCAGTACAAGTGCACGTCCCGCAAGTGTCCGCAACTATGAGAATGTTCGCCGTTCTCGCCCCGATGCCGACCGTGCACGCAGCAGCCGTCGCCCCGACAGCGCCTACAGTGTTCGTCAACAGCAAAGACGGGAATATGCGCAGCAGAAAAAAGAAAAACTCATATTTGGGCTGGTTATTGTCATAATATTAGTGATGATCCTTTTCGCCATCCTCTTCTTCAAGAAGGTGTTGGGCGACGGTACTCCCACCGAAACAGAAAGCGGAATAAACCACGGCATAGAAACCTCGGACACCGGCGAAACCGGAAATGCGTTAAACAATGACAAAGAAACCGCAGAAACGGATGAGACCGGCTCCGAAAATACCGATCGGTTGCCGTCTGTTCCCTACCGCAACGAGGTACATGCGAAAGAGGACATCTATAACGGAACTCTGATCCTGATCGATTCTTCGCACCCCTACCGCGATAACGAGAACGTACAGCTCTCCAACATCTCCGAGTCGAGAGTCCAGTACGAAAATGCCACAGCCGCCTCCGGGAAGGTGTTTTCCTTCTATGTGGGAAATATGTCTCTGCAATTGGAATCCGAGACCTTAAAGGCGCTCAATTCCTTCGCAAATGACTTTTACAAGACCACGGGCAACTACGATCTGTTTGTTGATGTCGATTCGGCCTATGTAAAGAATTCCTCGGATGAACACGCAACCGGTCGAGCCTTCGACTTGTCGGCTTGGTTGGGCGAGGAGAAATATTTCTCCCTGGACAAAGCCGAGATCTCTGCCAATTTCAATTGGATAAGAGCCAATTATTATAAGTACGGATTTGTTCGTCGCGCTTCGTCCGACTGTTCCTCCAAGGAACCCTACCATTTCCTTTATGTGGGCGTTCCTCATGCATATTATATGTATAAGAACAGCCTCGGTCTTGAGGAATACTGGACACTTCTCCGCAGCAAGCACACCTATGCAGACGGCGGAAAGAACAACCTTTCCTTCACCGCAGAGGACGGCAGTCGGTACGAAGTCTATTATGTCCCCGCAAACGGCGATGTTGTCAACCTACCCGTTCCCGAGCAATGCGAGTCTTATACCGTATCGGGTGACAATGTGGGAGGCTTTGCGGTAACCGTCAAGTTGAAATAAACACTTCAAAATCAGTCAGGAGTTAACAGATTCCTGACTTTTTTTGCGAGGTTTTTATGAACACATCCCCCCAACTCCCCCTCTCTCGCGGCTTTTCGGTCTTTCTCTGCATCCTGCTCTCCGCCGTGATTTTGGCTGTCCCCCTCCTCTTTTGGCTCCGCCCCGTTCCCGACTATTCCGAAGCGGAAAACCGAATGCTGACATCGACGCCCTCCTTTACCGCGGACTCCCTCTTTTCGGGTGACTACACTAAAGGGCTGTCGGCATATCTTCAAGACCGACTTCCTTTGCGCTCCACCCTTCTTTCGGTGAAATCTGCCGCCGAATACGGTGCTTTGAGGCAGGAAAACAATCGGATCATGACGGCACAAGGCGGTTATTTGGTCAAACGGTTTGAATACAGCGATCAAAACCTATCCACCTTCCGTCAAAATATTGCCGCCATCGACGGCTTGATCCAAGCACTGAAAAAACACCAAAAGCCCGCTGTTTTTGTTTGTGCGCCTCGCGCGGTAGACGTGCTGATCGACCGTTGTCCCGCCTTCGTCGAGGAGCCGACCGAACGGTCGGTATGGCAAATTCTCAAGCAATCGGATACCCAAGCGATCACATTCACCGATCTGCTCCGTGAAAAAGCAAAGGCGGGTGAGTCGGTCTGGTATCGCACCGACCACCATTGGACGACCTTGGGCGCGTACTACGCCTACACAGCACTGGGCGCCCCCCTCGGCTACCGTCCGTTGCCGCGCGAAGCCTTTGCGGAGCAAACGATCTGCAAAGATTTCTACGGCACCTCCCACGCGGCCGCCGCCATCCCCATCTGTCGCGCCGACACCGTCCGCGCCATGCGATATCAAGGCGATGAGACCTTTGTCTGTACCGACCGCATCACAGGCAAGACCGAAAACGGACTGTACCGCCCCGAGATGCTGAACGCGCGAGACAAATACCAATATTTTCTCGGCGGCAACACGGCACACCTGCATATCGCCAAAGCCCCCTCATCCCCTCGCCCCACGCTGTTGATCATTAAGGACAGCTATGCTCAAAGCGCGGTTCCCTTCCTCGCACGGCATTTTGATATTGAACTGATCGATCTTCGCTATTTCCGTGGCGATGCCACCGAGGTCATCCACGATATTGTCAACTCACCAAACTATGCGGGCACACTTGTTCTTTACAATGCCGATACCCTGACAGGAGAGGCGGGTCTGACCCATATTTCGACCGAAAAATTGTAACAAATTTTCAAAAGCCCTTGTCAAAGCGCCAAAAAGATGGTAAAATAAAATGAATATGCTATGGGATACCCCATGTAAAATCGACCATATTTTAGGAAAGGAATCTTTCAATGAATACCAAGCAGCTTACCGAATCCATCCAAAACGGCTCTTTGGATGCCAAATTTGTTTCGCTTTACGGCGAAAGCCACCTCTCGGTCGCCAAAGATCGTTATCTGACCGCCATCCGTGAGTTTGAAGCCCTTTACGGCGCTTGCGACAACGCAGGCATCTATTCGGTGTCGGGAAGAAGTGAGCTTTCGGGCAACCATACCGACCACAATCACGGCTGTGTCATTGCCGCTTCCATCGATCTGGACATCATCGCTATCGCCGCCGCCACCGAAGGCTCGGTCATCCGTGTCAAGAGTGAAGGCTTCCCCGAGGATGTAGTGGACTTTGCCGCCTACACCGAGCCGGATGAGAGCCGATTCGGTTCCTCCGCCTCGATCATCGCCGGTATGTGCCGCGGCTTTACCGACAAGGGTCATAAGATCGGCGGCTTCACGGCTTATACCACCTCCAGCGTCCTCAAGGGCTCGGGACTTTCCTCCTCTGCCGCATTCGAGGACATGATCGGAAACATTCTCAATCACATCTACAATGACGGTAAGGTGGACAACGTGGAGATCGCCAAGCTGGCACAGTTCTCCGAGAACCAATTCTTCGGAAAGCCCTGCGGTCTGATGGATCAGGTGGCTTGTGCATCGGGCGGCATCGTCTCCATCGACTTCGCAGACACGACCGCACCCATCATCGAAAAATTGGATTTTGACATCACCGCCGCCGGATACAACCTCTGCATTGTCAACACGGGCGGCAACCACGCCGACCTGACCGATGACTATGCCTCGGTTCCCGCCGAGATGAAACAGGTAGCCGCTTACTTCGGAAAGCCCTATCTTCGCGAGCTGAAAAAAGAGGACATCATCGCCAACATCTCCGCTCTCCGCAAGACCTGCGGCGATCGCGCGATCCTTCGCGCCCTTCACTTCTTCGATGAAAATGTTCGCGTAGCCTCGCAAAAGCAGGCACTGAAGGACGGCGATCTTGACCGTTTCTTTGAGGGTGTTAAGTCCTCCGGTCGCTCCTCCTTCTGCTATTTGCAAAATGTATACACCACCAAAAATGTCGCTGAGCAAGGTTTGTCTTTGGCTCTCTGCGTGGCCGAAGGCTTCCTGTCCGACAAAAAGGCAGCTTGGCGCGTTCACGGCGGCGGATTTGCGGGTACTGTGCAGGTGGTTTTACGCACTGACGACACCGAAGAGTTTATGTCATACATCAATTCCGCACTCGGTGACGGCTCGGTCGAAATATACGGT
>JAZSPB010000087.1:0-7143 GCA_045537235.1 Eubacteriales bacterium
CCCCCCGACAAATCACGAGAGGAGAAACCGAAATGGAAAACAAACAAAAGGAGATCCGCATCGCACCTGCGGCCAAAGCGTATGTTCGCGGCGGTAAGTGGGCGGACAAGAACTGGCGCGTCATCAACGCAGAGCTTGGTACCGATACCAACAATGCCGAACCGCTTGAGCTTAAGAATTCGTCGGGCGAATTCGACAGAAAGATCTTTATGACCTTTGATCTGTCCGACTTCGAGAAAATGGAATTCAAGCACGTGTTTTTCCTGCCCTCCTTCACCAAGGTGGATGAGCACGTAGCCATTGAATTTGCCATCCGTGAGGTCGATGCCGCCGCCTGGAGCGAGGACACACTGACCTATAACAGTATGCCCGCCATCGGTACGGCGCTCTCCGAAAATAATGTGGCCGGCGGTATCAACAAGGTTGACCTGACCGAGGCGGTTCGTGCGGCACTTGCGGCAGGGAAGAAGCTCTTTTCCTTCGCTGTTGTGATCACGACCGAGGGAGCCGATGCCTTGAACCGCATCAATCCCAAGACGGCTCGCCTTGTGGCAACCACCACGGATGTTGTGGAGAGCTACACCAAGCAAATTTGTGCGGATGAGGCTGAAAATGCCGCCATTTGGTCATGGGCCAATCGGCTTTTTGACGAATGGTACGAGCGCTACGAAAAATTGCTGTCTACCGGTCTTGCCAAGGTCAAGAAGATCGAGTCCGACCCCAAGCACTTCGATAAGCAGGTCTACACTGCCAAGTCGGGCTTTGCCCCCGCCACCGGCTGGACGCCCGAATTGGTCAAGAAATATTCCTTCCCCACCCGTACATACAAGTCGATGGACGACCTCGGAAAGTACACCGACTATGATAAGGAGCAGGAATTCGACGAGTACGGCGGTCTGAAGGACGACGCGCGCCGTCAAGAGGTTCGCGGATTCTTCTATTCCAAGAAGATCGACGGACGTTGGTGGATCATCGATCCCCTCGGCTACCCCTGCTTTATGCGTAACGTCAGCTCGGTCGCTACTTGCTATCTCGGCTCGCCCAACCAGACCAATGCCGCCATCGTGCGCTACGGCTCCAAGGAGGCATGGACAGAGGCGACCGCCGATCTCATCAAGAATCATTGGTATTTCAATCTCTGCGGCGGCTTTGCCGACAACACCGCCAACCGCTCGGTAATTCAGACGGGCTGTGGCAGTATGGCGGGCGGATACGGTAAGCGCGTTGGCTCCAACTGCTCCAACGGCGGCTCGACCCGTTTCTCCGAGAATAATACCATGAATGTCTTCGACCCCGGTTTCGTCGATTACTGCGACGAGGCGGCTGTATGCGTCGAAAAGCATCGCGACAATCCTTGGATCCTCGGCTACACCTCGGATAACGAGCTGCCCATGGATTCCAATATGCTTTCCAACTACCTGACGCTGGACTACACCAATCCCGTCAATCGCTATTCCTATGCCGCCGCATGGACGTGGCTGACCCGTATGATCGGCAAGGATAACATCGCCCAAGAGGAGATCAAAAACGAGCATTATGAGCTGTTCCGCGGCTTTGTTTGGGATCGCTATTATAATGTGGTCTGCGCCGCCGTGCGCCGTCATGACCCCAACCATATGCTCCTCGGTACCCGTTTCCTGACCAATGTCAAGAACGCCGAGTGGGTGCTCCGTTTTGCATCGCTGTATCTTGACTGTATGACCATCAACTGGTACGGTCAGTGGCAGCCCGATGCCGATGATCTCAAGACCCTTTGCGAGCGCGCCGACCTTCCCATTCAGATCACCGAGTTCTACACCAAGGCAATGGATTCGGGCTTGGCTAACACCCGCGGCGCAGGTTGGGTCGTTCCCACCCAGCAGGACAGAGCCGACTTCTACCAAAACTTCACCCTGCGTGTTTTGGAGTGCAAGAATATGGTCGGTTGGCACTGGCACCAGTATTTGGACGACGATCCGTCCCCCGCGGTCATCTACCACCCCGGAACGCAGGTGTGGCGCGACCAGTCCAACATCGATGCCAATAAGGGTATCGTGGACAGCGGACACAGACCGTACACCGAGCTGGTCGAGGGCATGGCGGAGATCAACAAGAATGTTTATCGCTTGATCGAGCACTTTGATGCCAAGTACGCGGATTGAGAAATCGGGAATCCATCACCGGACCGGTG
Organism: Eubacteriales bacterium; assembly: GCA_045537235.1. GTDB lineage: Bacteria > Bacillota > Clostridia > Oscillospirales > CAG-272 > RGIG8775. The sequence goes on from JAZSPB010000087.1 coordinate 2,171, forward strand.
ACGGATGTGCGTGCCTGCTTCAATGCCCCCGAGCTGTCCTTCGCGACGGGCGATCTCGTTCACCGTCGGAAGGAACAAAACGCGGATTTTACCGCCCTCATTGCGGTCTATGAGTCGATCCTCGATGAGAATTGACACAAAAAATAAGGCTCTGTCACATCCAAAGCACTCCCTGTGATGTGACGGAGCGAAAAAAGAAAGAGAGAATCAAGATGGAAAATTTGCAAGAAATTCGCATAGCCCTTTCCGATAAGGCCTATGTTCGTAATGAATCCTATGCGGATACCAACTGGCGTGCCATCAATGCCGAGATCGGTGTCGATACCAATAACGCCGAGCCTGTGGAAATGAAGTCTACCACGCCCGATGAGTATGACCGTCAGATCTATCTTTCCTTCGATCTGTCGGAGATCGAATCCTTTGATTTCAAGCGCGTCTTCTTCCTGCCCTCTGTTTCGGACAGCAGAAGAAATGACGGTGAGTGCCGTATTTATGCTCTTGCTCCCGATTCTTGGGAAGGCAATACGGTTACTTGGAACACCCGTCCCGCCCTCGGTGAGGTGTTGGCAGACGGTGTGCGTTTGGGCGGTCTTACCCGCGCCGATCTGACCGATGCGGTCAAGGCGCGCCTGGCCAAGGGAGAAAAGACTCTTTCCTTTGCAATCGTTATCACCACCCCCGGTGTCGACAGCTATTACCGCTTGAACACCGCTACCATTCGCCTTGTGGCGACCAAAGCGGATTCGGTCAGCTCCTACTCCCGTAATCTTTCGGAAGACGAGAATGAGAATGCCGCTATTTGGGCATGGGCGGAAAAGGTCTATGCCGAGTGGCGTGTTCGCTATGAGCAGCTTCTTGTGACCGGTCTTGCCAAGGTCAAGAAGATCGAATCGGATCCCAAGCACTATACCAAGGAGGTCTTTACCGCCAAGTCCGGCTTTGCGCCCAAGACCGGCTGGACTCCCGAGCTTGCCAAGAAGTATTCCTTCATGACCCGTACCTATGACAGTATGGATGATTTGGGCAAGTACACCGACTATGACAAAGAGCAGAAGTTCGACGAATATGGCGGTCTGATGGATGAGTCTCGCCGCCAAGAGGTCAAGGGCTTCTTCTACTCCAAGAAGATCGACGGTCGTTGGTGGATCATCGACCCCAAGGGCTATCCCTGCCACGTTCGCTGTATGCACGCGGTCAATCCCAACTACCTTGCCTCTCCCAACCAGACCAATGCCGCGGTTGTGCGTTACGGTTCGATCGAGGGCTGGGCGGTCAAGACGGCGGATCTTCTCAAGAACGAGTGGTACTTCAATATTGCCGACAGTACCTTCTCGGATAAGCTTGGCGAGCTTCGTCTGCCCCGTCAGTCGGGTGTCGCGGGCTTTGCGGGTGCATACGGACGTTTGGTCGGCTCCAACTGCTCCAACGGCGGCTCGACCCGTTTCTCCGAGAACAACACCATGAATGTGTTTGATCCCGAGTTCATCCCCTTTGCCGACGAGCGCGCATCGGCTCTTGACGGCAACAAGGACAATCCTTGGATCCTCGGCTACACCTCGGACAACGAGCTTCCCATGGATGTGGGTATGCTTTATAACTATCTGTCACTGGACTACAGCAAGCCCATGAATCGCTATTCTTACGCGTGCGCATGGACATGGTTGACCAAGATGACGGGCAAGGAATCCCCCGATCAGCAGGATATCACGGGTGAGCTTGCCGAGATCTTCCGCGGTTTTGTTTGGGACAGATACTACAACATTGTCACCGCAGCCATGAGAAAGCACGACCCCAACCACATGATCCTCGGCACCCGTTTCCTGACACACGTCAAGAATGCCGAGTGGGTGCTTCGTTTTGCGGCACTTTACCTCGACTGCATGACCATCAACTGGTACGGCCAGTGGGAGCCGGATGCAAACGATCTCAAGATGCTTGGCGAGCGTGCCGACCTTCCGATGATGGTGACCGAGTTCTACACCAAGGCTATGGATGCCGGTATGGCCAATACCCGCGGTGCGGGATGGTTGGTGCCCACCCAGCAGGACAGAGCGGACTTCTATCAAGGATTTACGCTTCGCTTGCTTGAGAGCAAGAACTTTGTGGGATGGCACTGGCATCAGTACCTGGATGATGACCGTTCGCCGGCGGTTATCTACAAGCCCGGTACGCAGGTCTGGCGTGATCAGTCGAATATTGATGCGAATAAGGGTATTGTGGATATCGGTCACAGACCTTATGAGGAGCTGGTTAATGGAATGGCGCAGATCAATAAGAATGTTTATCGATTGATTGAGCATTTCGATGCTAAATATGCGGATTGAGGTTTTTGGTTTTTTTAAGAGCCCTGAAATATGGGCTCTTTTTTTGCTTTTTTGGGGGGCACTAATAGAAGTTAGTGCTGTGCGAAAGTTTTGTTTCTTCTTTGTTTGTGCGATAAACTAAATTTAATGATACATCGAAGTTTTTGTTCCTTCTTTGCTTGCCCTAAAAAGTGGCACTAACTGGAGTTAGCGCTATGCCAAAGTTTTCGTTACTTCTTTGCTTGCCCAAAGAAGTAACCAAGAAAAGGCACGAAAGAGGGGGGCCGCTACGCTGGATGCCCCCCTCTCTCGACACACCCCTCTTGCTTTGGGCGGGATATAATAATAGACACGTTCTATGTAACTGCTCCGCGCGGATACAATTCATCACAGCGCAATTTAGGACAGGGTACTGTGCCCCGTTCGTAGCCTTGGGTGCGCGAGATTAACTTTTTTTGAATAAACTGACGCTCGCCATTTTGTATGGTGGGAAAATAAAATAAGTGGTTTCCTCGTTTCTTTCGGCTTGTTTGATTTTTTATAAGACTTTTTATTTTTCATTAGGTTGTCACCTATAGATTGATGCCTTGAATTCATAAAAATTCTACACGTCTAAAGAAAAAACACATTTTGAAAACGCGCAAGCGCCCCAAGGATGCCGAAAGTAACGAATTAAATGCAAGCGAAGGTATGGCACTTGCCCAAATCTTTCACGCAAAACGCAACCTAATAGGTTACCCAATCCCCCAAGGTTGCCGAAAGCAACGAATTAGATGCAAACGAAAGTACGGCACTTGCCCAAATCTTTCGCGCGGAGGCGCGACCCAACGACTAAAACATGGCACCCCTAACCACGATGCGTAGCAGAGACAATCCCGTTGCGAAGCAGTCAGCTCGGGCGGGGAATCGTCAAATCTCGCCGTTGAGAGAGGGAGAGTCGCGAGAGGGGGAGAGACAGCGGCCGCGGGAGCGGACGCCTTCCCCTCTTGCGTGCCGTTTCTTCGGTTCCTTCTTTGGGCAAGCAAAGAAGGAACAAAACATTCGCACAGCACCAACATCAGCTAGTGCCGCCTTTCTTTGGTCAATCCCAAAAGCAACGGAACCCTTTGCCCCAGCACCAACCTCAGTTAGTGCCAAATCCCCCCTACTCATTCACAACAACGAACCCCGTCGACGAAGCATTCAACCTCTCAATGACATCCACCGCGACATGATACCTTTTCGCCAACCCCCACCGCGACTCATCGCGACCGGGAAAAGCGATAATCATATCCGTAGACTTCTCCACCGCCTCGCCAAAGCGAGCCTCCGTCAAAGCCGTAAGCCGTTCCTCAATACAAAACCGCCCACTGACAGCCATCTCACACTCCACGCCCAAACGTCCCCCTTCCACACGGGCGCGACCGGAGGTCATCGTCACCTCAACGGAGGACAGCATCAACTCCCCCTCCTCACCATCCGTCTCATAACGGAAAGGCAAAGTGATCTCGTGACCGGCATACTCTTCCTCCATATGCGTCAGCAAATGGATCCGAGTGTTGCCCGCAATGACGCGACGACCGCGCTCGCAGGTAATATTTTCCACCGCGGCGGTAGCCGTAATATCCACGATCTCGCAATTTTCGTCAAGACCAAAAGCATTGAGCGGCTCATAAATACTCTGGGTAAAATTGCCACTGACACACCGCTCCGCACGGGGGAACCGATACTCGGTATAGGTCGCGTCGTTTTGACGCTCGGTGGAAAACAGATCGGCAGTATACACCACAGGCACATTCTGCTGCCCTTCCACCGTAACTGCGGCTGCAAGCTCGCAAAGCACCCGCCCGTCAGCGGTCACCTCGGCGGTAATGTCGGTACAGCATCCCGTGGCACGGCAGGCGGTCTCTGCGTTAAAATCATCGGTGGGGACTGTGATCGAAAACGGAATGCGACGCAAAGAAACCGTTGGGAGCTCGTCACTTCCGTCGCGGCAGGTGAGGAGTCGGAGCGTGACCTCGCCGCGACAGCCAACACCATCCTCGGTGGGGACGGTCTCGGAAACATTGACGGTGGCATCGCTCGAAATGACCCGAAGCTCACCGTCCTTGACTTCCGGGGTGATCTCATCGGACAGCGTGAAGCTTTCGCCGGCGCGACCGGTCAGCCATGCGCAAGTGCTTTCGCCCATCAGTCGTTCAATTCCGGCGGCTTCGCCCACGATGCGTTCGCAAAAACGGTGACGACCGAAGGCTTTGATCTGCGCGCGAAGGCGGCAACGAAGGGACAGTTTTCGGGGGGCGGTGACCCGACCGACTGTCATCTCCGGCTCAATATCGCAGAAGGCGAGGATATCGTCGGAGAAATCTACGTCGGAGTCGCGGTCGATGGGGGCGGAGATCTCATAATTTTCGGCGGTGGTGGCGGAGTACAGGGCGCCGTCGTTGCCGGAATAGAGGATATGGAAGTGGACTGCGCCGGCGAATTCTGCGCGTCCTGCGCCGACGTAGGAGGAGGGAGGGGTGACGGTAGTGCGGACGCGGAGCAACCGTCGGATCTCGGGTTGGTAGTCGGGCATGGAAAAGTCGCTGGTGAGTTCGGTTGTGGTGGTTTTGGTGCAGAGGGGAAGATAAATAATGATGTTCATAGGAAGAGTTCCTTTCTTTAGTAATTGGTTTTTTGGAAAAGGTG
>JAZSPB010000031.1:0-2484 GCA_045537235.1 Eubacteriales bacterium
TCCCCCCTCCAAAAGAAAGCCCTAGAACTCCTAACCGAGCTTCTGCTGGACTACACCTATGAATACCTCCCCTGCTTCGCCACCGACAGCGAAGCGCCCGCAAACCACCGTCGCATCTACATCGGCACCGCAGCAAGTAACCCCCACATTGCAGCCGTCGCGGCGGATCTCACCCACGCCGAGGAATACCATATCCGCGTAGCCAATGACACCGTTTGGATCGAGGGCTACGATGACCATGGCGTGCTCTGGGGCGCCGTGGACTTCTATAACCAATACATCGTCAAAACCGAACACCCCAACACCGACAAATACTGGATCAACCCCTTCGATCGCCCCTTCCCCGACTTCGAACTGACCTCCCACCCCTCCGTCCGCAACCGCGGCATCTGGACATGGGGACACGTCATCTATGACTACCGCAAATTCTTCGACAATATGGTCAAATGTAAAATGAATTCCGTAGTCATCTGGAATGACTTTGCCCCCCTCAATGCTAAGGAAATGATCGCCTATGCCCATTCCTGCGGCATCAAACTGCTGTGGGGCTTCCCTTGGCTGTGGGATACCAAATGCAGTAAGTTCACCTTGCAGGATCTGGAAGATGCCCCCGAAAACATCTTCGCCATGTACGAAAAGCAGTACGCCGATCTTGGCGCAGACGGTATCTACTTCCAATCCTTCACCGAGGTCAACGAGGAGACCATCGGCGGTAAGCTGATCGCAGAGGTCGTGACCGACTTCGTCAACCAAACCGCCGCGCTGTTCTATGAAAAATATCCCAACCTTGAGATCCAGTTCGGCTTGCACGCCACATCGGTCAAGGCTCGCATCCCCTTCCTCACTAAAGTCGATCCCCGAATGCATATCGTTTGGGAAAATTGCGGCGCCTTCCCCTTCTCCTACGTCCCCTCCGATGTGTCCGACTTCGATGAGACCTGTCGATTTGTCGAAGAGATCGCCGCTCTCCGCGGCAATGACGATCGGTTCGGCGTGGTAACCAAGGGACTGACCAAGCTGGATTGGTCAAAATTCGAACACCCGGAAGGTCCGCTCTTTACGGGTGTCAGCTCGGAATTTATGAAACGCGACCGTGTCATCCGCAAAAGCCGCATCTGGCGATTCCTTCAGGCCTATTGGCTGACAAACGGTAAATTTGCACACCAAATGGTCAAAATCATGGCCGATAAAAAGAAGGGCGATCTCTATGTCTTGGCTTTGGTGGAAGACGGAATGTTTGAGGAAAATATCATGTTCCCCGTCGCGCTGTACTCCGAAATGCTTTGGAATGCCGATGCGGTAACCGAACGGCTCATGGAATCCGTAGCACTGCGTAGCTACGTTACTTTCGCATAAGCGCCCGCGGGCGCGGGAGGTCGCTTTTTTGAAAGAAAAGCAGCACTTTCTTCGAAAGTTTTTGCACACTTTCGAAGAAATCGACCTCGCGCGCGCAGCGCCTCTCACAAAAACTAACAAAGAAGAAAGGCCCCCTTTTGGGGGACGGTAACTCCTTATGAAACTTGGTGTCATTACAGATTGTTTAAAGCTCCCTGTGGACGAAGCCATCGAAAAAGCCGCGGAATTGGGCTTTGACGGGGTTCAGATCTATGCGACAAAGGGAGCATTCAGCCCTTCGAGCTTGGACGCTGCGGCGCGCGCAGCCTACAAAAAGAAGCTCCGAGACAACGGTCTTGAGATCAGCGCGCTCTGTGGCGATATGGGCGGTCACGGATTCCAGATCGCCGCCGACAACCCCGCACGTGTCGCGGCTACCAAGGCCATTATCGACTTGGCATCCGACCTTGAGACCTCGGTGGTGACCACCCACATCGGTGTCATCCCTGCGGACAAAAACGAAGCGCGCTACGGCATTATGCTGGACGCACTGACCGAATGCGGTCGCTATGCCAAGGCTCACGGAGTGACACTGGCCATTGAGACCGGTCCCGAAACCGCCAAGACCCTTTTGTCCTTCATTCTCGACACCGACGGCGGCGTGGGTGTCAATCTCGACCCCGCCAATCTTGCCATGGTCACCAACGATGATCCCGTTGCGGCCGCCCGTCTCCTGGGTCCGCATATCGTCCACACCCACCTGAAGGACGGTATCCTGCTCAAAAAGACCGACCCCAAGATCATCTATGATTGCTTTGCCGTCGGCGGCATTGAGGGTCTCAACGTGGCCGACTATTTCCGCGAAGTCCCCGTTGGCGAAGGCAGTGTTGACTTCCCCAACTACCTCGCCGCCCTCCGCGAAGTGGGCTTCAACGGCTACCTCACCATCGAACGCGAAGCGGGTCCCGACCCCATCGCAGACGTGATCAAAGCACGCGATACGATAAAGAAGCTCCTGTAAAGACCGCCTGCGGGCGGGGGAGGTCGCTTTTTGAAAAAAGCTCCGCAAAAACTTTTCTATTGTGCCCTGCCGAATTTGAGCGAACATACTGCCCCCCTTTGGGGGATTGCCATGTTCGCACCAACTGC
>JAZSPB010000162.1:0-2048 GCA_045537235.1 Eubacteriales bacterium
TTTTGCGGAGCTTTTTTCAAAAAGCGACCTCCCCCCGCCCGCAGGCGACCTTCGTCACGGCAACCGCGCCGTCGCAGGGGGGAATGACATCTGTATTGCCGTACAGGACTTTTACGGCGGAGTTGGGAGGGAGCTTTAGTGTGAGGGGTTGGGGGCGATCGCTGTAGTTGATGGCGGTCACGAGATAGCGACCGTCGTCCAGAAGTGCCTCGGTCAGACCGATATAGGGATTATCGCAGGTTGCGATGTGGTTTTGGAGGCAGGATCGACCAAACAGCTCGTAGATTTTATAGTAAGGAGGATTTTTGGTGGGGTCGTAGCCATCCACCTTGGAAAACGCCAACTTTTCAAGGGGGAAGCCGAGGAACCAAATGTGTCCGCTGCCAAAGGCATAGCGCGTCAGGACAGGATTGCCCTGCTCGTTTTCCGCGATCACTTCAGCACCGAGCGGCTCCAAGAAGATCTCGCGGTCGGCGGTGTAGGAGATCTCACCGAAGGAGAATTTGGCACGGTGCTCGCCGCGAAGCTCTCTGACACCAAGGGAACGAAGTCCGAATACCTCTTCAAACTCGGTCAGACTGCCGCCATCGTAAGTCACCAGCAGATCGGCTCCGTGCTCGTGAACTCGTTCCAAGAGGAAATCATAAGTGCGGCGATAGGTGACCTGCCAGCCCTCGATGCAGGGCATGATGTAGGTATTCGACTCGGGAAGCGAGGTCTCGCAGTTGCGGATGGTGACCGTCAGCCCCGCTTGCTTGCCCAAAATATACGACGAGCAACCGGTAAACATGGCCTGATTCTTGACCCCAAAGCGAGGCAAAACGCAGACGGCATCGGCAGTGGGAGTGGGCGGATCGGGCAATTGAGAAAGAACCGACTCCATGCGCTTCATTTCCCGTGCCGCCGGCTTGGGCTTGTTTTGACAGTCAAGCAATCCCAATTGTCGCTCTATCATCGACCACGCATAGGGTGGTTTTTTTAGTTTCAAATGCTCGGTTCCGCACCACCAAAGGTAACCGGTAAAGCCGTTTGCCCATGCCGAAAGCATATTGACACGCAAGAAATCCGCCGACATCTCGCGGTTGCCCAGCGTGGGGCCAAAGGTTCCCTGCTCCTCGATCATCACGGGACGTCCCGAAAGACCGCGATAAAATTCGCTCTGCGCCGTAGGCAAAATGGTGGTACGCATACGGTTGTAAGGCTCACGGTCGCCGCCGATGGTCTTGGAGGGATAGGGGTGGGTGGTCAGCATATCAAAGATCTCGCCTTGGTGCGAAAGCTGCCAAATGCCGTTATGCTCCCCCACAAGACTGTGCATTCCCGAGCTTACGGGACGGGTACTGTCGGTCGCGCGAATGGCATTGGTCACAAAAGCGATCCAAGTGTATGCCTCTGCCGCCGACCCAAGCTGTGCCATGCAGTTGCATTCATTTCCCGGCTCCCACATGATAATATTGGGAAGATCGCGAAGCGCAGAAACAAGACCGCGAACATAACGGTCTGTCCACATGAACACCTCGGGGTCGCGCAAAAGGTTCTTGCCGTCAATGGCAGGCGGAACAAACAATCGTCCGCTCATCCACCCCGTAACAAGAGATACGATCAGCGTCATCCCATGCTTCTCTGCGATCTCGGCAAACGCGCGAAACCGACCAACCATCACAGGATCGATCCCCGACGGATTGTCATCCAAAGGCAATTCGTCCTCGCCAAACACATACTCGCCAAAGCCCCCTGCCCAAGCATACAGCTTCTTGACGGGTTGAAACTCGCGCCAGTTGGGAAAAACGCGCAAAGTACGTACACCCTGTCCCTCCAGCACCGAAAGATCCTTTTCAATCACCTCGGGATCCCAATTCTTCCACATATCCGTCCCCGATTTCGAATCCCAATAATTGCATCCGACCAAAAATTTCATACCTTTCCTCCCGACAAACCACGAATTTCCTTCATTATATCACAGTTTCCCCCCCATGAAAAGCCAAAATTCCTATGCACTCCCCCCAAAAAATATGTCCCCCCGTGAGGATGGAGCCGCCTGCGGGCGG
>JAZSPB010000028.1:0-16037 GCA_045537235.1 Eubacteriales bacterium
GTGCGAACATAGCAATACCCCATGGGGTGCAGTATGTTTGCTCAAACTTTGGCAAGGGCGCAGATCAAAAGTTTTTTGCGGAGCTTTTTTTCAAAAAAGCGACCTCCCGCGCCCGCAGGCGCCCCTCTGCCCAACCGTTCAAAAAAGATATCCGCCTATTGAAAACTTTGATTGGAGGCATGTTATGAAATTCATGATCGGATGTAATTATTGGGCATCCAATGCCGGCACGGAAATGTGGCGCGAGTGGGATGAGAACGCGGTGCGTGAGGATCTTGCGATGCTGGCGGCGAACGGGGTGGAATATATGCGTGTGTTTCCCAATTGGCGGGATTTCCAGCCGATCGTCCCTGTTTTTGCATACGGCGGAAATGTTGTAGAATACCGATTGGAGGGGGATAGAAGACCGAAGAATGCCGAGTATCTTGATGAGGTGATGCTGGCGCGGTTTGAAACTTTTTGCGATTTGTGTGAGGCGCAGGGGATCCGCCTTGTGGTGGGACTTTTGACGGGCTGGATGAGTGGTCGTGTGTTTATTCCGTCGGCTCTTTACGGCAAGAATCTTTATACCGATCCCACGGCACTTTTGTTTGAACAGAGGTTGATCCGCGGTATCGTGACTCGTTTTCGTGATCACAAGGTCATTTGTGCGTGGGACCTTGGAAATGAGTGCAACTGTTTGGGCGGCGCTTCCTCCGAGGAGATCGCGACCAACTGGAGTATTACGATCGCCAATGCCATTCGTGCTTATGACAACACCCGTCCTATCGTCTCGGGAATGCACAGTCTTGTGGCAGGCAAGGATAACGGAAAATGGACGATCGGCGGACAGGCAGAGGCTTGCGATATTTTGACAACCCATCCCTATCCGTATTGGGTCAAGTTCGCCGGCAAGGATCACATTGCGTCTTTCCGAACGGCAATGCACGCGACTTGCGAGAACAAGCTGTATTCCGATATCGGCGGTCATCCGTGTCTTGTGGAGGAGATCGGTACCATGGGGCCCATGCTTTGTGATGATGACCGCGCTGCCGATTTTATGCGTTTGAATCTGCTCTCCAACTGGGCGCACGGTGCACTTGGCGTGATGTGGTGGTGTGCCAATGAGCAGACCAAGCTCACCACCGATCCTTATACCAGGCAGATGGGTGAGGTTGAGTTGGGAATGCGCTATGCCGACGGCTCACCTAAACCTGTGCTTTTGGAGACGGGACGCGTGGCCAAGGCATTGCGTTCTCTGAATTTGGAGCTTCCCCGTGCCCACGAGGATGCGGTTTGCATTCTTACCCACAGCCAACAGCAGTGGGGTGTGGCTTATATGACCTACTGCTTGGCCAAGCAGGCGGGCTTGAATCTGCGCTTTGCTTGGTGTGAGGACGAGCTGCCCGAGAGTAAAGTGTATCTGTTACCGTCGATTACGGGACAGCAGATCATGCCTCGTGAGCGGTATCTTGAGCTTTGCCGCCGTGTGGAGAAGGGGGCTACTCTTTATATTTCCAATGATAACGGCGTTCTTGCAGAATTTGAGTCGATCACAGGACTCCGAGTTACCGATTCCTGCCTGATTCATGAACAATGCCGCGCGGAGCTTGACGGAACGTCCTTTCCCTTCAAGCGTGAGCGTCGTTATGAGACGGTTCCCATGTCCGCAAAGGTTTTGGCGCGAGATGAGCATGGTATTCCCGCTATCTCCGAGAACCGAGAGGGAAGCGGTCGAGTGTATTATGTCAACTTCCCGTTGGAGGCGATGCTTCTTGAACAGAGCGATGCGTTTGACGGCGATCTTTATAAGATATACCGTCGCTTGTTTGCGGATATTCTTGCTTGCCATGAGGTACAGAATGACGATCCGTTTATCGGAGTTACACTTCACCGTGGAGATGACGGCAAGGTGATCTGTGTGGCTGTCAACTATTCCCCCGACACGCGTGAGACGAGATTCCGCTTCGTGGAAGGGATCGGCATAGGCAAGGTCTTTTACGGCACCCCCGATCGGATCTCACCGTTTGATGCAGTGATCTTTGAGGTGGAATATAAGTAAATTTATTGACGAAAAAAGAAAAGGAATGGATTCAGTGCAGTTCTGAACCCATTCCTTTTCTTTTGTCTTGCCTTCGGACAGAAAGGAAAAAAGCATCGCAAACCCTTTAACCTTCGCCCTCTCCAAGTTATCGCGAACATACTTCACCTCACGGGAGATCGCTATGTTCGCACAAACTCCCGAAAGGGCGCGGATCAAAAGTTTTTTGCGGAGCTTTTTTCCAAAAAAGTGACCTCTCCCCGCCCGCAGGCGCTCTTAACGTAGCATATGACTTGCCACGACATTCCCTTCAAAATCTTTGACGGTAAACTCCCCGTTTTCATATATCATATAGGATTTTGGATGGTTTTCCTTGGGAAGGGAAACAGAACCGGGGTTGATATAGGTCAAGCCGTTGCCGAAAGGGGTGACGGTCAGTACATGGGTGTGACCGTGAATCAGAATATCGCCTTGGGAAAGCTGTGGCGGTGTGGTTGTGTTGTAGTGGTGCCCGTGGGTGATGAAAAAGCGGCGACCACGCTCAAAGATCAGCATATAGTCGGCAAGAATAGGGAAGTCCAGCACCATTTGATCGACTTCGGTGTCGCAGTTGCCGCGAACGCAGACCAAGTGCTCTCGATTGGCATTGAGCAATTCGATCACTTTTTGGGGAGCATATCCTTCCGGAATGTCGTTTCGGGGACCGTGATAGAGAAGGTCTCCCAAAAGAATGAGTGTTTCGGCCTTTTCCGCGTGAAAGGTGTCCAGCATGGCTTGGGCACAAGCGAAATCTCCGTGAATATCGGAGGCGAACATGAGCTTCATGGTTTAGTCCTCTTTTTCTTCGTTTTTGAATTTGCAGTTGGCCGTGAGTGCAACGCCTTGACCGCGTACGGTATGGAACAGACGAAGTGACCCACGCTCCAGCTTGCGGCGCAGATAGCAGATGTAGACATTGAATTTGTTGGATTCGGAGGTGCCGAGAATATCAGCCGCATGATCGGCTGACAGCGGTTTTCCGCCGTATTCGACCAAACGGCAAAGAAGGCGATATTCTGTCTCCGAAAGCTTTATCGACTCACTGCTGCCTACAGTGACCGTTTTTCGGTCTGTTTGGATGATGAGTTGAGTCGAGGGAGAGACCCTTCTACGTTTGGTCTTTGTCGGGGGCGCGGTCTGCCGAGACATCAGTTCGAACAGTGCACGGCGAAAATCGGTCAGCAAAAAGAGCTTGTCCAATTGTCTGTCGGCGCGGTATGCGGCTAAAGCTTTTTCATCGCCGCCAAAGAGGATGACTGCCGCGTCGGTCGGCACAGGGGAAACGGTGGCGGCATCGATCAGGCATATGCGACAGTTGGACATGGGGGAATCGCTGACGGCGAAGGACAGACCCATTCGGGAAATCTCCAACTCCAAAAAACGGCAAAAGCGGCGGTCGGTGCTTACGATATTGATATCGGTCATGACAAGCTTCCTCCTGCGACCTCGCGGAGAATGGATCGCATTTCGTCAAGGGTCTTGGCATTGTTGATGGTCATGCGCGCGGCGGCGGCACCTTCGATGCCTTTGATATACCAAGAGAGATGTTTGCGTGCTTCCGCGATGGCGACTCGCTCACCCTTTTCTTCTACCATGAATCGCACCTGCCCCAAAGCGGTCTCCATGCGCTCGGCAAGCGTGGGCGGCACAAATTCACGACCCTCCAGCTTGGCGATGATCTCGGTGAACAGCCAAGGATTGCCGAGGGCACCGCGGGCGATCATTATACCGTCACATCCCGTTTCGCGGAACATTCGCAGGGCATCGTCGGCGGTAAGGATGTCACCGTTGCCGATGACAGGAATGCTGACACTTTTCTTGACGGCGGCAATGATTCCGATATCCACGGGGGGCGCATACATTTGCTCCCGTGTTCGTCCGTGAACGGCGATGACCGACGCGCCGGCATCCTCCAACCGCTTGGCCATTTCGACGGCGTTTATGCTGTCTTTGTCCCAACCCGCGCGAATTTTGACAGTCACGGGGAGCTTGACCGCTTGGCATACGGCTCGTACGATATCGGCGGCGAGCACGGGGTTTTTCATCAGCGCACTGCCTTCGCCGTTTCCTACGATCTTGTGGACGGGACAGCCCATATTGATATCTATGGCGGCGGGAGCTGTATCCGATGTGCATCCTCGGTAGGACATTTCCTCAATGAGGGCAGCCGCCCGAGCCATAAACTCGGGTTCACTTCCGAACAACTGAATAGCCATGGGCATTTCGTTTTGATAGACCGAGGCTAAAGGCGCCGTTCTGACGGGGATGCTTTCTTTTTTTGTCAGTTGCTCATAACATAAGGCTTTGGCGGACACCATCTCGCTAACGGTGTATTCGGCTCCTGCCGCGCGGCAAGCATTGCGGAAGGCACGATCGCTCACACCGGCAAGGGGAGCCAAAAAAAGTCCGTGAGCAAGAGAAAAACGACCTATGATCATGTGGAGAGACTCCTTTTAGGTTTGGGGTTTATGTCAGGGTGCCTGCAATTGCGGGAAAATCAAGACGGCACTTCTTTCAAAAGCGCGAAACCCTTTGTTTCGCATCCTTGATAAAGTCAGCACATATATTATATATTGTACCGATCGGTGCCTTGCCATGTTTGCACAAACTGCAAAAAGGGTGCGGAACAAAAAATTTTGCAGAGTTTTTGGGGGTGGCCTTCTCCGCCCACAGACGTCCCGACAGTATGATACCATAAGTTTCGTAAAAAGTCAACGGCAAGGCAGAAATCCATCGCAAAATTCGGCGGTGTTTGTGCGGAAACGAGCGCGTATTTCGGGGGGCTTTGGCGAGAATGGTGGGAGGAGCGAAAAGGCTGCCGTAAAAGCCCAAACGGTGTCGAGCGAATCGCTTTGACAACGGCTGTAAAATCGGTATAATGGGAGTACGGACAAGCCACCGCAGCGTATTCCCGCGCCGTGGGGCAAGATCAAAAAAGAAAGGAATGAAAAATATGAAATTGGGAAAATCAAAATGGGTATACCGAGGAATCACGGCACTTTTGGTACTGATGATGTGCGTAGGACTGGTGGCTTTGACAGCCGCAAATCGCGCCAAGGATGATCTGCCTGTGATGGCCGACGGTGAGGAGAGCGAGAGTTCGACCGAGACGGACGCGGAAACGGCAGAGGCTCCCGAAAGTGATACCGAGACCGACGAAGAGACGGAGAAAGAGACAGAGTCCGAGCCGATAGACATATCGAGTAAGGGTTTGGAGTTTGTCAGCAACAGCAACGGCACCTGCTATGTGTCGGGGATGGGAAGTTGCCGCGACAGCTTTGTGATCCTTCCCAAAGTTAGTCCCGAGGGAGACCGCGTGGTGGGGATCGGGGATTATGCTTTCCGCAACTGTACTTATCTTCGGTCGATCGATATCCATTCCGGAATTCGATACATCGGCTCTTATGCGTTCTACGGGAGCGGTCTTGTCAATATTACCGTCCCGGCAGAGGTGGAGGGGATCGGAGACTATGCGCTCTGCAATTGCCGCGACCTTGAAAATATCACGGTCGATCCTCAAAATCAGATGTACAGTGATGTTGACGGCGTGTTGTACAACAAGGATATGAGTGTCATCATCACCTGCCCGCTCGGGAAGAGCATTACCAACTTTTCCATCTCATCCAAGGTGGAAGAGATCAAGACCATGGCCTTTTACAACTGCAACACCATCAAGCTTGTCAACTACGAGGGCGGTGCGGCGGCATTCCGCAGGATCAACATCGGTGCCGGAAATGAGCCGATCGAAAGTGCAGTGGTCACCTTTACGGGTAGCGTTCCCTCGGACAACGGAACCGTCGGAGGAAAGGTGGAAAAATAATAGAAACGGGAGAGCTTTAACGGCTTTCCCTTTTTTTGTAGATGTTCTTGCGAATGTTTTGTCCATTTGTCGAAAACGGACGTGCGTGAAAGGTCGCTTTATTGAAAAAACTCCGCAAAAACTTTTGCCCCGCGCTCTTATTGTAGTTTATGCAAACACAGCGGTACCGAATTTGAAGCGGTATGTTCGCTCAAACTAAAAAAAGGGCGCGGAACAAAAGTTTTTTGCGGAGCTTTTTTTCAAAAAAGCGACCTCCCACGCCCGCAGGCGCCTGAGGAAATCTGAATTTGCGATTGACAAATGGTGGGGGCTGTGATACAATAATAAAAGTTCGATAGGAGGTGTGGCATTGGAGAAGGATTATAGACTTGTTGGCGCGGCTGCGTTGGCATATTTGGGCGACAGTGTGTTGGAATTGCTGGTGCGCACCATGCTTGTGGAGCGCGGTATTTACCATTCGCGCAAGCTCAACCGAATGGCGCTGGATTTTGTAACGGCTTCCCGCCAGGCGGCGGCGGCAGAACGGATCTTGCCCTTGCTTACCGAGGAAGAAAACACCGTTTATCACCGCGGACGCAATCTGGATCATGCCAATATCCCCAAGAGCGCTACGCGAGCCGAGTATTTGATGGCTACGGGCTTCGAGGCATTGTTTGGCTATCTGCATCTTTTGGGCGACCGTGAGCGCATGGACACCCTTTTCCGCGCGGCTTATCCCGAGGCGGACACATTACAGAAATCATAAAAAGAGAGGTATAAAAAATGAACAATCCCAAGGTGAAAATCACAGTAAAAGATCACGGCGTTATGATCGCTGAGTTGTATCCCGAAATGGCGCCCAAGACGGTTGAAAATTTTGTCAAGCTTGTAAAAGACGGCTTTTATTCCGGCACGATCTTTCACCGCGTGATCCCCGGGTTTATGATCCAGGGCGGTGGCTTTGACGAGGACTATCAGCAGAAGGAAGCGGCTTCCATCAAGGGCGAGTTCCGCGCCAACGGATTTGCACAGAACACCCTCAAGCATACGCGCGGTGTACTGTCTATGGCTCGCACCATGATCCCCGACTCGGCAAGCTCGCAGATCTTCATCATGCACATGGATTCCCCCCATCTTGACGGTCAGTATGCGGGCTTCGGAAAGGTGATCGAGGGCGAGGAAGTGATCGACTCTATCGCAGGTGTGTCTACTACCACCAAAATGATGTATTATCAAGATTGGCCCGTAGATGACGTTGTGATTGAGAGCATGGAGCTGATCGAGGGCTGATGGCAAAGATAAAATGGCGAGGCGGGGCGCTTTTGGCTCCCGTTCCTCCTGTGATGGTCAGTTGTGGTGACATGGAAACCTCCAACATCGTTACGGTGGCATGGACGGGGATCCTCAACACCATTCCGCCCAAAACCTATATTTCTCTGCGTCCGTCTCGATATTCTTATGAGATCATTAAGGAGCGAGGGGAGTTTGTCATCAATCTTACTACCTCCGAGCTTATTCGTACTGCCGATTCTTGCGGTGTGTATACGGGACGCAAGGTGGACAAATTCAAAAAATATTCGCTGACCAAGACAGAGGCCTTTGAGGTGAGCGCACCGCTCATTGGAGAGTGCCCGCTTTCTTTGGAGTGCCGTGTGACCGACATCATTCCTCTGGGCAGTCACGATATGTTTATTGCTGACATTGTGGCGGTGGATGTGGATGAATCGCTGTTGGACAAGGACGGCAAGCTTTGTCTTGATCGCGCTCATCTGGCGGCTTTCGCTCACGGTGAATATTTTGAGCTTGGCAAAAAGATCGGAACCTTCGGCTTTTCCGTCAAGAAAAAGAAGAAAAAGAAAGATTGACCTGCGGATGCGCCTGCGGGCGCGGGGGAGGTCGCTTTTTTGAAAAAAAGCTCCGCAAAAAACTTTTGATCCGCGCCCTTATTGTAGTTTGTGCGAACATAGCGATCCCCTATGGGATGCAGTGTGTTCGCTCAAACATTGGCAAGGGCGCGGATCAAAAGTTTTTGCGGAGCTTTTTTCAAAAAGCAACCTCCCGCGCCCGCAGGCGCATCACACAAAATTTTTGTTGAAAAAAGCATGATTTTGTGGTACAATGAAAAGACGCAATACGCGAAAAATAAAAAAGCGGCTTTGTCCGTTGGGAGTGTATATGAAAGAAAGAGAAATTGCACAGCTTCGCCGGAGATTTCGTGCAGGGCGAACCAATATTGGATACATTCGTGGATGTTTTGTCAGTTCGAAAGGGGAGATCCTTTCGGAATTTGATCAGGGACTTGGACTGATGGCCGAGGAGGATGCCGATCTGCTGTTGGGGCTCTTGAAAAAGACCATGTCGGGGGCGATCAACCGCAATCTTATCGAGATCGAATTTTCCACGCAGCAGGTTTTGGAGAGTGAAGAACACCGCCTTTTGACTGAGCTCCGTACCACCGAGCTTAAGGACAAGGATGCGGTACATAAGCTGTTTGACAAGATCATCGGCTCTTATGTCAGCGACGACAACTATATTATTTTGGCAGCCCACGATCGCTGTGATGTGTTTGCCAAGAATTCCGAGGGGGAGGATGCGGTGGAATCGACCTCCAGCTTCCCCTTTATTGTATGTGCCGTATGCCCTGTTAAGATGGGTAAGTCGGTCATGAGCTATTATATGCCCGGCAATTGTTTCCGCAGTATTTGCGCGGACACAGCGGTGGGAGCACCCGAATTCGGTTTCACTTTTCCCGCTTTTGAGGATGGCGGTGCCAACATTTATAAGACACTTTATTATACGCATGACCTTGCCAACAGTCGCACCGAGCTTGTGACGGCATTGTTCGGCGCCGAGGAGATGCCCATGCCTGCTGTAGAGCAAAAGGCGACCTTTGCGGAGATGCTGACCGAGACGATGGCCGAGGATTGCAGCATGAAGGTGGTCAAAACGGTACATAATCAGCTTCGCGCCATGATTGAGGAACACAAGCAGGAAAAGGTGGAGGAGCCGTTGGTCATTACCAAGACCGAGGCCGGTGCGCTTTTGCGTTGCTGCGGAGTTGCCGAGGAAAAGGCAGCGGAATTTGAGGAAAAATTTGACGAGAGCTTTGGTAAGGATGCCGAGGTCAATCCGGGAAATCTGGCGGAGAGCAAGGGGATCAGTGTCAAGACACCCGAGGTGGTCATCAAGGTCAGCCCCGGTTGCGCCGATCATGTGGAGACACGGGTCATTGACGGTACCAAGTACATTCTCATCCGCGCCGATACCGATGTGGAGGTCAACGGTATTCATATTCAGATATAAAATATTCATATTCAGATATAAAAGGAGAAGGAAACCATGAATTTTTCTTGCAAGCCGACCGACAATGCGGTGGTCAAGCTGACCGAGCGTGCCCTTGACGGTATTGTCTTGGTGGATGTGGACGTGACCTATTCGGAACCGACGGTACCCGCGGTGCTCTCGGTCAAGTGGAATGTCAACTGCTCGGATATGTATTCTGTTTGGAGCGCGGGAATGCGGGAGATGCGCAAGCTGTGTCCTTCTTGGGGAGCACAGAAGACAAAATCAAGATTGGCATCGGGCGCACCTTTGCATCAGTTGATCTCGTCGGGAGGGAACAATCGCATGACGGTTGCCCTGTCCGATGCGATGACGCCTATAGAGATCCATACGGGAGTCGTGGAAAAAACGGCGACGGTGGCTTGTCAAGTGCAATTTTTTACCATGCCCGTCAACAGCATTACCGAGTATCATGCCACGATCTATATTGATATGACAGACCGTCCTTATCACCAGTCGCTCAAGGCGGCAGAACGGTACTGGTCCGAGCAATGCGGGTATCCTACGGCATATATTCCCGATACGGCACGCCGTCCTGTGTATTCCTGCTGGTATTCCTTCCATCAGGACATTGACGTGGAGGCTATTGTCGAGCAGTGTCGTCTTGCGAAGGCTCTGGGAATGGAAAGTGTGATCGTGGATGACGGATGGCAGACTGAAAATTCATCGGGCGGTTATGGATATTGCGGTGACTGGGAAGTGGCAGGCTCCAAGGTTCCCGATATGAAAGCCTTTGTGAACGCAGTGCATGAGACGGGGATGAAGTTTATCCTTTGGTTTTCGGTGCCGTTTATGGGCATCTATGCCAAGTCCTACGAGCGATTCAAGGATAAGGTCTTGGGCTATAAGTGGTCGAACTGTGCGGTTCTCGATCCCCGTTTCCCGGAGGTGCGGTCTTATCTGATCGATATTTACCGCAATGCGGTGCGCGAGTGGGGGCTGGATGGCTTTAAGCTGGACTTTATTGACAGCTTTGCGCTTTATCCCACAACTCCAGCTTTTGATGAGCGCTGGGATACGTTGTCGTTGGAGGATGCGGTGGATAAGCTGCTGTTGGGGATTACGGAGGCATTGCGTGAGGCAAATCCCGAGATCCTTATTGAGTTCCGTCAATCCTATTTCGGTCCCACGATACGAAAGTACGGCAATATGATCCGCGTGGCCGACTGTCCGAACGACTCCTTGATGAATCATGCTGTGGGAACCGATATGCGCTATTTGCTGGGCAAAACACCTGTACATTCCGATATGCTGATGTGGCATACGGAGGACACCGTGGAGTCGGCGGCGCATCAGGTGATATGCACGCTGTTTTCCGTGCCGCAGATCTCGGTGCTTTTGGATAAGATCCCCGAGTCGCATCGAAAAATGCTGAAGTTTTGGTTGGAATATTGGAATGACAATCGCGAGACGCTTCTTGATGGCGCTTTCTCGGCGGAAAACCCCGAGTCTCTTTACAGCCTTGTCAAGTCCGAGAGAGACGGACATATTATCGCTGTTTCACATACCAAGCCTATTCTGACGGTAGACGGCTTCCGCAAACTGGATTTTGTCAACGCCACGGCGGAGACGGCACTTGTGGTTCGCGCCAATGCCGATTTCGGTAAGCGCGCGTATACCGTTTTGAACTGCATGGGTGAAGTGGTAGAGCAGGGCGAGGTTGAGCTTTCTTGCGGACTTCACGAATTTTTCGTACCTCGCCAAGGCATGGTACGGCTCTGATAGAGGAGGAATACTATGAATCGAATTACCACAGAGTTATGTGTGGGAGCCACCGCCCCCTTTTCGCTTTTGCACGTCAGCGATACGCATTTGCCACTTGCGGATGAACGGGACGACGAGCGAAAGATACGGTTGGCAAACGGTCGGTGGGGGGCGTTTCCCACGGCCGAGGCTGATTTTTACGAGATCCTTCGCATAGCCGAGCAGGAGAATAAGACGGTGGTGCATACAGGCGATCTGATCGATTTCGTGTCCGAGAAAAACTTGGATATGGCGCGAGAGATGGCGGAGCGTATCGATCTTTTTATGGCGGCGGGCAATCATGAGTTCAGTCTTTACGTCGGTGAAGCAGTAGAGGATGCGGCATACCGTGCACAGAGCCTTGACAGGGTTCAAGCGGCCTTTAAAAATCCCATCCGCTTTGCATCCCGTGAGGTAAACGGTGTCAATCTCGTTGCTATCGATAACTCCTACTATTTGTTTGAGGAATGGCAACTGGCAGCACTTCGTGCCGAGGTGGGAAAAGGGCTTCCCATCCTGCTTTTTATGCACAATCCTCTTTATTCCGAGGAATATTACGAATTTTCGCTTGTGGGCAAGAAAAAAGGGACACCTGCTTATCTTGTCGCCGTCCCCGAGGAAAGAATGACCGATTACAGCGAACAGAGATTTTCCCAACAAAGAGCGGATGTCACGACGGTCGAGACAGTGGAATATATCAAGTCCCAGTCCCTTATCCGCGGCGTATTCGTAGGGCATATCCACAAGGATTTCGAGGCACCGCTTACCCCAACTCTTATGCAGTATACCACGGGTATAGGAACCGTCAGAGAGATTCAAATTCGCTAAATGATAAATCCAAGCCCCACTGATATGACGTGGGGCTAAACTTTTAGATTGTAAAATTTTTCATCCGCCCCAACCTTTTTTTGAAATTTTTCATCTTATTGGTGAACCCCCGAAAACGATTACGCGAAAGGAAATGCAAATGAACGATTATAAGGACAAGAAGGACGGTACGTTGGTGGAGATGACTTTGCTCGGTGACGATCGGGCATATGAGACGTTGGTGACGCGTCATCAGCGATCGGTCATAGGTACGGCGTACAAGGTGACGGGCAATGAGTTCTCGGCGGAGGACGCATCGCAGGATGCGTTTGTGTCGGCTTGGGTCAATCTTAACAGCTTGCGAGATCGGGAAAAATTCGGCTCGTGGGTGTGCTCGATCGCCAAGAATTGTGCCAGAAGTGTCGTTATGCACTACCAAAGTGCGGTGGCTGACATCAGTTTGAATCTGATCGAGAACATGGAGCTGGCTTCCTCGGACGAGAGTGGAATTGCGGAGCTTTTGGCGGGCAATTATTCCGAGGCGGAGCGAGACGAAAAGCTGCACGCGGCGGTGGAGGCACTCAGCGAAAAGATTCGCGAGACCGTGAAATTGCATTACTTCGAAGGATTATCGGTGGAAAAGATCGCAAAGCGGCTGTCCCTGCCGGCGGGCACGGTTAAATGGCGACTTTCCGAGGGGCGACGGCAACTCAGAAAGGAGTACGGTATTATGGAAAAAGCATATCATGAAAATGCGAGCTTGATCGAGCGTGTCATGAGGCAGGTCGAGCAGCTCAAGCTTTGGGGACTCAAGAACACGAAGGAAGGGTTTGAGCAGGAATATCGGGTCGTTTTGGCGGCGGTGGAGGCGCTTGACGAGTCTATCGAAAAGCAACGCGCCCTTGCGGATGTTTTGCTTCGCGGTTATTGGTGGCTTTCCGAGGAGAATAAAGACGGTATTTTTGAGCGCATGAAGCAAGCCGCCGAAGAAAGTCACAACGAGGATGTTATGCAGGCGGTTGTGGCGCATGAATACAGAAAATACAAGGGGGATGCGCGCATTGAATTTATGCGGGACAAACAGCTCCCCGAGTTGGAGGCCAAGGGTTTTCGTAAGGCGCAGGCGTACGTTTGGTTTTGGCTTGGATGGGAATATCTGAACAAAAACGACCTTGAAAAATGCACGGAGGCGAACGAGAAGGTTCTGGAACTGCTGACACCCGCCGATGTGTACTATGCCAATGCCAAGGCGGCACTGGCGGTCAATGCGCGATTTTTGGAGGCTTATCCTCGGACGGCTGCTCATATCCATGCTACGGGTGAGGTCTACCGTTATATTGACGGTAAGCTGTATTTCTGGCAACAGCCGGGATATACCAAGGGCGATTTGGACGATGCGGAGGAGGCACTTTTTTGGAACTGCAGTGCGTGTGACAATCTGATCTACGATCCCGAAATGAAGGTGGGCGATGTTTTTGTCTCTTCCGACAAGAAAAATAAGCTCACACTGAAGCAAGTCGGTGTCACGGTCACAACACCGGCAGGGGTGTTTGAAAATTGCGTTGTTACGGTGTTTGAGGGCGATTATTACAGACTGAAATACGCGGAGACCTATTTTTGCCCCGAGGTGGGTATCGTGCGCCAGTTGGCAGACCGTTCGGAGGGCTGTTTTGAGTGGGTACTTGCCAAGTATGAGCTCTGCGGCGGAGAGGGTATTGTTCCCTTTGCGGCGGGTAACCGATGGGAATATCAATGTCTTACCCACAAGGATGACGAGATGCTTTTGAGCGAACGTGAATCCGTATTTGAGGTCACGGCCTATGAAAACAGCTCGGCAACCTTATTTCACCGCGGATTTGTGCGGTGCGAAGGTTATCGGGATACATGGGGCGGCAATATGGTTCGCGCGAGAAAGGAATATCACGATCATAACGATAAATTAATCGATGTATCGTCTTATATGCGTCACGCCGCCGAGTTGGCACGAACCAAACGGGAGAAAATTCACACCGAGATCGCGTCCAATGTCATGCATCGTATTTTTGCCACTGACCGAGAATTTACACCTGATTGTACCGAGATCGGTCGATGGAATTTCTTCGATTATTATCATGTAAAGCGAGAAAACGGAAGGGTCGCGATCCCCGATCACGGAAGAAAATTCGCATTTGAGTGGAAGGACATGGGAAATTGCGGTGATAGCGGATATCCTGTGCTTTATAATTTCCTGTACGATATGCTGGATGACGTGGCAGGCTGTGTTTGGTCGGACGAGTGGGTGAGCGGTTATCGATGCGAGAAAAAGATCGATCTTTGGGGAAAATCGCATCCTATCATCTTCGAGGTTCGCGAGGACGAGGCGGTGGAAACGCCGGCGGGCGTGTTTGAAAATTGCCGCCATATCGCCTTTGACCTTCAAAATGCTACGGGAGGTTGGGCGTATCGCGGTGGCAAGAAGGAATATTGGTTCGCGCCCGAGGTGGGGATTGTCAAAATGCGTGCGCTGTATAAAAAGGAAACCTTGGAGAGCATTTGGGAGCTGACCGAGTATCGCGGTACGGGCGAGGGGTATTTCCCCGTGGGCGACGGTCTGTTCCGACGTTACGAGCCTCGCGATCTTACCAACGGCTGGCACGGTTCGGTGGAATATACTTTCGACGAGGATGAAACGGGGCTGATCCTGTTCCGCAACGCACTCGGTACGCAAGATCGCGCCAACTATGAGACCGACGAAGCGGAGCGCAAACGCAAAGAAGCAGAAAAGAAGGCCAAGCAAGTTGCCGAAAAGCAACAAACCAAATAACAAAAGGGCTGTCCCGATCTTGAGGACAGCCCCATTTTGCAGAGAGTTAGTTTGAACAAAGCCACCCTCCAAAGTATGCAGTATGTTCGCTCCGACTAAAACAAGTGCACCGAAGAATAGTTTTTTGCGCACTTTTGAAGGAAGTGTGCTTTTCTTTCAAAAAAGAGACCTCCCGTCCTGCGCCCGCAGGCGCAATCATCTCTTTTTGTTTTCTCTCGGCTTAAAAAACTCATAGAGATTACAAGGAATCATACCGTTGTAGAGTCGCTTGACCTTGTCTGCGCGGCGTCCGTAAAGACGTTCGAAATTTTCGCATGAGGTGATGACGTAAATTTGCCACGGCAAAAGTGCTTCAAAGGTGCGACCGATCTCAGCATACAGTTCTTCTACCTCGCGGCGCTCCATCAAGCGCTCGCCGTACGGAGGGTTGCAGGCAATGGTGCCGCGGCGATCCTCCTTTTTGATCTTGCGTGCGTCGGCGGTGAAGATGTTGATGTGCTCCTCCACACCGGCGCGCATGGCACTTTCGTAGGCGATGTCAAGAATGTCCTCGTCGATATCCGAAGCATAGGCTTCAAATTGGGAGCTTGTAATGATCTTTGACCGTGCTTCCTCACGCGCATCGTTCCAAAGTCTTGCGGGAATGGCGGCAAACTTTTCACCGACAAATTCACGGTTGAGACCGGGAGCGCGTCCCGTTGCGATCATGGCCGCTTCAATGGCGATGGTGCCCGAGCCGCAAAAGGGATCCCAGAAAAGGGTGTCTTCACGGGGGCGGGCGGTGAGTGCAATGGCGGCGGCCAGCATTTCGCGGATGGGGGCGGCACCTGCCTCGGGGCGGTAGCCGCGTTTATGCAGAGGTGTGCCGCTGGTATCGATCATCAGATGCGCCATATCCTTGAAAATGAAAAATTCGATCTGATATTTTACACCGCTGTTCTCGGAAAACCACTTGGCACCGTAATGAGCCGACATCCGATCGACCACTGCTTTTTTAACAATGCTCTGGCAATCGGGAACCGAAAACAGCTTGCTCTTAATGGCGTGACCTTTGACGGGGAATTCGTCATATTTGCCGACAAAATCCTCCCACGGCAGAGCTTTTGTGCCGTCAAACAGTTCGGTAAAGTTGGTGGCAGGAAAAGAGCCGAGAAGAATATAGACCCTTTCTGCACAGCGCAAGCCGATGTTGGCGCGAGCAATATCAAGTGCCTCTCCTTCAAAGGTGACGCGACCATCCATCGTGTCCAGCCGATGAAGCCCCAAAGCATCGATCTCATTTCCCAACAGCTTTTCCAATCCGAACAAGCAGGTGGCAACCAGTTTCATAGTGGTTTGTCCTTTCTTATCATTGCGATTTGCGTGAGGGCGCCTGCGGGCGCAGGAGGTCGCTTTTTTGAAAAAAAGCTCCGCAAAAAACTTTTGACCCGAGCCCTCTTTGAGTTTGTGCGAACATAGCGGTACCCCATAGGGTGCAGTATGTT